>JAZQTB010000107.1:0-12686 GCA_045630425.1 Kiritimatiellia bacterium | reverse complement strand
AAAAGGTATTCCTCTTGCGATTGACGAGATGCCGCAGCGGTATGTTTCAAGAGAATTTCTGAGATTGTAACAAGCAACGGGCGGCTGGGTGGCCTGTAAAATTCACTCAGGCAAGTCTCGACAGATTCCTGCCGAGTGGCGTAGCATTGCCTAAAATAGAAGGCTTAGCACAGGAGGCGACGAAAAATATATCACAAATGAGCCACGGGGCGCGGCTTTAGACGCGACACGCGGGTCATTTGTAATTTTTGAGACGCAATACCCGTACTTGACTTCAGGGGGGTGAAAATTGTATACTGTTCAAAATTCCGTCTGGATCGGGCCTGTAAACCGACTGCCCGAACGGTAAGGAAGAAAAGGTAAAATCCTAAATAAGGAACAGCAAAATGCCTAAGATGAAAACCAAAAAGTGCGCCACCAAGCGCATGAAAACGTCGGCCACGGGTAAGGTTATGCGCTCTCAGGGCGGCAAGGCTCACCTCAACGGCTACAAACCCAGGGCGCGCAAGCGTAATTTGCGCGGTATCACGGTGACCGATAAGGGCGTCACCAAAACGATGAAGCGTATGCTTCAGGACTGAAGGAGGTAAGATACAATGCGTGTTACTAATGCACCCGCTTCCCGCGAACGCCGCCGCCGCCGCCTTGAACTGGCGAAGGGCTTTTATGGAGCGCGTTCCAAACTTTTCCGTACGGCTACCGAGGCCGTCGACCGCGCGATGCGCCTTTCGACCGAGCACCGCAAGCTCAAGAAGCGCGACTTCCGTCAGCTCTGGATTGCCCGCATCAACGCGGCTTCCCGCGCCGAGGGCATCAGCTACTCGAAGTTCATGGCCGGTCTCATCAAGGCCGGCGTGACGCTCAACCGCAAGATGATCAGCGAGATCGCCATTCAGGATCCCGCCGGCTTCAAGACGCTCGTTGAGATCGCCAAGAACGCCTGAACGGCCGCGTCCCTGTGACGCGGTTGAAGAAAGCACGAAATACAGGAGACTGATTCTTCGCGCGAACGTGCGCCGAGAATCAGTCTTTGTACTATCTGCGGGGCAAGGAATCCGGCCCGTTGACTGCGCGGCCGGACGGGACGGATAAAATGGCAGAAGAAAGATTGCAGAATATTCTCGCGAGGGCGGGTGTCGCGTCGAGGCGCGGCGCCGCCGCGATAATCGAGGCGGGCCGCGTAACCGTCGACGGAATCGTCGTCCGCGAGGCCGGGGCCAGATTCGATCCCGAAGCCGCGGCCGTCGCGGTCGACGGCGACGGAATCAGCGCGGCGGAGACCAGACGCACGGTCATGCTCTACAAGCCCGTCGGCGTTTTAAGTTCGATGAGCGACCCCTTCGGCGGAACCACGGTGGCCGATCTCATCAGGGGGGCGGTCGACGAAAGGCTCGTTCCGGTCGGCAGGCTCGACAAGGATTCCGAAGGGCTCCTTCTGATGTCCAACGACGGTGAACTCACGAACAGGTTGACCCATCCCCGGTTCGGACATGCGAAGACCTACATCGTCAAGGCCGCCGGAAGGTGGAGCGACGAAAAGCTCGCCGTCCTGCGCGGGCCGGTCAAAATGCCCGACGGATACGTGACGCGGCCCGTGCCGGTGAGGGTCGTGGGCGAGACGTTCAACAACGTTACGACGCTTGAGTTCGTCCTCAAGGAAGGCCGCAAGCGCCAGATCCGCTATATGTGCTCGGCGGCGCACCTCGTCGTCGTCTCGCTCAAGCGCGTGGCCGTCGGTTCGCTGACGCTCCCCGCGGATCTCAAGCCGGGCGAATTCAGAGATCTGACGAAAGCCGAAATAGCCGAGGCGCTTGAAGGCTGCCGCTGAGGAATACGGAGCGATATGAGCTGTTATACCGAAAGCCCCGAAGGCGTAATAGTGAACGTCCGAGCGCAGCCGCGCTCGTCGCGCTCGGGCGTCGACGGCGTCGTCGCCGACGCGCTGAAGGTCCGGCTCCGCGCCGCGCCTGTCGACGGGAAGGCCAACAAGGAACTCGTAGAAACGGTGGCGGACGCTTTCGGTCTGCCCAAGTCGCGCGTTAAATTCAAGTCCGGCGAAACGTCGAAGACTAAGCGGATGGTGCTCTGCGGAGTGTCCGGCGCGGAATTCGAGACGATGCTGAAGGACACGGAGGGAAAATAAATGGAAGAAAAATCGCGAGAGTCTATGGCCGAAGATCTTTTCAAGAGCGGCAGAAACTGTTCGCAGTCCGTCTTTCTCGCGTTCGCGGACAGGTACGGACTCGATGAAGGCGCGGCGGCGAAAATCTCCTGCGGTCTGGGCGGAGGCGTCGGCCGCATGCGCGAGGTGTGCGGCGCGGTTACGGGAGCGTCTCTCCTGTTCGGACTTGAATACGGCGACGACAAAGCCGTCGTTTACGGCCATGTCCAGGAATTCTGCCGCCGATTCAGGGAGGCTTGCGGCTCGATTGTCTGCCGCGAACTTCTCGACGGCACGGGCGCGGCCGCGGGCGGTGCGCCCGAAGAGCGCACAAGCGCGTACTACGCCAAGCGTCCCTGCGTCGAAATGGTGAAGCTCGCCGCCCGCATTTTAACCGAAATGGGGCTTTGATGAGGGTCGTCGGCTGTGATTGCGCAGGGCTGGACGCCGCGGCGGATACGCTTCTGAAAGGCGGCGTGGCGGTGATTCCGACGGATACCGTCTACGGCCTTGCCGCCCATCCCGATTTTCCAGCCGCCGTGGACCGTCTCTACACGATAAAGGGGCGGTCCGAAAAAAAGCCCATCGCGTTTCTGGCCTCAAGCGTCGAGGCTGTCGAACGGCGCGGGTTTAATTTGTCCAGACGCGCGGCGGAACTGGCTAAGTGTCATTGGCCGGGCGCTCTCACTCTCGTCGTTTCTAACAGAGAGTCCACCGAAGGCTTTCGGGTTCCCGATTTCGCGTGGACGCGAGAACTTATAGAGAAGTGCGGCGGCGCGCTTAAGGTCACGAGCGCAAATCTCTCCGGTTCCCAGGCCGCCGTCGAAGCCGCCGAAGCGCTCAGGTCGGTGGGTCTCTCGGCGGATATCGTCGTAGACGGCGGCGTAAGCCCCGGCGGGGTCGCATCGACGGTCGTCGCCGTAAGCGTCGGCGGGGATGTTGAAATTTTACGCCGGGGCGCCGTCGATCTGTAACGATAGTATTGGTGATATGTTCATCAATATGGTAAAATGTACGGATATGAAAAAGCCTAAAGAACCGAATCAGAAGAAGATCGCCGCTCTCGTGAAGAGTCTTCTCGTCGAACTTGGGGAAGATCCCGGCCGGGAGGGTCTCAGGAAGACTCCGGAACGGGTCGCGAAATCTCTGACCTTTCTGACGCGGGGTTACCGTCAGAACGTCAAGGCCGTCGTGAACGGCGCGTATTTCACGAGCGGCACCAACCACATGGTGATTCTGAAGGATATAGAACTTTATTCGATGTGCGAGCATCACATGCTGCCGTTCTACGGCAGGTGCGCGATAGGCTATATTTCAAAGGGCAAGGTGCTGGGAGTTTCCAAGCTCGCCCGCATCGTCGATATGTTCGCCAGGCGTCTCCAGAAACAGGAGCGCATGACCGAGGAGATCGCCACCGCCGTGATGGCGGAGTCGGGGGCCGAGGGCGTCGGCGTCGTCATAAAGGCCAAGCATCTCTGCATGATGATGCGCGGCGTGGAGAAGCAGAACAGCGAAATGACGACGTCGGCCGTTCTCGGCTCGTTCCGCAGCGACGAGAAGGTCCGTCAGGAATTTCTTTCACTTATTGGATGAAAGGCGCGGGAATCATACCATGAAAAAACTTCTCACCGTTCAGGATATCAGCTGCGTCGGTCAGTGTTCGACGACCGTCGCGCTGCCTCTCGTCTCGGCGTGCGGCGTCGAGTGCGCGGTTCTTCCTCCGGCGATACTCTCGAACCACACGGGCGGATTCAAGACCTGGAGTTTCGCCGATCTGACCGGCGAGCTCGGCAACGTCGAAAAGAAATGGGTCGAGCAGGGGATAAGGTTCGACGCGTTCTACACGGGCTATGTGTGCGAAAGCCATATCGACCCGATTCTCTCGATCATCCGTTCCTGCTCCAACGAAGGGGCTTTGAGGTTCGTCGATCCCGCCATGGCCGACAACGGGAAGCTATACACCGGCTTTGCTGACGATTTTCCGTCGAAGATGGCGCGCTTGTGCGACGGGGCGGACTACGTTCTTCCGAATCTTACCGAAGCCGCGTTCCTGACTGGCTCGGAGGTCAAGCTCTCGGGCTACACCCGCGGCGACGTCGAGGATCTCATAGCGAAAATCCACGCGCTCGGAGCGAAGAACGTCGTCCTTACTGGCGTAAGTTTCGGGCCTTCCGAACTCGGCAGCGCGGTGAGCGACGGTGCGGAGATCCAATATGATTTCAACGAGCGTCTCGAGCGCATGTCCCACGGGACGGGAGACGTTTTCGCGTCGGTTTTCGCCGGTGCCGTGATGTGCGGGAAAACTCCGCTCGAATCGGCCGCGCTCGCGGCGGACGTCGTCTGCGAGTCCATACGCGCCACCGCCGACGACCACTGGTACGGCGTGTCGTTCGAAAAGGCCATACCGTTTCTGGTGCGGGCACTGAACCGAAATTAAAATCCATTAAAAGGAGAAAAAAAGATGATAGCCAAAATGAGTGAACTTTTAGCCGAATGCGCAAAAAAGAGATGCGCTGTCGGCGCGTTTAATTTTTCAACGCTGGAATACGGCCGCGCGGCGATAGAGGCGGCGGAGGAGACGGGGTTGCCGTTCATTCTCCAGCACGCGCCCGCCCACGAGAAATACGTTCCGCTCGACATGGCCGCCCCCATCATGCTTCAGCTGGCGAAGGAGGCTAAGGTTCCCGTCGCCGTCCATCTCGACCACGGTACGGACTTCGCTCTGTGCAGACACGCTCTCGAACTCGGCTTCACCTCGGTAATGATCGATTCGTCGTCGCTTCCTTTCGGCGAGAACGCCGCCGTCGCCGCCGAGGTCGTGAAGGAGGCCAGGAGGCGCGGTGCCGACGTCGAGGCGGAATTGGGTTCGATGCCCCACAACTTCAACGGCGAGCTCGGCGAATATTCGCCGGAGGATTTCTACACCCGCCCCGAGGAGGCCGCGAAATATCTCGAACTGACCGGCGTGGACGCGCTGGCCATCTCGTTCGGCACCGTGCACGGCGTCTACAAGGCGAAGCCCACGCTCGCGCTTGACGTGATCGAGCGCGTTTCCGCCGCGACGGGCGGACTTCCTCTCGTGATGCACGGAGGCTCGGGACTTTCGGACGATGATTTCAGAAACGCCATCTCGAAGGGGATAAGAAAGATAAACTACTACACTTACGGGGCTCTCGCCGGCGGTAGGGCCGTCCGCGCGCTCGCGGAGGAGAAGGGCGAGGCTCTTCAGATCCACGATGTCGCCGTGGCCGCCGCGAAGGCGATCCGTGAAGACCTCGTCAATGTAATGAAGCTTTTTTCGATGGAGGACCGGTAATGACGTTCGCCATCTGTCTCGGCTACGCCATAGACCAGGTTTAAAGGATCGGCCATGAACGGAATAGCATTCGTAGGAAGCATCATCGTCGACAACGTGAAGACCGTCGAGTCCTGGCCCGAAAGAGGCATGCTCTCGCGCGTCCTGCGCATGGAGCGCTCTCTCGGAGGGCTCGTGTCCAACACGGCCATATATCTGAAGACGCTCGATCCGTCGGTTGATGTCTGCGCCGTCGGCTGCGTAGGCTCCGACGAGCCGGGCGAGTTCGCGGTTTCGACGCTTTCCTCCCGCGGCATAGACGTCTCGCGGGTGCGCAGGGTGGACGGTCCCACGTCCTTTACCGACGTCATGACGTTGGCCGATACCGGAGAGCGGACGTTCTTCAATATGCACGGCGCCGATTCCATGCTCCGGCCCGAGGACGTCGTCTCCCCGATTCCCGGATGTTCGATGGTCCATCTCGGCTATCTTCTTCTTCTCGACGGCATGGATGAGCCCGATCCCCGATACGGAACCGCGGCCGCGCGGCTCCTCGCGCGTCTTAGCGCGGACGGAATGAAGACGTCCATCGACATAGTGAGCGAAAATTCGCCCCGTTTCGCCCGGGTGGTGCGCCCCGCGCTGAAATACTGCGACTACCTCATCGTGAACGAGATCGAAGGCTCGCTCGCGACGGGAATCGACTATCGCGACGCCCGGGGGCGCACGACTCCCGAGAGACTTAACCTCATCGCAGAAAGGCTTTTCGAGCTCGGAGTGAGGGAGAAGGTCGTTCTTCACTGTCCCGCGTTCGGTTTTGCCCGCGACGCTTCCGGGAAGACGGCGAGCGTGGCGTCGCTGAAACTTCCGAAAGGATGGATCAAGGGCACGGTCGGGGCGGGCGACGCGTTCTGCGCGGCGATGCTGTACGGCATCCACAAGGGCATGACAGATGAAGATTCCCTTCGTCTCGCGTCGTGCGCCGCAGCCGCCAATCTCTCCGCCGCGGATTCCCTTTCGGGCGCCCTGCCGCTTGAGGAGACGATGGCACTCGAAAGAAGGTTCGGCAGATTGGCCGCGGAGTGCGAAATATGACCCTTGAAGTTCAGCGCGGGATATGATAAAATATATCCTAAATTTCAATTTTAGTCGAAAGGAATCGAAATCATGAAGATGACATGGCAGCCGTCAAAAATCAAGCGGAAAAGGAAAATCGGATATCGTGCGCGCAAGGCGACGAAGGGCGGGCGTAAGGTCCTCGCAGCCCGTCGCGCCAAGGGCCGTAAGCGTTTGACGCAGGTCTAAAGGCCGTTTGAAATGTCCACGCGACTCCCCGGCGCGAAGTACAGGCAAGTCTTCGACCGGGGGCGTTCCGTAAAGGGGCGTCTCCTCGTCGCGTGGCGTCTTTCGCAACCAGACGCCGACCGGATGGCCGGCGTTGTTGTTTCTAAGAAGACGTTTCACGACGCCGTCGACAGAAACAGGGCGAAGCGGCTTATGCGCGAAGCTTATCGGCTTCTGGTCAAGGACGGTTCGGCCCCTCTTCAGACGGAATGGGTGTTTATCGCCCGCCGCGCCATAATCGGCAGGAAGTGCGCCGACGTGATGGAGGAGATGAAATGGGTTTTCTCTCGAGATTTCTCTCGGCGATGCTGATCGGTTCGGTCCGTGCCTATCAGATCGTTTTGAGTCCGCTTTTCAGAGGCTGCTGCAGGTTTGAGCCGAGCTGTTCGACGTATATGATAGAGGCGGTAAGAACCCACGGAGCCGTGAAGGGGTTTCTGCTGGGAGTATCGAGACTTTCAAGATGCCGTCCGTTCGGGCCGAGCGGGTATGATCCCGTCCCTCCTATGGGGAAGTGGAAAAACGATTTTAATTTAAAGGAAAGTAAAAATGAACAAGACTGAGAAACTGATTTGTCTGTTTTTGGGACTGGCGCTCGTGTGGTGCTTCATGTCCGGCAGAGATGTGGTTCGGCCCGCCGAGGCGCCCGAGGCGGTCGACGCCGAAGAGGTCTCCGCGACTACCAATGCTCCGGCCGCCGTTGCCGCATCTCCCGCCGGGACCGTCGCTGACGCCGTATCCGCGGCCGAGGTGAAGTCTCCAGTCGAATTTCGCGCGAGCGATGTTCCTGAAGAGGTCTATTTTCTCGAGAACGACGAACTTAAGCTCGAGCTGACCTCGTGGGGCGCCGGTGTAAAGAAGGCCGCGCTTAAAAAGTACGCTCAGAAAGCGGGAGCGGTCGGCGATGAGAATCCTGCCGTGGTTCTGGATTACGCGCGCTCTCCGCTCGGAACGCTCAAGGGCGTGGAAGGTCTCTCGTTCCAGGCCGCGTTCGCTCTCAAGGAGAAGGGTTCCGATTATGTCGTCTTTACCAACGCGGAGGCGAAAATCGAGAGAAAGATTACCCTTAAGCCCGGTTACAAGGTCGTTGTCGACGACTTGTTCGCTGAGCCGTCGCGTCTGAAAGACGGCAACTCCATGTCCATGGGCGTGATGACCATGGGGAAGGCGGCCGACGACATCCTTTCGGTCGACTCGCGCCGCGCCGGCGGCAAAGGCGAAGTGGTTTATTACGGAACCGACAGCGAGGCCGCGCCTAAGCTCAATTCTCTGCTTGCCGGCGGCATGGCCGGCGGCTGCGGCTGCGGCGGACCCAGGAAACTTCAGGCGGGAGAGCCCGTCGAACAGTCCGACGTCGTAAACGGCGCTCAGGACTGGATCGCGTTGAAAGACCGCTTTTTCGTCACCGCGTTCGTCAGGTCGAGCCAGGAGAATCGCGGTTTTGCCGCGAACGTGACCCGTAACATCGAAATCGACGATATATATCGCCCGTACGATGCGAATGTCGATGTGCTTTTCGGCGGCGGGGTCGAGAAGCGCACGAGCGAATTCCTTATCGGGCCTAAGGAGCAGTCGCTGATGGGCGACAACGGAATGAAGGAAGTGATGGAATTCGGCTTCTGGAGTTTCCTCTGCTATCCGATGGTCTGGCTTCTCAATATCTTCCATTCTGTGATTTCCAACTACGGCGTCGCCATCATTCTTCTTACGATCTTTGTCCGTCTCGTGTTCTGGCCTCTTACGCGCAAGTCGACCGAGGGTATGAAGAAGATGCAGGAAATCCAGCCTCTTCTCAAGGAGCTGCAGACCAGGTTCAAGGACAATCCCCAGCGCCTTCAGCAGGAAACGTTCGCCCTCTATCGCGAGAAGAAGGTGAATCCCCTGAGCTCGTGCCTGCCGATGCTTATCCAGATTCCGATCTTCATCGCGCTTTTCAACGTGCTGCGGTCTATGGTTGAGCTTCGTTACGCGCCGTTCCTGTGGATCGACGATCTTTCGGCGCCGGAGGGGCTTTTCGCCTCCTGGTTCCCGTTCGGCGGTCTTAACATTCTGCCGATTCTCATGGCGGCGACGATGTATCTGCAGAGCAAGCTCACTCCTTCGGCGGGCGATAAGAACCAGCAGCGCATGATGATGGTCTTTATGCCGATCATGATGCTCGTTATGTTCTACAATTTCGCTTCGGCCCTCTCTCTCTACTGGACGGTTTCTCAGGTTCTCAGCATTATCCAGATGTGGATGATGCGCCGCGAGGCCGCGCGCAAGGCGAAGGTACTCGAGCCCGAAGTGATCGATCCTCCTTCTCCGACGCGTCAGATGCGCCGTCACGGTTGAATTTTAACGGAGTAAAAAAATGTTTAAGAGTGTTTCCAACAAGATCGCGTTCCCGAAGATGGAAGAGGAAATCCTCTCCTATTGGGAGAAGGACGGCACGTTCAAGAAGTCTCTCGCCAAGAACGAGGGCAAGAGCCAGTACAGATTCTACGACGGTCCTCCCTTCGCGACGGGATTGCCGCACTACGGGCACCTCTTGGCGGGTATCATCAAGGACATCGTGCCGCGTTACCAGACGATGCGCGGAAAGTATGTCGAGCGCCGCTTCGGCTGGGATACCCACGGTCTTCCGATCGAAGCTCTCGCTCAGGAGGCGCTCGGCGTCGCAGGCGCGCCGGAAATCAAGGCTCTCGGCGTGGACAAGTTCAACGAGCAGTGCCGCTCGATGGTTCTTAAGTACGTCAACGAGTGGGAGAAGACGGTTACGCGCATGGGGCGCTGGGTCGGTTTCAAGAACGACTACAAGACGATGAATCCCGAGTTCATGGAGACGATCTGGTGGGTCTTCAAGCAACTCTGGAATCAGGGCCGCGTCTACAAGTCCCACCGCATCATGCCCTACAGCTGGAAGCTCTCGACTCCGCTTTCGAACTTCGAGGCCGGCAACAACTACAAGGACGTTCAGGATCCTACGGTGACGTGCCGCGTTCGCGCCACGTCAGTTAAGAGTGAAGAGTTAAGAGTTAAGAGTGAGGGGAGCGTTCTTTATTTTCTCATCTGGACGACGACTCCGTGGACACTTCCTTCAAATCTTGCGATTTGCGCCGGCGCATCGCTTGATTATGTTGCCGTGCGCGATATGACCGACGAGGCCCGTCCCGTTTACGTGATGGCGAAGGCCCGTCTGCCTTTCATTTTCAAGAATGAAGAGATGTACGAAATCGTCTGGGAAGGCAAGGGCGAAGAACTCAAGGATTCGGAGTACGAGCCGATTTTCCCGTATTTCGCCGACAGGAAGGCCGAGGGCGCGTTCCGCGTGACGAACGACGATTATGTCACGACCGACGACGGCGTAGGCCTCGTGCACATCGCGCCGGCCTACGGTGAAGACGACTTCCGCGTCTGCAAGGAAGCGGGCATGACGGCGTTCGTCGATCCACTCGACGACGCGTGCGCTTTCACCGACGCGATTCCCGAACTCAAGGGCCGCTTCTGCAAGGACTGCGACAAGGATCTCATCAAGAGGCTCAAGGCCGAGGGCAAGCTCGTTCACCAGGCGACGATTGTCCACTCGTATCCTTTCTGCGACCGTACCGACACGCCGCTCATCTACCGCGCGATCGACGCATGGTACGTCCGCGTCGAAGATCTCCACGAGCGTCTCGCGAAGAACAACGCGCCCGTGCACTGGACGCCCGATTACGTCGGCGAGAAGCGCTTCGGCAACTGGCTCGAAGAGGCCCGCGACTGGAATATTTCGCGTAACCGATTCTGGGGCAGCTGCATCCCGGTGTGGATCAACGACGACGATCCCGAGGACATGATCTGCGTCGGCTCCATCAAGGAACTTGAGGAACTTTCCGGCGAGAAGGTTACGGATCTCCACAAGCATTTCGTCGATAAGATCGTCATTAAGAGAGACGGCAAGACCTATCACCGCACTCCCGAAGTGCTCGACTGCTGGTTCGAGTCCGGCTCGATGCCCTATGCCCAGCAGCATTATATGGGGGAACAGGGAATGGGGAACGGGGAAGAGGGAAGAGGGAAGAGAATTGATGAGTTCTTCCCGGCGGACTTCATCGCCGAGGGTCTCGATCAGACGCGCGGCTGGTTCTATACGCTCATGGTTCTCGGAACCTGCCTTTTCGATAAGTCGCCCTATAAGAACGTCATCGTAAACGGGCTTATTCTCGCCGAAGACGGCAAGAAGATGTCGAAGCGGCTCAAGAACTATCCCGATCCCAATCTGATGCTCAACACGTACGGCGCCGACGCGATCCGTCTTTACATGATCTATTCGCCCGTCGTCAAGGCGGAGTCGCTCAAGTTCTCCGAGAACGGCGTTAAGCAGCTGATGCGGGACCTGCTCATTCCGTGGTGGAACGCCTATTCGTTCTTCGTAACCTACGCGAACGTCGACGGCTTCCACGACGAGGAAGTCGCTTTCCCCGAGTCGGAGAACGTTCTCGACAGATGGATCGTCTCCTCGATGGAGACTTTGATCGCCGAGGTTACGGACGCGATGGACAACTACGATCTTCAGAAGTCCGTCCGCCCGTTCGTCAAGTTCGTCGAAGACCTGACCAACTGGTACATCCGCCGCAGCCGCCGCCGCTTCTGGAAGTCGACGAACGACGGCGACAAGCTTTCGGCGTACAGGACTTTGCGTTACGTTCTTGTCCAGCTCTCCAAGGTCGCGGCTCCCTTTACGCCGTTCATCGCCGAAGAGATTTACCGCAACCTGAAGGGCAAGAGCGATCCCGACTCCGTTCACCTCTGCGATTTCCCGACGGCCAACGCCGCCGCGCGCGATCTTGATCTGGAGCGCCGCATGGCCGACGTCCAGGCCGCCGTCGAGCTCGGCCGCCGTCTGAGAGCCGATAACGATCTCAAGGTCCGTCAGCCGCTTTCAGCGCTTAAGCTGGCGGGCGGTGACGTCGCGGGGCTCGAGTCGCTTATCGAAGATGAGCTCAACGTCAAGACGGTCGAGTTCGTGGCCGACGAAACCGAGCTTTGCAACGTTTCCTACAAGGCAAACTTCAAGACGCTCGGCAAGAAGTGCGGTCCCAAGATGAAGGCCGTCGCCGCAGCGATAGCTGATATGAGGGAAGAGGGAAGAGGGATGAGGGAAGAGGGGTGGACGAAGGAGATTGAAGGAGTTGCGATTACGGCAGATGATGTGCTTGTGACGCGCTCGCCGAAGGAAGGTCTCGTCGTCGCGTCCGAGGGCGCGGTGGTCGTCGGTCTTGAGACGGCGCTTACGCCCGAGCTTATCGCCGAGGGTCTCGCACGTGAGTTCGTAAGCCATGTCCAGTCGATGCGCAAGGAAGCCGATTTCGAGGTGACGCAGCGCATAGCCGTCACGGTGGAAACCGATCCGGAAATGTCGGCCGCGCTTGAACGTTACATCGATTACGTCAAGAACGAGACGCTCACGAGAGAGTTCAAGTTCGGCGCTAACGACAGTGTTGAGACTGAGCTTAACGGTCATTCCGTGAAAATCAAGATCGAGAAGGTCTCGTAAATGACCCGTGTGCGATTTGGCGCCGCAGTTGCCGCGGCCCTGCTGTCGCTCGGAGCCTACGCCGCTTCCTGGCCGGGTTTCGAGTGCGGCATGGGGATCGGCGGGTGGCTGACGAACTACAAGCGTTTCAACGTGCTGCCCGAGGAGTGGCGTCTGCCGATAACCGAAGGCGACCTGGAGCATTTCGAGAGCTACATCACCCGCAGCGACATCTCCAACATAAAGTCGATGGGCTTCGATCACGTGCGTCTCGGTTTCGACCAGATCGTGCTGGAAGAAGCCCCGGGGCGCTACCGCGAGCGGGTATTCGGCCGGATAGACGCCTTTGTCGGCTGGTGCCGCGAGGAGAAGCTCAACGTCGTTCTCAA
>JAZQTB010000106.1:0-2211 GCA_045630425.1 Kiritimatiellia bacterium | reverse complement strand
GGCGGCAAGAAGCCCGTGTCGGCGAAGTTTGGCGGCAGCCTGCGCGGTAAACGAAGCGAGGGATTCCGCGAGAGCCTCTTGGGTTGGAGCAGGCTCTCCGAATGACCGGGAACAGGAGATGGAATCGGGTTCGGCATCGTAGTCTCGCTCTTCGTGACAGGATATGCCGCGAAGTTCCATCGCAACACGAAGGAGCGTAACGCCGCCAAGAGACCGAAGTACATCATCCGCTGCGTCCCGGAGGTGCTGGGCAGTTAAGATGCGCTCGGCGCGGAGCTTTGGCGCAAGGCGGCGGCCTACACCCCACACCTCATCGCAAGGAAGCTGCGAGAGGATGTCACTTGGATCATCGGGCAACAGAAACACACCTTCCGGGCGTTTCTTACCTATGTGATTGGCGATTTTGGCGAGTGTCTTGGTGGGCGCGAAACCAACTCCGCACGGGATTCCCACCCAGCGGAGAATCTTCGCCCGGATGCGCTTACCGTAAGACACATAATCCTCTGCCGCTGTCGTTGGCGGATAGATGAACGCTTCGTCAATTGAATATTGTTCGACATCGACCGCTTCTTCTCGAAGGATTGAGATGATGCGGTTCGACATATCTCCGTAAAGTTCGTAGTTCGATGAGCAGAATGAAAGCTCGCCGGATTTCTCCCGATGCTTCAGTTGGAAATACGGCGTTCCCATTGAGATGCCGAGTGCCTTGAACTCGTTTGATCGTGCAACGCAGCATCCATCGTTGTTGGAAAGGACGGCAACAGGGCGTCCTACGAGACGGCGGTTGAACACGCGTTCGCAAGAGACAAAGAAGTTATTGCCGTCAACGAGTCCGATCATTATTTTTGGGAAACAGGTACAGGGGAATGGGGAACGGATGCCTTCGTGAATTGATGAATGCAAGCCGTCACCTTGCCGAAGTAGTCGAGTTCCTGTCCTTTTTTGATGTAGATGATGGGGTAGGCGGGATTCGCAGGTTCAAGGCGAACGCCATCCTTGTCGCGAAGAAAGGTCTTAACTGTAAAGTCGCCGTCAACGCTGGCGATGATGACATCGCCGCTTGCGGGGCGAAGAGAGCGATCTACAACGAGTAAATCGCCGTCGTGAATCCCTGCGCCGATCATTGAATCACCTTCGACTCTGACAAAATATGTAGCTGCCGGACGCTTGATAAGAAATTCGTTCAAATCAAGCGGCGGCTCGAGATATTGCTCGGCTGGCGAGGGGAATCCCGCGACAACAGAGCCGGATATTTTTGCTTTAGCACTCATATTAACAGTAAAGTTTGTTAGCAAATATTATAACATATTTGCGTTTTCTCCAATTTAGCTATTCGTTCGATAATGGAGAAATGGTATAATATAAAGCAATGGATTGTATAAATAGATTGACGGTTCGAATGATTATTGGACTCGTCTTATCTCTTTTCCTGCATCTCTCGGTGCGGGCGGAGGTGATGGCTGATTGCTTTGAGATTGTGCCCGGCAGTCTTCCTCATATTCGTATGGTAAATAATCATGGGGTAGATTTTGCGATAGACAGTTATGGCGAAAAAGGGTGGAGGGTTACGGTTCATTATACGCGGGGCTCGGGATATGTTGAAAACGCTGCTCTTGGGCAAAAAATAAACAATCGAACGTTCACTCAAGACCGTACAACAGTAGAGGGTATAGGCGATGAGTTTTGCTTTGCGTTCAGATGGTGGCATAAATTCGATACACTTCCATCTGGAACGGCGACCTTGCATTATTACGGTTGGGTAATTCTTGGGACAGAAAATGGACAGCTCGTCATTAAGGCGTGTGAACGGAGCGATCTTGAAAACGAAGTGACGGTCGGCGGGACAGATTTGAATCCTTCGGGTCTTGCGTTTTTAACTATCGATCACGGCGATTGGGTTGAACTTGACTCTTCTTGTGTGCCGCGAGATACGCAGGGCAGTGTTGTGATCCCGAAGCGTATTGGTGGCAAGCCTGTTCGTGCAATCGCGTATAAGGCGTTTACGGCATGCTCGTCTATCACGGAGATTGTGATTCCGGATGGGGTATTGTCTATTGGGGATGCCGCTTTTCAATACTGCACCAAACTTGAGAAACTCGAAATACCCTCATCGGTAACGAATGTAGGGGCGTATGTTATTAACGAATGCGAACGTCTTGGCGAACTAACCATAAATGCCGCATTGCCGACATTTGGATATAGGGCTTTTGC
>JAZQTB010000105.1:0-51637 GCA_045630425.1 Kiritimatiellia bacterium | reverse complement strand
ATCATTCTTCTTCGTGTTGCCTTGATGTTCATTTGTGTATCCTTTTGTTTCTTGCAAAACCAAATTATACACGACTTTGACATCAAGGCAACACTTTATGTTATGCCTGTATATCTAATATTTGCTAAAAATGGGGGGGGGTATGATTTTTATGCAAATAACGCTAAATTTCCCATTGACGACGACGCGTCTGTTATGATACCATAAGGACAAATCAAAGAAAGGATTCTATCCCGCCTATGGGATAGCAATGATCAAAAAACTTCTTTATATCACACTCCGCGACCCACATCTCTTCTACCGCGAACCTCTTTCTCCAACTCTGCAAATCCGCTATCGCCTTTTTATGCGAAACTTCTCTATTCACCCTAAACGAATAACAATTAGAATGTAAAACATCTTCTAAAACATCGCGCACATAAGCAGTAGCGCGACTTAAAATAAGCCTATCTTCAAGACGCTCAAACGAAGCGACATTACGATATTCCATCACTCCGTCCTTAAGTCCTTTGGGAATTTGAATCATACGTGGAGGTTCAAACTTAACACTACCTCCCATCACTGCGCTTTGAATATTCGCTACAAGCGCCGCCAATTTCTGACCCCATTCAACCTGCTCCATCATCCCTTGAGAGCGCTCATAATTGACGCGACGCAAAATAGAACGACGACGAACCGATTCTGGCGACATCTTCTTACGCGAAGCATACCCATCGCGCATCCAACTTTTACGCGGCGGCAATACCGAGTCGACACCTTTCTTACCAGCTACACGCCAGCGGACAAGATCGCCTAGTATCGCCTCAAACGAAAAATAATCTTCAAACAATTTCATCTTCTGCCATCCTTATTTCAGAAAAAGGAGGGGCGCAGGCAAAGCGGAATATTTTCGATCCGATTTTTTAATCTCCCGGGAGAATACAGGCTTTTCAACCTACATCCCTTAAGCCCCGGACTAATAGCTACCCACGGTAGCAAGCCCTTCACCTGCGCCCCTCCTGAAAATTATTTCCGCTTAATAACTGTCACGATAATTCCTATTAACGCGACAATCATTGCCGCAGCAATGTATTGTATTAACATAATACGCCCCCTTATCCTTATTTTTTAGACATCGACTTAATCCCAAGATAAAGAATATAGCCTAGCACCATTGCTCCAACTGTTACCCAGAACTCTCGCATTATTAGCTCCTTTCTGCATCGCCTTCTTTGACGATTGCGAGAGTATTATCGCATATCTACAAATGCAATATGCGACTTTAGATATCTGCGGATATCCGCACATCATATCTAAAATAATAGACCTACTCAGTCATGAAGTTCTTCACTTTCAAGCATCAGGATGTGATGATGCTGTTATTGTAATACCGCCCCTCTTTATCACGACAGCTGGCTTCGAAAGCTCTATCTTAAGAGGCATTTCAGAAAGCCCATCTAAGAAACGTGTCATCGTGTCAATATGATATTGCAACGTCTTGGGTTCAACATTCAATATTACGGTTGTCTTCTTATGCGCGTAATCATGACGAACGTCCTTAATATGAAAAGCCATAGTTTGCATTTCCGACTTAATGTGCGCCCTCGAACGCAACGCTCTAAAATTGCCTATAAACACAGAAAGCAATGCGGTTAAATCTAAATCTACAATTTGCTTGGCTCCGTCATCTTTAGAATTCTGCAATTGTAATGAACTTAGATTTGGAACAACTGCATTCTGCCAGAGATTGATTGGATGGATAATATCCAGCCATGCTTGGAGCCACAATGCCAAGCGAGCCTGAAGCTTGTCCAACAACGATTGAACATCGGCGAGTGTGGGCTTAGAAGACAATTCTACAATATTTTTCGTCAATGGTTGTATTGATTTTGACCTTGGCTTATCTAAATCATCTGGAAACGTATCCCTATAAACACCCTTCACCTTCTCTAAAAACTCTCTCACCCTACCCGTTATAGACCGCATCTCCAACAATTCATAATCACTCAATATCAGCGTAGTTGTACGTGAACGACTTGTTGCAACATTAAACCGTCGTTCATCAAACGAGAAAGCTACATTGCGTAGCGGGAAATAGAGAATTGCATAATCAACCGTTGCTCCCTGTACACGATCTATTGTCTCAATTGACAAGTCCAACTTGCGCCCCGCTATGGCGAACCGCCTTTGTATTGCTTTCGCAGAATCCTTGAACGGCGTAATAACCGCGACTCTAGCATCTGCAAAGTTTGACTCAATCTTGTCAAGTACAATCCCAAGAACCTTAACTGCAGGCGGGGAAAGAACACCATCTTCCCCACCAGACAACACTTCCAAGACAACGCCTCCGCAGGCCGGGAAATAACGGTTGTCAATCTTTGACCAATCGAGTTTGTTTGACGCGACAGACCTAAGTGTATTTCCGTAGAAAACGCCGGTCAATTCAGCCGATGCTGGCATCAATCTGAATGTGGTTGTAATTCTAAAACTGTCTACACTAGATCCCAACACAAACGATGTCAAACCATCAGCCTGTGTCACCGCATTCCAACGTTTGTACTCTGGTTTGTCCTCTGCAACAACAATCGGCGCAAGCTGCATTGGATCGCCTACGACAAGACATCTCGTTCCAAGCCGCAGCAGCGCAGCAATGATTGTCAAATATGCCTGCGATGCCTCCTCGACAACAACAAGATCATACAAAGGCACCCCATTAGCCTCCTTGATATGTCTAAATTGACTAGAGACTTTATAATATGTTGCAAATACCGCCGACCCTTTGGGCGCAACAAAGTCAGACTCTGCATCCTTTAGCCCTTTTGCAGACAGGGACTCGTCAGACGTCAGCATGGTCTTGTATAACTTCCCAGCCGCCAAGTAACTCGACAATGGCGGTTGCAGTATAAGCTCCATCAAGGCTTTATTGGCCATCGCCGCCACGCAAACAGACTTATTATTTGCGAGATAATCTGCAATCACTTGTGCGGCATTGAAACTCTTGCCTGTGCCAGGCGGACCTTGTAGGACGATTTTACCCTTCTCCATCAAGGCGTTTAGCAACGTCTTTGAAATTACGTCCGCATTCTTTGGATTATATGCCAACAGTTGCGGCTTCCATTCGTCATAGCGAATGGCCGGTCTGCACATCAGCACGCCGTCATCTGGATTCTTCTCAATATAGTCAATGAGATTCGCCAGATACCGCGTTGGAGGCTCAGACTCAAACATTAAAACATGCAGTTTAATCCCTTCCGCCAACGCACCCTTTATCTTTCTGAACATCCTTGAGCCAACGGATGAGCAACCAACAATCGCGCCCTGGGGATCATTGCCGCCAAGATGATACAATGGCAAAACATAGGAAGAAGACGAATGAAATTCCTCCTTGCACAAGAACTCTTCGAATGAACAATTCCAGCTGCGCGGAGACTCGCCCCAACGTTCACGGGCCGACCGCTTAATAAGCACGAACGATCGCTGGACTTTTAAACGTGGTGCATTACCCTTATCGAAACGGAATACCACATGTCCGCGTTCCTCGCTTATGCCATGTACCGTCGCATAGTAAACCTTACCATTTTCTACCAATTGCTTAATTGGCGCACGAAGCAACCGCCGATACTCGGCAAGCATTTCATGGATTTGATCCTTAAAAAAATTGACGTATCCCGTGAGTACCGCATTCATGATTACATCCATCCTCTAAATATATTCGTTATAACCATTTTCTTCCTCTTCATGCCCCATTTCATCATTGCAAATGCCTTTCTCAAAAGCTCCATCCATCCTAGTTTTACTTTAACCTTAAGTAACGCATAAATTTTTGTTGCCGTTTCACTTGTCTGAACTCGCCCAAAACAACTCTCGACCAACGACGCTCGTTCTTCATGATTGCGGCCACGTATTTTAACGGGCACTGCATTGTCTCCAATTTTCTCCAATAAATCATCCCTATTTCTGATGAAACAAAAATCTTCTTCCCGCGCTCCGGCAACTGCACAAATTTCTACTCTCGGGTCTTCAACTACTTTATCCCACCAATATGGTGGTAAGTATGCGATACCACCCATTGCACTTATAACATGTATCGTGCGCCCATCTTTTAGATCCAGATTCGGACCTAGTTTCTTGAACTTTGCATACAGATTCTTAACTATATATTGAGAATCAGTATGTCCACCCATGGATGGTTCAAGCTCTAATCGCTGCAAATAGTTAAATAGCCGCAAGCAGGCCAATTTACTTTCGTCTTGCTTCTTCTCGGCATCAGCATCGTCAGACGTGACCCCTCCTGCAAATATCTGCGACAGCTGAGAATACTCATCTTCGCCAACTTCATACTCACCAAACTTATAGAGTCGCTTCTCAGATTCAGCCGAAACAACATTGCTATCTGATTCCGCAGTTTGACTAACTCCCGATTCCAAACATATAGAGGCTTCTGCCGAGTCTTTTCCTTTCTTTTCACTCTGTTCGGCAACTATTTTCTTTACTTTGTTCAGTAATTCATCAGCATACCCCTTTTCCTTAAAATATTCATCAAGCTCATTATATGTATTCGAGATTAACACAACCAGTAATTCCCCATCCTTATCTCCAAGTCCAAGATACTTGCACAATGGCTTTGTCAGCAATTCCATCTTAGTAGGGCCCAGTTCGCCAACGTAATAAAACTTCGTTTCTTCTGCATAGGCAACCCTTGAAATCCGGTCCTCATCATCTCCATAAGACAAGTCGATTCTTTCACATTGATAAAACGAACAACAACCTATTAGTTTCTCAACCTCCGTTATACACTCGTCATAGTCAGACTTGCGATGATGACTCCGGATCATTGCAATATATGCAATCTTACAGTTCAACTTATCCTTCAAACCTATTGACTCTTTGGGGCAGGGCGGAAGAAACTCGGGAGAAACCTTATCGACGATACGAACCCCCAAAGTTCGAAACAAATCAATTAATTGATCTTGAAGATGCCAATCTACCTTTCCATACACTTGGCTGGAACATCTAAATCCTGCTATAGTAATATATGATAAATCTGATGGCAACACATATTCATCGTCCTTAGACAATATTTTATGTGTCTTTCCCCACTTTCTAATCTCTTCATTTGTATAATAACCCTCTATGATCAGTGCTTCGTATATTGCTGAAACACGTTCCTTGTTATTCTTCGCATTTTCCGCATCGTTTGCGATATTGGCCAACAACGTCAAATAATCATCAAGTGTTAATGTCTCTTTAAATGCGAGAAACTTTTTCCAACTGTCATGCACAGTATTCGAGATATCCAAAACGGGCAAATACCGCCCTGCCAAACGCGTAATCTTGCTATTGTTTATGAACACTTCTTTTGCGGGCAGGCTAGTCCCCATTACAGTAGGGAACGATTGCTTCTCACCCAGCGCATACTCCATGAAAGTCTTATACCTGCTCGCGACAAGGCTAAACAAAGAATCTTCCTTTGGCACGCCCCAATAGTGAACCTTTCCAGAGATTTTATCCTCAATCGCTTCTCGCTGAAATTGTTGGGACAATCCGATATTGAGAACATATCTCTCCAATTCTCCAGCACACCTCCTCGAGGGATCGACAAACGTAAAGTAACTAACGGCAATTTGTTTCTTGATTATCGGATTTAGGAAGTGATAGTAGTTGGACTTTTCGTGCCTTTTAGAGTAGAACGCTACGGCCGCTTCTTCCAATATTGGATAGGCCTTTAGCTCCTCCGCGTCTTTTCTCTTATCAGTGATTGGTTCTGCATTCAAAATTCTTTGTGTAATTCCCACCGAATCACTCGCACCGCATTTTTTCATGAAGAACGACCAATCCTCCAGACAATCATTGTCCTCTGGATATTCCGGCGAGATATACATGCCTAAGTCGGGAACCACTTTCTCTAAGTCATGCTGCGGGCGATACTTACTTCCTAAATATAAATTGACTATTGGTTTCAACTCCCCAGCGTTTGTCAGAAACATGACCCTTTTCATTTTTTCAGCAACATCGCTTCTATCTAGAAAACTCTCTTTCTTCCACACTCGAAATAAAAACCTTCCAAGCAATATGGCATTATCAATCGTTACATAATCAGGGTGCTCAAGAATGTACTCAACAAAGCCAAAATTGGACATCTCTTTAATACCAAAATTGCCCCGAAGCCATCGCAACTCTTCTTTATCCTTTAAAATTTCATACAAGCTTTCATTGAGCGTTCGGACATCTTTTGCCGGAGCATTCTGGCTCTTAAACTCCGATGGAAGGCACAAATCCCGCGCAACGCACAGTCTATTAGTGTCGTCAAGCAAAAATGCAACAGGTCCCAAATCTTCAATCTCTTCATGTGAAGTGATATGCTTGCGGAGAAATTCAACTAGTTTGAAATTTTCATCTGCCGTAATATCAGCCAGTATCCTACCATCCACAAGTAGCTGCAACACTTCCCTTGTCGCAAATATCTTAACGCCATACTCCGACAATATCGCACCATCTACGTCGGCCACTTCCCCGTCCTCATCGTAACTGCGGTTGAAGCATTTATTCGCACAGGAGAGGAATCTTTCGACACCAAAAACTTTTGAAAGGCCGATACGATCGATATAGGCATCCGACACTAAGACTGTCTTGTCTGATACTCTTACAGAAGGCAAAAAAGCGATATCCTTAATAGCATCCGAAAGAGAGTTAAAGAATATACCAGACAACTCATCATAAAGTCTGGCATATCTTTTCGGCAATATCTTATAATACTCAGGATGTTTGTGCGATATGGTTGACACCCACTTCAAAAACAATCTTGGTGCTTCGCGAAAAATTAGTTTATTCCACTCAGAATCCTTTTGGAGTTGCTGCCGCCCCGCATCTGTCAAAAAGTTCGCATTAATCAAATATGGAACCCCCAGGCTGCCATACGATGTCGGAAGGTAAGTATAAACAACCGAGTTCTCCAAAGGAACAAATTTCCCATCATCCCCTACCTTAACCGAAAAGACAACTTCTATTTGATTGGCTTCTCTCAATTTTTCCGGTACACTTGAGATATTTTGAGAGATATATTCTCTTACTTTCTCAGTAACAGCTACTGATTCAGAATGCATCATCCAGCGGCTCTGGACTGCTCCATTCACTGCCAGTTCTACGACATCGCCTTTTTTTGCTCGTGAAATACTTGTAATCAGTCTATTGTTGTCAAACAAAGAAACCGAAACTTGTTTCGCATTTAAGAACAAAAGAAATTCCTTATCCGTAAGCAACTTTCTTATTCTTGGCAACAGTTCTGCCAGTCTTGACATCTTAATGTAAATTACAACATTAAAGCCCTCTGCATCGAGCTTTATAGGAGGGTTGGACTCAATTGGTATAATTTGCCAAGGGACATCATCGTAAAGCGGAACATTCTCCCGCTTCAACTCAGCCTTGAGATTTTCGGGCAAGAGGTTAAAGCATGCCTCCTTGTCAAATTTAAAGCAACAAGCTTTTCCACTCTGAACATAAACTAGTGAAGATTGTATGAATACAGCTTTAAATCCAATCCCTTTATAGCCAACCTTCTTGGAATTCTTAGACTTATTACCATTACCGACACTGCACAGCCCCTCAATGTCGGATTCTGAAAATGCAGCCCCATTATGCATAAAAACAAAATAATCGCCGATAATATCAATTCTAATATTCAGCCTATCAGAGTCGACATCTACAAATGCATCTATAGCATTCTGAAGAAGTTCATAAACGAAGCGCTCCGCTTCTGTATAAATACCCGATGACAACAAGGACAACGATCTGGCCTGATTTCGAATCTGGGACGCATGGGCATACTCCGAATTGACCTTTTGCAACTTTTTAATTATTGACATCTTAATCACCTCTTTGGACTTGCAGGGAAATTAACTATAGCGATACAACATATTCGTCATCAATTGCGTTGTGTTGTAAAATTGTATCGATCATAACCCCTCCTTTGTTCTAATCCCCACGAATTTGTCCCTATTCCACAACTCAATGCGGGCAATCGGAAATGTCACAGGTGCTCCGCGCTGGGGGACGAGGAATTCGGCAGCAGAGAAGCCAGCGGATTTCAGCTTCTTGCGGAGTTCGGACTGGACTTTGTAGACGTCTTCCGGGCAGTTCTCATCGGCGAAGCGCGAGCCTTCCTGGAACGACGCGAGCCAGTCGCATTTTGCCGCACCGTGTTGAGCATGAAGCTCACATAGCCGCGCATGAAGCTTCTTCGGTTCACATCCACTCGCCAAAAGCAATAACACGGCGAAACACGGCCGACTCATTTTAACATCCACACCGTTTACCTTCACCCACCCGTTCCAAGCATCAATCTCTATCTCAGGATAAACTACAGCTGGCGGCGCAACACTCTGCACCTTTGAAATAAGCGATTTGTAACTCGGCGGTTCGCCCTTAAACTTATCCTGATACCAGCCACGCATGCGCACAAAAGGCACCTCAAATAATTCACTCTGCACCTTGTTCGCCCTGTATTTCTTCTCGGTCTTTTTAGATGTGTATGTCACACCCGGTTCAGGAAAGAAGAATGGCGGTTCTGTACCACACTCAAACTCCGTCGGCAAAAGCACATGATACACTTTATCTTCCTCTCGCCCAAGAAGCGACATGCACGAAAAGAGAAGCGCACTCATCGTCTTGCGGCCGCCAGCAATAGAACAGAGAACTGTAGTCGCGGAATCCGCAGTATACTTGCGTAGTTCGCCAAGCATAAAGTCCGCCGCGCGTAGATTATCCGCGCCCGTGCGCAAATCGCTCGCCTCATTCCCGTCCGCATCAGGAATCACCCGAATTGAAGTATCTCCAAAAACAAGTTTACCGTCTATCGCGATCTTCTCTTTCGCGAGAGCATTTTTAAGTCTATTCCATACGCTAGACGCGCCCGACATAATCGCCGTGCGCAAAGCGTCCTTACCAGACTTCGTCGTTATGACAACAATCTCATCGGGTACAACAGGGTCACTCTGATGCGCAAGCGCCCAGACCGTCTCCGTCATCACCGCCGGAGACGTTCCCATACCGACAACTAAAACTATCTTTTTATCATTCATTTTCACTCGCGTCACTTAAGAAAATATCCACCATTTTTAGGCGCACCACGAAATTCAATCTTACCGTCAGCTTTAAGAATCCTAAGCGATCTAGAAACCGTTGAAAGACTTTTCTGTAGAAGCAACGCAAGCTCTTCAGAACGCACTCCAGGATTCTGCTCTATCAACAGCAACACCGCTGCCGCAAAATTTACTCTGTCATTTACTCTATCATTTACTCTGTCATTTACTCTGTCAGATTTTTTCACCACCTGCTTCTTATTAGCCTCTAAAACAGGATTCGTTTCTCCCTTAGGGCGCATAATTGTTAGCTTGACTCCACCGCAAAAAGCCTCTATTTTCGGTCCAGAAAGATTCGCTTCTGCTAATGCATCGCGAATTTTATCTATTCCACGTCCCCATGATTCAATAAAGCCTGCGCGATAAAACACAGATGCAATGTTCTTATTCCGAGGACGCGAGGAATGAACTCCCATCAAGGTTTTGACCGTATATCCATCTGGCAGATTACCTTCGTTCCACAAAACAATCCGGTCATCATATACTTTCAACTGGATATGCGCCCCGGTATAATCCTTGTGAATGATACTATTAAAGATTGCCTCACGAAGCGCCAATTCTGGAATTTCCAACTGCTCTATGCGCTGTAATCCTTCATAATGAATTGGAGAAGTAAGATATTTCGCCTTTAATATCTCCATGACTCTGTCAGTCATCTGAAGAATATTCCCATCGACAGAATCCTGAATAATCAAATCAGATTCACGCCGACCGAAACGCCCTATCCTGAACTCCACGCACGGGAAGAACTTAAGCGGTTTCTTAGCAAAAAGCAGAATCGCAGCATTCTTGATACCTCCGCTTCCATCTATCAAACCAAGAGACTCCAGCACCTGTTCAACTTTCGTACCTTGAGTCTTTACATCAATACGATTCGCTAGCTTGGCCTTTTCAATAAAGTACCGAATAGCATTGCGATCAATATCCTTCAAAGTCGCGTAATCGTTTCTTACATCATCCCAAGAACGCCCGAGTTTCTTCAAGATGAATTGCTGAAGCGCGACACCTGTCAACTCCTGCTTGGTTGTACCTGAACGATAATAGCAAACGCCATGATAAAGTATCGGAACAGAACTTGGAGATACAACAATCTCGATAATCTCAACACCATTCTTATCAACTAAATTCACATCTGGCACAATACCGAGCAACGACACGATCTTATTTGGAATATCTTCCATCAGACGTTTTCCGTTTGCAACACCGACAGCTTTACCAGAGTCATCCACGCCGATAAGAAGCATTCCACCTTGCGCATTAGCAAACCCGCAAATCTCTTTCAAAAATTCATCACGCCAGGATTGTTTGAATTCAACATTCTGCGTTTCTTTCCGTTTCATAAATTTTTCTTCTCTTTTTGGATGCATTTTCAATATATTCCAGATACTTGGTGTTCCTGATGCGCAAGCGCCCAGACCGTCTCCGTCATCACTGCCGGCGATGTTCCCATACCGACAATTAAAACTATCTTTTTATTATTCATTTTTCACCAATATTATACCACAATTCTAACCTTGCAAATATAAAATATCTCAATACTTCTGGCACAAAAAAGAGAGCGGTTAGCAGTTAGTTGGAGTTTTGAGTTCAAGTTCGAGAATGGAATTGGTTGATTTTGCGCGTTGCTTAGTTTTTTATAAACTCCGATAGGTTCCGATTCACTACGCTAACGCTCCGTGTTGTGGGCTTCGCGCTTTCTAACCGCTTTGCAGTAAGCTTTACTCTTGCTTGTTTTTTATATATGCCTTCGGCTGGGGTATGGGGTGGAACCCCAGTTATAAAAGAAAGCAAACGGATGGGAAGAATATAGCGGTTGGATTGAGCGAGGCGTTTAGCCGGAGCGTTAGCGGAGGCCTTTGGACAACCATCGGAGTTTATAAACTTAGGCGCCGCTGCCGCAAACTTTCACCTCTCTTCACCTTCACCCTTATCCCACTTTTTCTGAAGGCGAATCAAGACAGAAATTGAAAATTCCCCGACCGCAAAGGGCGTTTTGTCAGCCGCATACGCGAACGTCGGAAATCTCTCTTACGCCCAAAAGCGCCATCACGAGCCGGTCGATGCCGAGCGCGACGCCCGCGGCAGGCCCCATCGCGGAGACTGAGGCGATAAACTCCGTATCGATCGGATAATCAGACTCTCCCAATACGCGGCGCTCTTCGCGGGCAGACTCGAATCTTTTCAGCTGCTCTCCAGGATCGTTGAGTTCGCTGAAGCAGTTGGCGAGTTCAACGCCGTCCCAATAAAGTTCCCAACGTTCCGCGACATCGCCCCTAAGACGCGAAAGCGACGCCGCCCACGGCGGATAATCGACGAGAAAAACGCCGCCGCCCATCTCCTTTATCGCGGGCTCTATCTTAGTCGCCATATCGAAATCGAAGCGGTCGTGATCGCCGTCGGCCCACGGATCCCATCCCGCAAACTCAAGATACGCGTCGCGAACCTTAAGTTCGCTGAACGAGGCTTCACGTTCGGGACTGAATTCTTCTAAAAGCGCGGTCACGAGATTTTTCGTGTCGTCCATGATATCGCGGTATGAGCTTTCGCGACGATACCATTCGATCATCGTAAACTCGGGATTATGTCGAGAGCCCTTCTCACCGTCGCGGAAACAAGGCCCGATCTGATAAATCCTGTTCATCCCCGCAGCGAGAAGTTTTTTCATCTGTAGCTCGGGCGACGCTCTTAAAAAGCCGCCCGTCGCGACCGGCGGGCAGTCGATATTCGTCTCGGGCGCGGGCGCGGCGATTCTCACGGGCGTTTCGACCTCGACGAAACCGAGCGCGTCGAAAAACGAACGGATGCGCGAGACGATGCGCGATCTTTTAACGAGAAGACCGATGTCCACAGACTACGCGTACCTTTCGAGCCATTTCGAAAGCCTGTCGCCGAGACGCTTCTCTAACCACGGAGTCACGCGCCAATAGTCGCGAAGATCGAGATATTCGCTCACGGGACCGCTCTGACCTGGCTTTACGCCCCAGACGCATTTCAAAAGAATGTTGCGCGCCGTCGCTTCGCTCGAAACAAACTCGATCACCTGGGTCCTGAAGCCGAGAATGCGCAGAATCTGCGCGCGGAAAGAATCGGTCAGGATATCGCAAAGTCTCTCGCGCAGAATCGACTGGCGCATGAGACCTGCGAACGCGCCCTTATCGTCGAGCACCTTCTGGAGCTCATGCTGGCAGCAGGGAGCCGAAAGAATATAACGCGTCTTCCACTCGACGCCTTTCGCGAGCGCCTCGTCGGTCGCCGTATCGCAGGCGTGAAGCGAAACGACAAGATCAATCTCCGGTCGCTCGGCCGCACCCGGCGCGAGAACGTCGGCGAGATTGAATTTTTCAAGGTCGCTCTCGACAAAAATCACCTTATCGGCGAGATCGAGACGCTTCGCCATCTCCTTCGCTGCGCCTATGACGTCGCTTCGGCGGTCGACGCCAACTATTCTAACATCGCTGAAGCCCAAAACTTCGGTAAGATAAGGATAAAGGCTTATCGTCAGATACGCTTTGCCGCAGCCGCAGTCGATTACGGTAAACGTTTTGGCCTTGTCCGCCTCGGTCGCGTCTGAAAGCGTCTCGGCGACGACTTTCAGGAACTCGTTGACCTGATCGTATTTGCCGCGCATCGACGCGCGGATATTGCCGGAACCGTCGCTTAAGCCGACAGTTCTCAAAAGCGAGGCCGACTCGAAACTCGTAAGCGGCAGCTTCTTGACGCGGTCGTGCGGCTTTACCACGACTTCACGGTCCATCGCACCCGAGCGCGAAACGAGAACGCGCCCCTTTTTCGTGACGCGGACGTGAAGATCGCCTTTCGCCGTCATCATGTGGAGATCGCGGGCGCCGCGCTGGGCGATGATCTCCTCGAGTCCGTCGCGCGCGTCGTCCGGCTCGAAATTCTTGACGCGGACCTGACCGTCGTCCGTCATTTCGGCCTGAAAAAGTTTTCTGCCGCCGATGACGACAGGACGCATCGCAATCTTGAACGCCTTGCCGTTGCGCCTCACCGACTGGACGATCTTCATAAAGCCTTCGCCGAAAACTCCGGCACGGATTTCCTCCTGAAGGGCTTCTTCCAATTCAAAGCGTTCCATGGGCATATCCTTGAATCATTGATCTCACGAAGACTTTCTCTCGCGAGCCTTGAGGAACATCCTCAATGGCGCCCCCTCGAGACCGAAACGCGCGCGGATGTTCTTTTCGAGATAACTTAAATACGCGGGCGTGACGAGCTTCGGATCGTTCACGAAAAGACGTATCGTCTGGGGATTCGTCGAAACCTGGAGCGCATAGTAGATTTTAAGGCGCTTGCCCTTCATCATCGGAGAGAGCGTCTTCTTGGTCGCCTTGACGAGGACGTTGTTGAGCATTCCCGTCGGAATACGCTCGCAGGCAGAGGCAGCGGCGCGGTCGATGGCCTCGACGGTGCGGCGGATGTTGTAGCCGGATTTGTTCGAGCAGTAGACGACGGGCGCAAAATTCAAGAACGGCATCATCGAGCGGAGAGCCTCCGTCGCCTTCGTCTCCGTAATCCCCTGCTCCTGCGCGAGATCCCATTTGTTCATAAGGACGACGCAGCTGCGGTTAGCGTCGAGGATTTTCCCGGCGATGCGCTTATCCTGCAGCGTCGGACCCATGATCGGATCCATCACGAGAAGTACGACATCCGCCTCCTCGATCGCCTGTTCAGAGCGGAAAAGCGAAAAGTTGTCGACCGAGGTCTTCGACATCTTGGTATGGGGCTTCATGCCCGCCGTATCGACGAGCATATAACGCCGCGCCTCCGGGCCGGAGCCGATGGTGAACGGAACCTCGACTGCGTCGCGCGTCGTACCGGGAATTTCAGATACGATTACGCGCGGCGCCTTAAGAAGACGGTTGACGTAGGAGCTCTTGCCCGCGTTGGGGCGGCCTACGATGGCGACGCGAAGAGGACGCTTCGCGGCCTCCTCGGCCTCGTCGACCTTAGGAAGAACTTCAACGACGCGCTTCAGGAGGGTATCGACGCCGCGGGAATGTTCAGCCGAAACGGGGAAGACCTCAAGGCCGAATCGGTCGTACTCGTGGGCGCGCCAATCCTCGTCGGCGGTATCGCACTTGTTCGCGGCGATCATGCACGGAACGCCCGACTCTCTCACGCGCTTGATGACCTCGGCATCAAGGGGCGTAATGCCCTCGCGCGCATCGACGACGATAATGCATACCGCCGAATCTTCGACGGCCAGCGCCGCCTGGGAACGCGTCTCCTCATCGAGAGGATCGCGCGTAACGCGCTTGTCGAACGCGATTCCGCCCGTATCGACGAGCATGACGCGGCGGTTCAAAATATCGACTTCACGGGTAACGCGGTCGCGCGTAACGCCGGGCTGATCGAAAACGATGGCGACGCGCTTTTTCGCGATGCGGTTGAAAAGCGCGCTTTTTCCCGTATTGGGACGGCCTACTAAACTTACTACGTTCATAACTTCTCCTGAATCAGCGCATATTATATCAAATTTTACCAGGAGACTCTTCACCTCCCGTTATCTTTATGATATAATAGCGGCAAATGTCGGGGCGTAGCGCAGTCTGGTAGCGCACCTGCTTTGGGAGCAGGCTGTCGGGGGTTCAAATCCCTCCGCCCCGACCATTTTTTTTTACGGCGCGGATATCAATATTCAAGAAGACTTCCGCCTATGGTCTCGCGGAGAATCGAATCTCCCGGAACCTTGGTCGGGTCCGCCGAATGGATCGCCGTCAGCAGCAGCGAAAGAACCTCGGCCTTCGTCTCTTCGGGCTTTTTAATCTTGACCTTCTCCAGAAGCCCCGCCGCATAGCGCTTCAAGACGGAAAGCTCGTATTCAAGGCCTGAATCGAAAACGGCGTCGGCGTTCGACGAAAACGGAAAAATCCATTTCTTCTCGCCGTCGAGAACCTTGGGCCAGATCTTAAAGGTATCGAGCGGAGACATCTTCCTGAACTGGTTGTCCCTCACCATACGGCGCATAAGCCTCGCATCCGCCGGCGGAAGCCGCGTTTCGGCAAAAACCACGAGTTGAGTCAGCGGCTCGATGTAAATCCTGAATTTGCAGTCATCCGCGATTTCGGCGGTAAGACGCGGATTCAACGCGTGGATACCTTCGAGAATTATCACGCCGTTCTCCGGAAGCGCGGTCGGAGCGGAAGCGTCGAATCCCTCGTGCGCCTCAAAGTCGAACTTCCGCATGAACACCTCTTCGCCGCGCATGAGCGCATTCATGTCGGCCGCAAGCCGGGCCATATCGACGCACTCGACGTGTTCGTAGTCGAGTTCACCGTTTTCATCGCGCGGATTGCGCTTGTCGCCGACGAAATAGTCGTCGGTCGAAACGAGCATCGAATCGATTCCGTTTACCTTCAGCTGCGTAATGAGGCGCTTCGCCGTAGTCGTTTTGCCCGACGATGAAGGCCCCGCAAGAAGAACGAGCCTCACGTTCCCGCGCGATGAAATCTGATCCGCGATGCGCGAAAGGGCCTTTACCTGACGCGCTTCGCAAACGAGAATGAAATCTCCGATGTTCCCGGAGTCGGTTATCGCGTTGAGTTCTTCTATCGTCATCAGACTTCCCTTTCATTCCAGCCGAGCTTGCGCGAAAGAACCTTGTAAGGATCATACCCTTCGAGCTCGACGAAATTCGCGGCTTTGGCGTATTTCACGATCTCAAGCGATTCGTCGCCGCCGAGTTTAAAGACGCTCTCGCCGTCGGCGTAGACTCCGATGTGTTCCGCGACACCGTTGACGCGGCGGCGCGAAGTTATCGTAAGGCTTACGTCGTCGTTGAGAACGATCGGCCTTACGCCGAGCGCGTGTGGATTGATCGGCGTCACCGCGAACACGGGAGAGTCCGCAAGGAGCACCGGCCCTCCCGCCGCGAGCGAATACGCGGTCGATCCGGTAGGAGTCGCCACGACGAGACCGTCGGCCATGTAGCGCGTAGCGGCGCGGCCGTTGACCTCGGTCTCGAGGATAGCGGCGTGGCCCGACATTTCACGCGTGATGACTATGTCGTTCAGAGCGACGTAACTCCTCCCGCCCGGCTTTTTAACTTCGAGCATCGTGCGCGGCGAAACCTTGTAGGCTCCTGTCGCGAGCATCTTAAGAGCCAACTCGAAATCCTCTTCGCCGACGGCGGAAAGATATCCAAGTCCGCCAAGATTGAATCCAAGAATGCTGACGCTGTCAAACTCATGAACGGCCCTTAAAATGGTACCGTCGCCGCCAAGCGTAATCAGGACCTCGGCCTCGGAAAGATTTTCCGTCACAACGAGCCCGAGCGAGCGGGCTTTCTCCGTCAAGGGCTTAAGAGCGGCCTTGGCGTTTCTTTTCGCCGTGTTGACGTAAAAACCTATCTTCATGGTCGAGGCCCCAACTTTCCGTTATACTGCAGCTTCAGCCTTTTTAAGGAGTTCGCGGTTCTTCTCGCCGAGCGCGGGCTTTTTCTTAAAGCTCGCGACGAGCGCCGTCTCGAGGCTCTCGCCCGAAAGCCCAGTGCAATTGAGCTTTTTAAGCGCAGCGAGCATCATCGTATTGGCCGCTTTGGGCACGCCGAACTCCTCGGCCATGCGGATCGCGGGCCATACGACGAGCCTGACGCCGGCTGGCGGATCAACCTTTACAGGAACGGTTTCGTCGACGATTACGATGCCGCCCTCGCGGACGTCGCCGACGAATCTCTCGTAAGCGGGCTGGTTCATGCAGACGAGAACATCGGGATGCTCGACCGTGGGCGAGCCGATTGGCGTACCCGAAACGACGACGGAGCAGTTTGCGCTTCCGCCGCGCTGCTCGGGACCGTAGCTCGGGAACCAGAGCGTATGACGACGCTCGAGACGCGCGGCCTCGGCGATGGTAAGACCGAGAGAAAGAATGCCTTGGCCGCCGTAACCCGCGAACTTAAAGCGGCGCTCCGCGAAGGCCTTATCATCAACGGCGGGCTCTATCGCGTCCTTCTCGGCGAAAAGCTCCGCGCACGAGGAGAAATAGGGAACTGTCTTCGGCGCGAGAAGCGGCGAGGAGGAAGGCTCGGCGGGCGCAGCGGCCTCCTCGGGAGCCTTCGCCGTATCGTCGCGGAACACTCCGAGAGGGAACTCCTTCTCGATCTCGTTTATGCAGAATTCGGCCGCCTTCTGGGCGTCCATCTTGAAATTCGTCGGGCAGGGCGCGATAATCTCAAGAAGCGCGTAGCCTTTCTTCTCGCGCTGTATCTCGAAGACCTTGCGGATCGCCTGCTTCGCCTGAATGATGCGGCGCGTATCGGCGACCGAAACGCGCGCGATGTAGACGGGTGCCTTAAGCTGATTAAAAACCTCGCAGACGTGAAGAGGATAACCGGTAAGCGATGTGTCGCGACCGAAAGGCGATGTCGTCGTCGTCTCGCCGGCGAGCGTCGTCGGCGCCATCTGGCCGCCCGTCATCCCGTAAAGCGAATTGTTGACGAAAATGCAGCCGAAATTTTCGCCGCGGCTCGCAGCCTGAAAGGCGTTGTTGAAACCGATCGCGCCAAGATCGCCGTCGCCCTGATAGGCGATCGTCACCGCGTCGGGACGCGCACGGCATGCGCCGGTCGCCGCCGCGCTCGCACGGCCGTGGGCCGCCGAAATATGGGCGGCGTCCCAATAATAGTACGTAAAGACGCCGCAACCAACGGGATCGACGAAAATCGTATTGTCCTGAAGACCCATTTCGGCGCACGCCTCGGCGATGAGCTTGTTGATTATGCCGTGGCCGCAGCCGGGGCAGTAGTGGGTAAAGCTTACGTTCTTGCCGCTTCGGGGGAACTTGGCGTACATGCCCTTCTGTTCAATCGTAGCCATATTACATCATCTCCTTCGCGGCTTCAACGGCCTCGTCGACCGATACGACCTCGCCGCCCATGCGGTTTACCATCTTAACGCCCGCGGCCTCCGCTCCGAGTCCGGCCTTAGCGAGGTTAAGTCTCACGTCGTCGGCGAACTGCCCGGCGTCAAGCTCGATAGTCATGATCTTACGGCCCTTCGCCGCGGAAGCGAGCTGCTCGCGCGGGAACGGATTGAGCGTAATCGGACGGAATACGCCCGCTTTGATTCCTTCTTTGCGGAGAGTCTCCGCCGTCGTGCGCGCGATGCGCCCGGAAATGCCGTAGCCGACGATAAGAAGCTCGGCGTCGTCGGAGAGATACGCCTCGCCCATCGCATCGGCGGCCATCGCCGCGTACTTCTCCTGAAGATGGCGGGTGAACTCTGCCTGCTGGGCGGCGTCGAGGTAAATGGACTTGACGAGATTTTCGCGCGTCTTCGATTCGCCCTGAGCCGCCCATTCGGAGAAATCGGGAACGGCGGGAACCTCGTCGGGAAGCGTAACCGTCTCCATCATCTGACCTTGGAGACCGTCGGCGTAGACCACGGCGGGAGTGCGCCACTTCGCGGACATCTCAAACGCCTTCACCGTAAGATCGAACATCTCCTGGGCGCTCGCTGGAGCGAGGGTGAATGTCTGGTAACTGCCGTGACCGCCGCCCTTGACGGCGGGAGTATAGTCGGACTGCTCGGGATAGACGTTGCCGAGACCGGGACCCGCGCGGTTGATGTTTACGACGACCGAGGGAAGCTCCGCTCCGGCGAGATACGAAAGACCCTCCTGCATAAGGGAAAATCCTGGGCCGCTCGTCGCCGTCATCGAAAGCTTGCCCGCGCCAGCCGCGCCGAACATCATATTGACGCTCGCCGTCTCGCATTCGGCCTGAACGAACGTTCTGCCGAGCATGGGGAACCACTTCGCCGCGCCGTGCGCAATCTCGCTCGCGGGCGTAATAGGATAGCCTAAATAAAGTTCGCACCCCGCATAAAGTGCGCCCATTACGACGGCCTCGTTACCTTTTACAAACTTTGTCATTTATTGATCACCTTCCAGCCCGCTTCCATACGGACCAATTTTCGATATCCGTATATTATACCATAAAGACCGCCATACTTGGTAATAACCGCCGACTTCGCTCAGCCGATCAGGCGAAGCGGATTGTCGCGGCCGATTCTCAGACATTCCGAGAACGTCAACCCCATACGCTCCTGCAGAAACGCCATCATCTTCGCCATCGGCATCGTCGCGCCGACAAGACAATTCCGCTGAGGATTCCATAGAAGACCGTCAGGTTCAAGACGCGCGCGAGCGCCGCAGACATCGTACTCGCCCGGGGGCAAACCAGCCGGGTACTGCGCATCGGAAACAGCGATCAGCCGATCGATCGGAACCGCCCGGATGTAGAGTTTGAGCATCGTATCGGAAAGATGATGTCCGTCGGGAATGAACATCACCGACGCGCGATCCTCAACGAGCGCGGTCACGACGATGTTATCGTGGCGGTTCACCTCGTTCGGGATGCCGTTGCCGAGGTGGGTGAAAGCGTTCGCGCCGGCCGCGAGGCACGCTTCGATGTCGGCAGGACTTTTCGCAAGCTGATGCCCAAGCGTCACGGTGACACCCCGCGCTGCAAGCGTCCGCACAAAATCAGGCATCCCCGGTATCTCGGCGGCGACGTTCACCATTTTGACAAGTCCTTCCGCCGCGTCCTGAAACCGGTCGAAAAGCGCAAGATCGGGCGGACAAACCCACTCGACGGGGTGCGTACCGACGGCTCCCGGCCTGTCGGAAATAAAAGGCCCTTCCATGAAAAAGCCGAGAATCGACTCCCGGCAGACGTCATAGCGTCGACGCGCGGCCATCACCGTCCGCACGGTCGCGAGCAGCATCTCGGGATTACCCGTCACGAGCGTCGGGAGGAACGCCGCCGTTCCGTCCGCGGCGAGACGCTCCGTCACGAACTTCACAGCGTCGACAGTCAGACCGGGGGAGTTGAAGTCAACGCCGGCATACCCGTTGATCTGCAGATCTATCCAAACCGGCTTCACGGATTCGACAGGAGCGCCGCCGACGCGGGATCAAGAAAGAGCGCGCAATCGGGATGGAGCTGAAGAACCGACGCGGGCAGCAGATTGGTGACGGGGCCTTCCGCCGCGCCTTTCACCGCCTCGGCTTTACGCGCGTCGGGACAGGTGCAGACGATCGCCTTCGCCCACATGATCTGCTTGATCGTCATTGAGAACGCGTTCGCCGGCACGTCGTCCACAGTCGCAAACCAGCCTTCGCCGACCTGCTGTCGACGGCACTTCTCGTCTAACGGCACGATCTTGTACGCGCGGTCCGTATCGAAATCCGCCGGCGGATCGTTGAACGCCAGATGTCCGTTCTCGCCGATGCCTACACACGCGACGTCGATCGGCGCGGCGCGAAGAAGCGCTTCAAGACGGTCGATCTCGGCATCGGGATCGTCCGCTTCGCCGTCAACTTCGACGAACGCGGCCATCGGCTGGGGCGTCTGCGAGACAAACCGCTCGCGCATATACGCGCGGAAAGAGGCCTTATGGGAGACGGGCAGACCCACATATTCGTCAAGATGGAAACCCGTCACCTTCGTCCAGTCGATACCGGGCTGCGCGACAAGAGCCGCGAGAAATTCAAACTGGCTCGCTCCCGTCGCGACGATGACGCGTGCCGCACCGTTTTCCGCGATTGCGCGGCGGATCTTCTCGGCGGCAGCGCTGGCTGCGCGAATGGCCATATCCTCTTTATCGGTTCCAATGATAATTTTCACAGTTTCCTCCTTCGTCGTCATCCTGTTCGCTTTGTCTGACGCGAGGTCTTAATTTACAATACCTTAAACAGCTTTTAACGCTGCTTTTCCTTCAACGCCTCCGCCGGCCAGACAGGGAGTCCGTCGCTGAGTTTGTAGATAAAGAACTTGTCGAACTCGAACGACCCGGGCCCTTCTTCCTGGCGGGTGTAGATTTCAAAACACAGTTCATCGGCGCCTTCCGGCGCACGCACCAACGCTTGTCCCGAACGCCAGACGCCGTCCTTGCGCGGCTCAGTCATGCCGATGTTCTTTTTCGGCCAGATCGTCTTTCCGCCGCCGCAGAAACGCGCGCGGATGAAGATGTCGCCGGCGCCGTAGCGCTTCATCGAAACTCCGATATTGTAGAGTTCGCCCGGTTTGACGCCCTTGAAGCCGAATTCCGAACCGAAAATCTTCTGCGAAAACGGTATGTGCCAATAACCGACGCGCTTGGCGATATTGGCAAGCTCTTTGCCGAGTCCGATCTGATACAGCCGTTCGATGCGCCTGTCATTGGCCGTCACCGCCCGCTTGCTGACGGGAAGATCGCCGATCACGACCACCTTCATGTTCTCGCACCCTGAAAATGCGCGAGCCGAAACGGAAGAAACATCGGGCGCGACAAGACCGGTAATGCCGGCAAAGCCTGCGAAATTGCCGATCGAGCCGATGGCGTAGCCGGTATCCGCCTTGACCTTGGTCAAGTCGAGAACGCCGCCGCCGAGCGTATTCTTTCCGTTGCCGGTCACCATGAGAATCCCTTTACGCTCCGACGCGGTCAGCTTCCAGTGTCCGTCGGTGAGCGTTCTCTTTTTCAGATCAAGCACCCATTTTGACGCTGCAACCGGCTTTTCGCGAACAACCGGATCGAGCGCGTTGCGGATCGACGGATGACGGTAATTCGCCCGTTCATCGGCATTGAGTTTCGCCGCGAGATCGAGAACCAACTCATCCACACCGTCGGGAACGGTGACGACCGTCTCCGCTTCAGTCAACTTCACCGTTGCCTCTTCGGGAACGGGAATATCCACGGCCGCGGCGTCGACGGGCCTGCCGTTCTTTCGCCAGACGACGCGCGGGCAGGCGGCTTCACGGCGACCTTTGCCGTTTTTATTCACGGTCTGACACATTACCGAGACCAGATAACGCTCGCCCGGCTTCACATTCTTCACCGACGGCATATCCTTAGCGGGCTCGCTGTAGGACCTGAGTTCGATCGGATTTTCGATCTTGACCCGCTTTACGACACTGACGAGATTGGTGAGCTTGCCTTCCGCTTCCAGCGCTGCGCTGCGCATCCTCGCCCAGCGTTCGGGATCCTTCTCGACCATGATCGTTTCGGTCATGCCGGGGATCATCTCCTCCCATGTCGCACGGTTGCCGTAATGGCCGTCGCGCCAGTTGAAAAGTTTTCCGCCGCCCTCGCCGTAGACCCAGACGTATTCCGTCGAGGTATAGATCGACTGGGCCATATTCAGACGCAGATGCTCTAAGCGCGAACCGTTCACCGGACCGTGGTACCAGATACTCTTGGGATTCGCGTTCGTACGGTACATGTCAAGATAGTGGGCGCTGCTGTAATGAACCTGCGAACGGTACTTCACCATATTCTCCGGCGCCACGAACGGCAGCGCACCCGTCGACTGGATAATCGCATGGGTTTTATACTGATGGCGCGTCGCCGAATGGGAGTAATGTTCGCACCCGTCGACGATGCGCGCCTCGGGCGGCAGAACGTCGAGAATACCGTTGTAGAAATACTGCAGGAGCTCGCCGCTGTCGTCGGCCGCCACCGTCGGATGCGTCTGGAGCCCCTCTTCCATCCACGGACGGAACTTCGCGAAATACCAGAGGGTGAAAATCACGATGTCCGGATACTCCTTGAAAACGCGCGAGAAGACCTCGCGGCCGCGCTGCCGCGCAAGCCGGGCGCTTTCCTCGAACGACGGATCGCAAGGCATGTGGATGTACTGATGGGCGCCGGCATATTCCTCGGGATCGAGCATCAGCCCCTTCATCCCGCCTTCCTTCGCGAGCCAGGCGGCGACGGCCATATTCTCGGCGAAATTAGCCCATGCCGCGTCATCCGTCCAGGCAAGACGGTCTTCCTTCGTTTTCGGCGTCATCCAGAACAGGAGAAAGCTCTCGGTCAGACGCGGTTTTTCGGCGATCTTTTTGAGAACGGGGATATTGGAACGCACGGCATCACGCGTCCAACGCTCGGTTTTTCTCATAATCTGCGTGATGTCCGATGTGATGGCGTTTCCGTCGGGATCAAACGCCGGAATATCCTTAAGACTGATCGCCACACCGTCAAGATACGGCGTCTGCTCGACGAACTGATCGGCATTGGCCAGAATATTCGACGGCGACGTCCCCATCACATCGAAAAATAGCCCGATGAATTTACGTTGAATCCCGCCCGGGGTCATACCGGGCTTCTCGATTCCCAAATCGCATTTAGTCCCCATCGCAAAGAGCATTCCTGCCGACAGGCTCACCACAGCGGCGCACAAGCATTTTTTCTTCATATCTGCTCCTTTTTTGCTTTTCTTTTTATCAATCAAGTTCCTTGATGCGCACATTGCGCCAGACAACATTATGCCCGTGTCCGCACCAGTGAATCCGGCCATGGGTATTGTGAAGCCCCGGGCGCTTGATGCCGTCAGCCGGCACCGTGCCGTCAGTAGAATATTTCGAGACATCAGCATCAACAACGGTTGTGCCGTTGAGGACGAAAGTTATCCGATGGCCTTTGGCGGTCACTTCGACGCTATTCCACTCTCCGGGGCGTTTAAGATAGGTCTCGCCGTTCACCTTCCTGGCCGGCGGCACGACGCCGTAGATGGAGCCGGTGTAATGAACATCGACCAGCTTATTGGAGCCGTTGTACCAATCGCCCCAGTCATCTAAGAGTTGCAGCTCCATCCCTTCGCGCGAACACCAGCCGTTGGCGGGCGTGCGAATGCCGAGCCCGTTGTTGGCGTTAGGCGGAAGCTTCACCTCGAAACGGATGACGAAGTTGGTGTAATCGCGCACGGTCCAGAGATTTTTCGCGCCCGATGCGCCTGCGCCGTCTTTCTGCGAGCAGGCAAGATACCCCTCTTCAGTTATGCAGTAGGAGTTGGTCGCCCCTTCCCAGCCGCTGAGATCGCGCCCGTTGAACATCGGGCGAAACCCGCTTTCGCCGCCTGCGGACGCCAGGAGCGGCAGCGTACCGACAGCAAAAAGAATACATCTCTTCTTCATCCCGTGAATATGTTGCAACATTTTTTTGCCTTTCTTTATGATTAAAAAATTTTCATTCCCTATTTAAATTATCGGACCTTAACCGAAAACCCTCGCGGCGACTCGCCGATCACCCAGCAAAATAAGTGAGATTTATCGTATAGCGCCAGAAAACCATATACCCTTCTTATTCTCGCCTTTGGATAACTTACATCATTAATTAAAATCGGCTCGCAGATTTGGTCGTCTTTACACATTTGATCTTTCATCCATGGAAACTTGTAGGCATCCCTAAAATCACTTTTCCATAAATGAGAAACCCAATCCTGATTACGAAAATTCTCATCTCTTAAAGTAGCATTGGTTTTATCCATTGCCGCGAACATTTCGTCATCATCATCTCTAACGTAAATTTTCGGATAAGGCGCATTTGCAGAACATACGGCACCTTTCCCATACACCTTAATTTTAGATTTCCCAAGGTAAATTTCAGCACCCGATGAAATGCCGGCAAAAGCCTTATCGCCGATATTACAAACCGGAGTTTTAAATTCCACGGCAGTAATTGATGAGCAATTTTCAAACATATTTGGCGGAACGGCATTGGTTGAAAGATTCGGAAAATCCCAAATAATTTTTCCCTTAATCCCCGTGCAACCGGCAAAAATAGAGCCATAAAAAGTTCCGCCGCTGATAAATCCTAATTTTTTTATACCAGCATTTAAAAGTATCTTTACATCGCTCTCGTCTATACTTGTGCAGCCATCAAAAGCACTATGTAAAATCTCACTTACATTGGGACAATCAACCCTTTCCAATTGAGCACACTTACTGAACGCTGCCTGGCCTATGCTTGTAGCATTCGGGAAAGAGACCTCTTTTAAATTAAGGCAATTGTTAAACGCCGACTGACCCACCGTCGCCACATTAGAGCCGACAATACGATCAAGTGAAACATTGGAAAACGCTTCCTGTCCGATTCCCGCAGAACCCGTCAGTTCAAACGCCCCCGTCAGCTTCACACAATTCCGGAAGAGGAAGACTCCCGCGCTTTTTACCTTTCTTGGCGCAAAGTCCGCCAGCGAGGCGCACCCGTCGAACGCCGCCGCCGACAGCGAAACATCGGCCGCGTCATTCAACGCGACCTTCGTCAAGCGCGTACACTGATTAAATGCATACTGTCCAGAAACATTTGAGCAATCCGGCGCGATAAATTCGGTCAAGATATCTTTCTTCGCCCACAAAGTAGACTTCGTACTATTTTGCCCGGAAAAGCCTTCAAATGCGACGACGCGATAAACGTTCCCCGCCTTATCCTTCACATCCGTTAAATCAATCGATCGGCCATCCTCTCCACCCTCGGCTGCAGAACCGGTAAACCCGGTCACGGTAAGATTATTTCCACTTACCGCTTTGACGGTTAATGTCCAGAAGCCGTCCGTTATCGTCTTTGCTCCGTCGTATGTCCACGCGCTCTCGGCCGACACAGAAAAAACGGCCGATAAGGCGGCAAAAATGATCATGCAGCGAATGAATTTCATGGCAGCACCTCCTTTTATTTTTTTTCTATTTTTTTGAAAAAAGCGTCTATTCTCTCTACCTCATCCTTGCGGTCGGGGAAAAGTTTCGTGCCGATGACCAGCAGCGCAATCGTCGCAATCGTCGTGATCCAAGTCATCGGAATCGTCTCGCGCACATACGGATACCAGGCGCCGACGGTAAAAGCCGAAAGGCCGACGGCGACCCCTCCCAAAAGCGCGGTCATGCCGGAGCGTTTAGACAGGCGGCGGAAAACGACGCCGGCGACCATAGGAACGGCGATCGGCGGCAGAAAGACGCCGAAGATATTGTTGGAAAGATCAAAGAGGTCCTTCGCCCCCTGCGCGTACTGCATCACAAACGTCAGCGCGACAATTCCGGCACCCACCAGCACCGTCGCCACACGCGCCGCCGCCATCCGCCCGGCGGCGGTCGCAGTGCGCGCGAATCTCCCGTAAATGTCGTTCGTGAACACCGACGCGATCGCGTTGATATTGCCGGCGATCGAACTCATCGTCGCGGAAAACATCGCGGCCACCGCCATCCCGATCATTCCGGCGGGCAGAACCGTGCGGCAGAGAACGCCGTACACGCCGTTCATTTCCTCCACCGGAACCGACTCGGCAAAGAAAATTTTCGCTGCCATCGCCGGGAAGAAAAAGAGCGGCGGGCCGATAAAAAAGAGAACCGAAACGAGATACGACATCTTTTTGGCGTCCGCGTCGCTTCGGGTTGCGGCGAAACGCTGAATGAGCGGCCAGTTCGTGCATGTCGTCATCGTCACCAGTAGGAGCGAAATGAACATATACATCCAATCGTACATGCCGTTCGTCAACGAAAAGACGTTTTCCGTCAGTTTCGGCGCCCGCTCCATGAAAACCGAAAAACCGTGAGCGAGACCCGAACCGCCGTCAACGGCGGCCAAGCGGTCGAGACAGATGACGGGCAGCGTCAACACGACCGCAAGGATGATCAAAAACTGGATAAAATCGCAGGCCAGCGCAGCTTTGAGCCCGCCGAGAACCGTATAGACGACAATAATCGCGCCTGATAGGCAGATGGCCCAAAAGAGCGGAAATCCCAGTCCGACCCCGACGACCGTTCCGACCGCCAGCAGTTTCAACGCGTTGTCGAGAAGCTGCATCGGAAGGCCGAGATACGCGAGAGCCGTGCACATCCGAGGCGTATAGCGTTTGGAGATGAAATCAATGGGACTTTCCTCGGCGGCTCTGCGCCAGCGCACGGCGGTGAATTTCAAGGCGAAGAGCATCGCCGCCACCGACAGCCAGCTGATCGTCACCGACACCCAGCCGTAGCGGTAGGCCAAAGCCGAATACATGACAAAGGCGAGCGCGGAAAAGCTGTTCATGTAAAAACTGATGCCGGAAAGCAACCAGGAAGCATTCTTGTCGCTGCCGAAATACTGAGCCGACGACTTGGAGCGTCGGGTATAAAAAAGTCCGACCCCCACCATCACCGCGAAGAAAACGGCAATCACGAGATAATCAAACAGACTTAACTCTTTCATGGCACTCCCTCCTCCATTCCGTCAGGTTTCAAGCCCCAGAAGGCGTATTTGGTTTTCACGTGCGACTTTTCGGTAAACGGCGCTCGTAATCCGCCCGGTCCTGAGAAGCGTCTGAAGCGTCTTGTCCAGCGGCGAAACGAACCCGTCCGGGAAGCAGATGTCGACGCCGTACATAACGCGGTCCTGAAACTCCGTCAAAAACCGTCCGGCGTAATCAAGATCGCGCGCCAAGGCGTTGTTGCCGCTGCCGGCGGAAAGATCGCAATAAAGATTCGGATAGCGCCGCATCAGTTCCGCGATACGACCTTCCTGCACGGGCCCCTTCGGATAACCGTTGCGCTCGTCCCATGTCCGATATCGGCCGATTTCGCACCAGAATGTCTGTGAATGACCGAAAAACTTCAGGTTCGGGAAACGCTGCAGGCACACTTCCAGTTCGGGAAGCCCCGGACGATCGACGATACCGTACGACCAGCCTTCGTTCGGCGAAATGTGAAACGTCAGCGGCAGTCCCGCCTCTTCGCAGCCTTTAAAGAGATTCTGCATGCGCGGGTCAAGGAATCTGAGATTGGCGCAGACCTCACCCAGAACTTTGCACCCCTTGTCACGGTAGTATTTCAGATAATCTCCGAGCGGAGAAAACGCATCGTTCGGCACGGCGCGGGGATCGAGCGCGCAGGTGGGGATAAACCGGTCGGGGTATTGGGCGCACGTGCGCAGAATCTCCTCCGTCGACATTCCGCCGACGAAATTCTCGGGGTTGCACAGTGCCAGAATAACGCCCTTTTCAATGCCTATACGGTCGTAATGCTTGAGAAGATCGTCCGGGCAGCAGAGCATCCGCCTGCCGTTCAAAGTCGGAAGCGGAAACTGCGTGCAGTGCGCATGGACGTCGATGAACTTCGTTTCGTTAATTACCCGCTCGACATCATCCCCGGCCAGCGCCTCGGGCGCAAGCGCGGCGGCGGCCGCTGCGGATGAAGTACGTATAAAATCGCGTCTCGTTATTTCCATCGTCACACCCCCAAGACCTTCAATGCGTTCTCCCGCGCAATTTTCAAAAAGACGCCGCGCGTTATTTCGCCGTTATCGCACATCTCCGCCAAAACCGCCGGCAGCTTCGAACGCCGGGCGCGTTCGGCTTCGGGCGAGCGGATATTAAGCCCGAACATCAACCGATCCTGAAACTCCGTCAAAAACTTCGCGGCATACTTTCTGTCGCGCTCAATCATATTTAGTCCACCTTCACCGGAGAGGTCACCGTAAAGGTTTTCGTATTTTCTAAATAGCTCCACCAGCCGCCCTTCGATAACCGGCGACTTGGGCAGATTGAACCGGTCGTCGATATAATCGCATCTACTTATCTCGCCCCAGAAAGCGCGGGAGTGACCGATAAACTTCAGCCCCGGGAATCGCTTGAGCGATTGCTCCAGCTCGGGGAAACCGCACACCGCGTCAACCAGGCCGTGACCGACGTCGGCAAACGGAGTCGTATGAAAAAGTACCGGCATCCGGGTTTCCTCGGCGGCGGCAAAGAGCGCCTGCACGCGATAATCGAGAAACCGCAGATTCGCACAGATTTCGCCGATGCCTCGGCAGCCTTTGTCGCGGTATTGCCGCAGAATAGACGCGAACGGCGAAGAGGCGGCGTTGTTCAGATTGCGCGGATCGATGTTGCAGAAAGGAATGAACCGGTCGGGATGCTGCGAGGCGATGTGCAGAATCTCCTCGTTGGACTGGCAGACGATCACGTTCTCGACATTGACCTGCGGCAGAAGAAACCCCTTTTCAACGCCGTGAAAATCGTAAAACTCCAGAAGCTCTTTCGGCGTTGAAGTCTGATGGCAGCCTTTGAGCGGCCCGGTGGCATACGGAACGCAATGTTCCGTCATCGTATGCGCATGAAGATCGATAAAGCCGGTAAAACTCATACGTTTTTCCTCTCGCTGAGATTCGGACTGATGCCGGCCGAACGGTAGATTTCACTGATGAGCGCGATCGATTTGCGCGCCTCTGACGCGCTCACGGGATAGGGTGCGCCGCCCGCAAGAGAATCGGCAAAAGCTTCAAAGCACTTCAAATGCCCGTCGAACGGCAGCTGATCGGGACGCTCCGTGCCGATCGCTTCATCGGAAAACTCAATCGTCCCTTTCGTTCCCGTGATCTCCATCGTCTTGCCGCGCCCTGGAAACGACGCCGTCGTCGAATAGACGCCGCCGAGCGCTCCGCCCTCAAAACGGATGGCGGCGGAGACCGTATCCTCGGTCTCGACCGGATGCGCGATCGACGAGGCGAACGCTTTCACTTCGGAGACCGGCGGCATCAGCGCAACGAGCCAGTCGATCATGTGGATCGCCTGATTGATGAGCGAGCCGCCGCCATCGCCGGCCCACGTCCCGTGCCAGGAGGACTTCGAGAAATAATCGTCGTCGCGCCACCAGGGAATGCGAACGCCCGCATACGTTATCCGCCCGAGTTCACCGGCGGCGATTCGCTTTTGCGCCGCGATGAACTCTTCGTTCCACCTCGTCTGGAAAATGCAGCCGAGCGGCACATTCGCTTTTTCGCAGGCGCTGGCTACCGCATCGAGACGCTCGAGCGTGACCGCCAGCGGTTTTTCGACCAGAATCGGAACCCCGAAGCGGGCGGCGGCAAAAACCGGTTCATCGTGCGCGCCCGACGCCGTCGCCACCGTCGCCATCCCGACGCCGTCGGCGGTAAACGCGCTTTCGAGAGAATCCCACGCCGCGCCGCCGAATTCCGCCGCGGCTCGCTTCGCCCCCTCGGGCGAGAAGGTGTCGCAGAATCCGAGGAGATCAAGCTTATTCGACGCGTTCACCGCCTGCGCGTGAAAACGCGCGATCAATCCAGACCCGACAATAACGACACCGCGTTTTCCCATCGTCAAACCCCTTTATCTTTTACGTTTTGAAAGCGCGACACCGCCGAGGACGGGCGTGGTGTCGTTGATGGACAGCAGTTCCGACGCGTTGGCCGCGACTTTCCGCACCGCTTCGATGTACGGATCGATCCGCGCGTGATCATTATGCTTGAACCACGGCTCCCCGAGAATCTTGGCGTTGATCGCCTCGGCGACCTTCAGTTCGCCCGAGAGCGATCGCGGATCGACGCTCTCCGGCAGATACACCCGCGAGGTGGGCTTGCCGTGACCGTAAATGTCGACATCGAAAAATACGCTTGAGAAATGCAGCGGCATATTGCAGCCGAATGAGAAGTCTCCGCCGGTTTCGGCATTGAGCGCATCGCAGAATGTCACGTTCGACACCCCGCCGAACGCGGCCGGATCGTAATGGAAGCGCGAAGCGTACCACCCCGCCTTGTCACTGCCCTCATCCTCGGGATAAATCATCGAAAGTCCCGGAATATCGGAAATCCCCTCCCAGAAGTATTTCATCGCCCGGTCGATTTCGGCAATCTCCGAATCATGCTTCTGAAGCTGCGCTAATCCGATAGCGGCGGATGTCTGATGCATCCGGTTCTTCAGTCCGCCCCACGGGATATTTTTCATATCCTTCATCTCTTCATCGCTGCAGACATCAATAATCCGGTCATAGTGGCCGAACATGACCGCGCGCTTGAAGACTTCGGGATCATCGGTCGTCAGCATTCCGCCTTCGCCGATCGCGAACGATTTGCACGACATGAGCGACATCGCCGAGACCCGGCCGAATGTACCGAGTTTCTTGCCTTTATAGTGACCGCCCTGAGCGTGGGAAACGTCTTCAATGACGCTGATGCCATGCTTTTCGGCGATAGCCATAATCTCGTCCATCGGCGCGGGATGCGCCATATAATGAACGACCATCACCGCTTTAGTGCGCGGAGTGATGCGCTCTTCGAAGCTCTTGGGATCCATCTGCAGCGTTTTGGGATCGATGTCGCAAAATACGACGCTCGCCCCGAGCGCGAGCGCGCCCGTGCAGCTCGCCCAGTAGGTGACCGAAGTGCAGATAATCTCATCGCCCGGCCCGAGCCCGACGGCGTACATCGCCGCGTTGAGCGCATTCGTACCGTTGTTGTGGGAAAGCGCGTACTTCGAGCCCTGCCAGGCGGCGAAGCACGATTCGAACCGGCGAGCGATGTCGGTTCCCGACATGTTGCCGGCCTCGAGCACCGCCGCCTGAGCGTCACGCATCGCATCGTTCACGATCGGCCAATGGAAAAGCGACTCATCGCGCTTTTCAATGACCGGGCGGGCTCCCGTTATCGCTAATTGACCCATATCCTAACCTCTCTTCCTTGCAATGAGCGGCACCTCAAACGCCGCCGACGCGCGACCAGTAGCTGTAGGACGAATCTTTCGGCTTAAGCCCGCGAAGCTTATCAATGTTCTTCGCCACCTTGTGGACAGCCTCGATATAGCGGTCGATCAACGGTTTATCGCAATGCTTGAACCACGGATCGCCGAAGAGGTTTGCGTTGATCTTTTCTGCGACAGGCAGCGAGCCGCTGAGCTTTTTCGAATTGAGTCCGGACGGGAGGAAGCGGCATGACGGCGGCTTGCCGTTGCCGAAGATGTCCTCGTCGTTGAAAACACTTGACCAGTGCAGCGGGAAGTTCGCCCCGGCTCCGACGCAAGGGCAGCCGATCATTTCGGCGTTGACCGCCTCGGCGAAAACGCGATTGTCCACGCCCGGGACGCGCTCGGTGAAGTAGCGGCCTCTGGAGGCATACCATCCCGCCTTGGTGGAACCGGGATCCTTCGGATGGATTATGCCTAAGAACTCGACGTCTTCAAGCCCCTTCCACCAATACTTCATCGCCCGGTCGATTTCGGCGATTTCCGAATCGTACTTCTTAAGCTGCTCAATACCGACGGCAGCCGCGCACTGGTTGAGACGGTTCTTGATGCCGCCGAACGGCACATTGAGCGTGCGTGCGTACGTCGCCTTCGGAATGGTCGTGCGCATGCGCTCGTACGTTCCCCACGCGACGGCCCGATCGTAATAGGCGCGGTTGTCCGTCACGAACATTCCGCCCTCTCCGATGGCGAAAGATTTGCCGGTCATAAGCGACATGGCGCCGATATCGCCGATCGTGCCGAGCTTTCTGCCTTTGTAAAAGCCGCCCTGCGCGTGGGAAACGTCTTCGATGACCTTGATGTTGTGCTTCTTCGCGATCGCCATGATCGCGTCCATATCGCATGGGCTTCCCATGTAATGCACGGGAATTACCGCTTTGGTGCGCGGAGTGATGCGCTCTTCGAAACTCTTGGGATCGATGGTAAGATCATCTTCTTTTATATCGCAGAAAACGACGGTCGCCCCGAGATTGACGACGCCGGTGCAGCTCGCCCAGTAAGTGAGCGTCGGGCAGATAACCTCGTCGCCAGGTCCGATGCCGACAGCGTAAAAGGCCGTGTTGAGCGCCGTGGTGCCGTTGATGCACGCAAGCGTATACTTGCTGCCCTGCCAGACGGCGAAATCCTTTTCAAACTGCCGCGTAATGTTCGTGCCTGACATGTTGCAGTCTTTGAGTACATCATCCGACGCGCGGCGCATCGCGGCATTGACGATCGGCCAGCGAAAAAGATGATCGAGCTCCGCCGTTTTTTCCCCCTTCCCCAAAACGGGCGTTCCACCCAGATACGCCAGCTTCTCCGCGCCGCCAGCGATATTCGCGAACGCGCTCCCGCTGAAAGCCACCGCCGTCGCCGCACCGCCGCTTCTTATAAAACCACGTCGATCTATATTCTTCATATTACAAACCTTTCTATGATGAAGATTCTTTTTGATGCCCGCATTTTATCACCAAGACAAGAAATGCGTCAAGCCAAAACAGATATTTTTGCGAATCTAAAACAAACAATTTTACGAAATGTCGATTGCCCGGAACAGACGTTTATGATAAAATGAAAAAATGAAAAACTACAAAAATCTTTCAATAGCCGTTTTTCTCAACCGTCACTCCGTCGGCAGCCGCGATCAGGTGAACGGAATACTCAACTTCTCCTCCCGCAGAGAAAACTGGAATCTGCATATCCTCTCGCGCCCCTCGTCAAGTGAAGACATGAAAACGATTCTCTCTTCAATAACTCCCGACGGGATCATCGCGGGCAGCTACGACATTGTCAGCGCCTTTAGGCGGAAATTCAAGCGCCACATCCCAGCGATAGTTATCGACTGCTTCGATTTCGCCCGAAAAGAAGCCGACGGGATAATCTTCTGCGCCGACCACGATCTCGGACAGGCGGCCGCCGACTTTTTCGTTTCGCGCGGCTTCACTAACTTTGCCTTCGCCGGCATTCACGGAGAAGACCACGAATTCGAATCTTTCAACTCGGCAAACCGCGAGCACGGCTTCAGCCGGACGCTCGCGCGTAAGGGTTTTACATATTGCGCCTACTCCGAAAAACTCCCCCCGGGCGCGAGACAGTACACGAAAATCAGACAACTTTCCGACTTTCTGAACCGGCTGCCGAAACCGTGCGCGCTCCTGGCGCATTCGGACTTAATCGCAACAACCATCATCAAAGCTTGCCGTCGGCTTCACATCTCCGTTCCGATGCAAATCGCGGTTCTCGGCATAGACAACGACAAGTCGGTCTGCGAAAACATCTCGCCCTCCGTTTCAAGCATCAGCCCCGACTACGTCTCCGCAGGGTATATGGCCGCCGAAACGCTGGACAGGCTGCTTTCAAACCCTCGCCGACTCGCGCGGACCATTCGCACAACCTACCCTCACAACGGCGTTGTCGAGCGGATGTCGACGTGCACCATCGCGGGCAACCGCAACCGTGTAGCCCGCGCGCTCGACATAATCCGCACCCGCGCCGTTGAGGGAATCAGCGTGAAAGACCTCTCCGAAGCCGTCGGCGTGTCAACGCGCGCGCTGGAACTGGCGTTTCAGAACACCGGGCGCAAGACGATCCGCGATGAACTCATAAGCGAGCGTCTCGTCGCGGCGCTGCCGCTGATAAAGAACACCGGAATGAGAGCCGAGGAAATCGCCGCTCAATGCGGCTTTAAAACGGTTCACGCCTTCAAAGCCGCGCTTAAAAAACGTACCGGAAAATCGATCCGCGCATGGCGCAAGCCGTAATATCCGTACAAAAAAGGGAGGCCGTTTAAGGCCTCCCTTTTTTTACCGCTTCAGAATCAGGCTTACTTCTTGAAGCTCTCTTCGACCGCGACGGCGACGGCGACGGTGGCGCCGACCATCGGGTTGTTACCCATACCGATAAGGCCCATCATCTCGACGTGAGCGGGAACGGACGAGGAGCCCGCGAACTGAGCGTCGGAGTGCATGCGGCCCATGGTGTCGGTCATGCCGTAGCTGGAAGGACCGGCGGCCATGTTGTCGGGATGGAGTGTACGGCCCGTACCGCCGCCCGAAGCGACGGAGAAGTACTTCTTGCCGTTCTCGATGCACCACTTCTTGTAGGTGCCGGCGACGGGATGCTGGAAGCGGGTCGGGTTCGTAGAGTTGCCGGTGATGGAAACGCCGACGTTCTCGAGACGCATGATCGCGACGCCCTCGGGGACGTTGTCGGCGCCGTAGCAGTTGACGGCGGCGCGGGGCCCCTTGGAGAACGCCTTCTTCGAGACGACCTTCACCTTCTCGGTATTGTTGTCGAACTGGGTCTTCACGTAGGTGAAGCCGTTGATTCGCGAGATGATGTACGCGGCGTCCTTGCCGAGACCGTTAAGGATGACGCGGAGGTTCGTCTTGCGGACCTTGTTGGCGTTGAGAGCGATCTTGATGGCGCCTTCGGCGGCCGCGAACGACTCGTGGCCCGCGAGGAACGCGAAGCACTCGGTCGCATCGTCGAGAAGCATCGCGCCGAGGTTGCCGTGGCCGCGACCGACCTGACGGTTTTCGGCGACGGAACCCGTAATGCAGAACGCCTGGAGACCGACGCCGATTTCGGCGGCGGCGTCCTTGGCCTTCTTGCAGCCCTTCTTGATCGCCATCGCCGCGCCGACCGTGTAGGCCCACTTGGCGTTTTCGAAGCAGATCGGCTGGGTTTCCTCGACGATCTTATAAGGATCGATACCGGCCTTGTCGCAGATCTCCTTGCACTCGAGGATGGACTTGATGCCATAGGGCTTGAGAGCGGCGAGAATCTTCGCCTCGCGGCGCTCGTAACCCTCGAACAGTTTCTCGGCGGCGGCGGCCTTCTTGGGAGCGGCCTTCTTCGCGCAGCATTTCTTCTTAGCACATGCCATTTTCAATTCCTCCTCTTATTCCTTGCGCGGATCGATGTACTTCGCGGCGCCTTCGAACTGGCCGTAGGTGCCCTTGGACTTTTCCCACGCCTCGTTCGGGGACATGCCCTTCTTGATGAAGTCGGTCATCTTGCCGAGCGAAACGAACTCGTAACCGGTGACTTCGCCTTCCTTGTTGACGGCCATGCGCGTGCAGTAGCCTTCGGTCATCTCGAGGTAGCGCGGACCTTTATCCTTCGTCGCGTACATCGTGCCGACCATGGAGCGGAGACCCTTGCCGAGATCCTCGAGGCCGGCGCCGATGACGAGACCGCCCTCGGAGAAGGCGCTCTGGGTGCGACCGTAGACGATCTGGAGGAAGAGCTCGCGCATCGCGGTGTTGATCGCGTCGCAGACGAGGTCGGTGTTGAGCGCTTCGAGAAGCGTCTTGCCGACGAGAATTTCGGAAGCCATGGCGGCGGAATGGGTCATGCCGGAGCAGCCGATCGTCTCGACGAGGGCTTCTTCGATGATGCCGTTCTTGACGTTGAGCGAGAGCTTGCACGCGCCCTGCTGGGGAGCGCACCAGCCTACGCCGTGCGTGTAACCGCTGATGTCTTTAATTTGCTTAGCCTGCACCCACTTACCCTCTTCAGGAATCGGCGCGGGACCGTGATTGCACCCTTTCATAAGAGGGCACTGATGTTGTACCTCTGTCGAGTAGACCATTGTTATTTCCTCTTTATTGTGAAAAACGATATTATTTTATCAAATCCCCATCGCGAAAACAAGAAGAAGCGGCGGCATTTTCACTCTGCGGGATAAGACAACAACCCTGTTAAGCAAGCAGTTCAACGGAAAAAGGTCCGTTGTTCAAAAGGCGAACCTTCATCTCTGCACCGAAGCGCCCCGTTCCGACCCGATCGTCGCCGAGCTTGGAACGCAGTGCCGCGACGACTTTTTCATAGAGCGGCTCCGCCTTTTCGGGACGCGCGGCGGCAGAGAACCCAGGCCGACGGCCGTGCGCAGTATCCGCGTAAAGGGTAAACTGCGAAACGACGATAACCGAGCCTCCGACATCTTCGATCGACCGATTGATTTTGCCGTTTTCATCCTCGAAAATCCTGAGCGATACGATGCGTGAAGCGATAAGGTCCGCCTTCGCCTCGTCATCATCATGCGTAACGCCCAGAAGGACGAGATACCCTTCGCCGATTTCGGCGACACGCTCACCGTCAATCTCGACCGAAGCCTCGGTCACCCGCTGTACCCACGCTTTCATTTTTCTTGATCCTTTTTTATCTGGAGAACGGAGAGACAAGCATATTCTTCTGCCGCGTCTTTTCGCCGAGACCGCGCGCCACGTACGCGCTTTGGCCGCTTACGGGATCCACCCCCGTGTAATACATGCACGTCGCGGCGGTAAGCGGCGTCGGAGTGAATATCTGCACCTGTTCGGGGTTCAGTTTCAACTCCCTTGTCGCAAAACGCTTGAGCTCGCGCATATCCGCCTCCGTGCAACCAGGATGCGCGGCGATGAAATAATATGTTAAAAACTGCTTCTTTCCGAAACGCCTGTTGGCCGCCTCGAACTTCCGCTTGAACTTTAAAAGACTCTCGACGCCGGGCTTGCCCATAAACTCCAAAACTCGCGTGACGACGTGTTCCGGAGCGAGCTTGAGCTGGCCGGAGACATGATGCTTCGCGATCTCGTCGATATATCTGTCGCCGCACGCTCTGTCGGCGGCGAGGAGGTCGGGACGGATGCCGCTTGCGACGAAGACGTGTTTTACCCCGGGTATCGACCGCAACGATCCGAGAAGCTTTATCTGAGGAAGGTGATCGACCTTGAGCGAAGGACATACGGACGGGAAAAGGCACGCCTTATTTCCGCACGCGCCCTTCTCGGCCTTTTTAGGACAGTCGAATCCGTACATGTTCGCCGTCGGTCCGCCGACGTCGCTGACCGTCCCTTTGAAGCGCGGATGCTTGAGAAAGCCTCTGACCTCGCCGATGATACTCTCAGGCGAGCGGCTTACGATCCGCCGGCCCTGATGGACCGCGATCGCGCAGAAACGGCATTCTCCGTAACATCCGCGGTGAGTGGTCACCCCGAAGCGGATGGTATCAAGCGCCCTTATCGCGCCTTGACGGCGGATCGACGGAGGTGCGTCGAGCATCCACTTTATATCGTGTACGGCATCCAGTTCGTCGCTTTCGAGCGGCGGCGACGGCGGATTATGGACCAGATAGCGGTTATCGACCTTCTGGAAAAGACACTTCGCCGTAACGGGATCCTGATTGGCGGAAAAAAGCTGAAACGCCTTCGTGAACGCCTTTTTGCCATCGCTCGTCGGTGCGCTTACTTCGGCGTACGACGGAAGCTCGACAGCTCCTTCTGGAGGAACAAAATTCTTCTCGCCGGCCATGTAGCATATCCCGGGAATCGTCCTCCAGTCGCGCCCCGCCTTAATCGCCTCGGCGAACGCGAGAACCGCCCTCTCGCCCATACCGTACGAAAGCGTGTCCGCCTTTGCGTCGCAAACGATCGGCCGGCGCACCTTGTCGCTCCAGAAGTCGTAGTGGCTTATCCGCCTCAGGCTCGCTTCGACGCCGCCGAGAAGAATCGGCTTAGCGGGTTTGAAAGCGGCGCGGATCGCGTTTGAATAAATTATGGCGGCACGGTCTGGACGGCGGTTGTTCTCGCCGCCCGGAGTAAAATCATCCTGGCGTCGGCGCTTACCGGAAGCCGTGTAATTCGCAACCATCGAATCGACGCACCCGGGACTCACGCCCCAGAAAAGCGCTGGCTCGCCGAGCTTCCTGAACGCCTCGGGATCGCCGATGTCAGGCTGACTTAAAATCGCGACGCGGTATCCGGCTTTGGCGAGCGTCTGTCCGATCACAGCGACTCCGCTGTAGGGAGAGTCGACATACGCATCGCCGCTGACTAAAATAATGTCGGCCCTGCTCCATCCGAGGGCCGACATTTCTTCTTTTGTAACAGGAAGAAAACCCATAGAGTCTAAGCTTATTTCGTAATTGTTTTATTGCGACGCATCAACACCAAACTGACTGCAAGCCAAACAGTTAAAACTATAAGCGAAATAAAAAACACCAACTTCCAGCTAACGGTAAAAACAAGCGCAAAGGCGAATGCCACCCACATGTTGGTCGCAGGTTCGTGTACAAGCTGCTTACCGGCGAATGAAGCGGCGGCGATCGTCTTGTTGTGGGGATCGACCGTGCGCAAAAGGAGAAGTCCCGTCGCGGTAACACCCGTAGCCTGACCGAATTCGGCGATGCCGCGCTCAAACCACGCCTCCTTAAATAGACGCGGCGAGAAGAACAATACGGAAAACACCGTCCAGACCAATCCGGCCACGCACATGATCAGAAGCGGCAACCAGTTCTGCGCGACGACGGTAACATTTATCGTCGCAACGGCGGCAAGAGCGAGATAATCGAGCGCGGCTCCAGAAATGCGATCCATCTGGGTACGATCAATTAAAAGATCCACCTTAATAAGTTTCGCAAAAGTCTGCAATATTACGCCGCCGAGCATGCAGAGGGGAAAGAGCGGAAAGCCGGCGAAAAGACGCGTTTTATAATCCGGGAAACATGCGATTTCAAGTTTCTGCAGCCCTTCGAGAATGCCGTAGCCTATCAGAACGGCGATGCCGATGATCGCGATATGCCAGGCGAGCGAATCTACAGAGTCAGCCAAAACCGTCTGCTTTCCGGCGGAGGGCCTCTCCGTCTGAGCGTGGATGCCGCGGCGCTCGTGGAGCGTGCGCTTATGGAACGGGCGGACGGTTTTGATATAGCCGCGCGAATAAGCCCAATTGACGAGGACCATTCCGATGACGATACCGGAAATCATGCCGATGGTCGCAACAGTAATACCGAGCGCGACGCCGTCCTCCCAGCCATACAGGACAAAATTGTCTCTCATTCCTCCGACCGTGCCGTGACCGCCCTCGAAGCCCATCTCGAGAAGATTGCCGAACGCGGCCGGAACATCGAACATCGGCGCGAGCAGAAAGCCCGCAAGACCTATACCCACGACGAACTGCCCCCACACGACGATCTGGGCCAGCGTAAGCTGAGGAAGAACGGAAGATGCGAGATTCTTCACTTTAGGAACACCCCCGCCCAGGAACAGCGTGGCGAAGATTATATTGATGAGAAATCCCGGCATGTTCCTCATCTCGGAAATGACCTGTTCCGGAATATGGCTGCGATATGACGATATGATGATCAGGCCTAAAATGCCGCCGACGATGGAACTGGGCAGATAGAGCCTCTGCAAAAGCGGAATCTGAACTCTGAGAATCTTACCCGCCACCAAAAGAACGGACAATGCCGCAAAAATCACAACTCCAGTCATAGCGAGAGCCCCTATGTTTACAGTATATCGCCCGGAAAAGGGTTCTTACGGCGTATTATCCAAAGAGGCTTCTGACAGCGTCATCTATCCCGTCAAGTTCGACAACCTCAGTCTGAACGACAGGAAGAGTCTCGAGCTCCGCGAAGCTGGGCGGGGGATTTTTAAGAACATCCGCTCCGAACGCCCTTTCGCACGTCTCGGGGAATTTGTAGGGCGTCGCGGTCGCGGCGACGACGAGCGCATTACCGCCCTTGGGATAGCCGAGAGCGCGGGCCACCGCCGTCGCGACGGCCGTATGGGGGTCGAGCTCATAGCCGCACTTTTCGCGCATACGGCGCATTTCGGCCTCGGTCTCCTCGGGCGTGGCGACGCCGCCTTCAAACTCGGCGAGAAGTCTCGCCTTAGCCTTGTCGTTGAGCTCATAGCGGCCCTTGACGGCAAGGTCGTCCATGAGGCGCTCGACCTCGGCGCCGTCGCCGTCGTTCAAGAGCCACAGAAGACGCTCGACGTTCGACGACTTTCTTATATCCATCGACGGGGAATTCGTCACCGTAAACTTCTCGCCGGGATCGTAAACGCCGGTTTTGACGAAGCGCGCGAGAACGTCGTTCACATTGGATGCGCAGATGAACTTTCCGATCTTCGCGCCCATCATCTTGGCGTAGTAGGCCGCGAGGATGTTGCCGAAATTGCCGGAAGGAACGACAACGTCGAACGCTCTGCCGCCGAGTCTGGAGCCTGCAAGCAGATAATAGGCGATCTGGGGAATAAGGCGGCCGGTGTTGATCGAGTTGGCGCTCGAGAGCGTAACGCCGGATTCCGCAGCCTCTGCCGCCATCGCCTTGTCGGCGAAAATACGCTTTACCGCCGCCTGCGCGTCGTCGAAATTGCCCTTGATGGCGACGGCGTGAACATTCGCGTCGGAGGGCGTCGTCATCTGAAGACGCTGAACGCGCGAAGTTCCGACGTCGGGATAAAACACGAGCACCTCGGTCCCGTCGACGCCCGCGAAACCCTGCATCGCGGCGGAACCCGTATCGCCGCTCGTCGCGGTGAGAACGAGAACGCGCTTGCCGCCGGCGGCGTGCTTCATGAAAACGGGAAGCATCGAAAGCGCCACATCCTTGAACGCGCCGGTCTTGCCGTGGAAGAGTTCGAGAATATGCATCGAATCCGCTTCGACGAGAGGCGTCGCGTCGTCCTTCGGAAAACGGGAAAGGAGTCTCTTAACGGCATCGGCGCGCACAGACGCGGGAAGATCGTCAAAAAGGCGCGAAAGGACAAATTCCTCCGCCTCGCCGAGATCGGCGAAAACGGGAAGATTCTCTTCCTTGGCGACGGCCGAAGGAACATAAAGACCGCCGTCGGGGGCAAGCCCCTTAAATACGCTTTCCGCGGATGTCGCTTCAAACCCTTTTCTTGTGCTGACGAATTTCATTTTATTTAACCGTTTCTTTTTTTTCTCGTTGAAATTTGATTGTCGACCGCCCACACGCCCCTTCGGGCATCGTGAAGATCGGCCGGAGGACGATCAGGACCTATCATCGGACGAAGCCTTTTCCTTCAGCCAGACAAGCCATGACGCAAGCTCATAGAGCAGACAGAGCGGAACTGCCATTATTATCTGGCTCAACGCGTCGGGAGGCGTCAAAAACATAGAAAGCACGAACGCCAGCACGATCGCTATCCGGCGCTTCTCATGGAGCGCCCTGCTGGAAATGATGCCGAACCACCCAAGCATGAATATGACTAAAGGAACCTGAAACACGATACCGAAAGCGAACAGCAGTTTGAGAACGAGCGACACGTACTCGTGGGCGAAATAATTTTCGGTTTCGACGTTCATCCATTCGTTGACCGCGTCAAACACTCCCAGCATCGAAGGAACCGTCTGCGTGTAGGCGAGATATACGCCCGCGACGAAGAGCAATGTCCCCACGCACAGAACCGAAAGGATGAAATACTTTTCACGGTTCGTAAGCGCGGGGAAGACGAATCTTAAAACCGAGACGACCAGAAACGGGAAACTCAACGCCGTTCCCGTCCAGAAGGCGATCTCGATGATCAGGTATATGCCGTCGGCGGGACCCTTCACCTGCATCAGACGCCCCTGGACGATATCCGGCGCCTTTATCCAGTCGGATATGTGGTTGGCGAAGCAGGCCGAAAGAATCACGCAGACACCCCAGGCGAGAGCGGCCGAAACAAGCATATCCCTCAAAGCGATGAGATGCTCCATAAGGGGCTTCGGAGGATCGTTTCTTTCGTCGGGATTCTTTATGATCGAAATGGCCATATCTGCTGCGCCCCGCCGTCATCAGACGGAGCTGACTTTTATTTTATACAACGGCTTCGGACCCTCGGATTCGTCGGCGCCACCGTTATCCGGCGCGCTCGCGGCGCTGGACGGGATACCGGAGGAGGATTCCGCGACGTCCTGGACGGGCCCGTCCTGTCCGAGGTCGGTTCCGCCGGTATAGTATGCGTCGGAGGGCGGGATCGCTTCCGATTCGTCGCCGTCGATGGAAAACGCCTCTTCAACATCCTTGGCCTCGGATTCAACCTCGGCGGCGGCCTTGCTGAACTCGGTCTCCATATCCATAAGCTGCCGCTTGAAACTCTCGGCCGCGCGGCGGAGCTTGGAATAATAATTACCAAGAGTCCGCGCAGTTTGGGGAATTTTGCGCGGACCCATTATTATCAGAAATACAACGAGAAGAACCGTCCACTCGCTGAAACTGACGCTGTCAAATATAAACGCGAACATTTATACGTCGCCCATCAACCGGAAGAAGCGTTACTTCTTCCAGATGATGAACTCGCCGCGACGGTTCTTCGACCATGCCTCTTCGCCGCTGCCGGCGACCGCGGGATTCGTCTCGCCGCGGCTGACCGTCTCGTAGCGTTCGGCGGAAACGCCGTTCTGTCCGAGGAAGTTGGAGACCATGATCGCACGGTCCTCGCCGAGAGTCACGTTGTACTCGTTGGAACCGCGCTCGTCACAGTTGCCCTCGATCGTGACGACGCGGTCGGGATTGTCGGCGAGATGCTTGGCGACGGCCTCGATCTTGCCGAGTTCGTCGGGCTTGATGGCGGTAGCGTCGAACGCGAAATAGACGGGCTCGAAGCTGACGTCGGTGCAAAGCGTATAGCCGCGATCCTTGAAGCTCTTCTTGGAGAGATCGTCGATGCTGCCGCTCTCGATGCTGGTATCGTCGACATTGGACTCGATGCCGGACACGCCGCCGTTGTCGAGACCCTCACCGGCGACGCCGGCGCCCGTAGCCTTGTTGTAACGGCAGCCAGAAGCGAAAATCGCGAGAGAGACGGCGAAAAGCGCCATAATCGTCTGAAGTTTCATTTTTTGATTCCTTTATTTATTGAATTAAGTTTGCTGACTTAAAACTCACTTGGTGGAAGTACGGTCGTTGTAATCGCCCGTTTCGGTATTGATGCGGATGACGTCGCCTTCGTTGATGAAAAGGGGAACGGCGCAGACATAGCCGCCTTCGACCGTCGCGGGCTTCGTAACCTTTCCGGACGCGGTATTGCCCTTGACGCCGGGTTCAACCTTGATGACCTTGCGCTCTACGAGCTGGGGCAGATCGACGCCGATGACCTTCTCGTTGAAGAAGAGGGCCTTGACCTCCATCTCGTCCATGAGGAAGTACTTCTTGTCGCCCATGACATCGTAACTGACGCGGATTTCCTCGAAGTTGTCGTCGGTGAAAACGAACGCGGTACCGTCGTCGTATGAATACGTGACCGACATCTGGATAAGCTCGGGCTTCTCAAATTTATCGCCGCTGCGGTAACTCTTCGTCATTCCGCCGCCGGTCATCATATTGCGCAATTTGCAGTTGTAGATGGCCTGACCCTTGCCGGGTTTGGCGAAATCGAACTCCGTGATTTCCCACGGTTCGCCGTCAATAAGAAGCTTTACGCCCTTGTGCAAATCGCCTGCACCGAAAACCTCGCCCATTTGTTACTCCTATTTCAGTTTTTAGATTGTTTAATTACAAGTATTATACCAAAAACGTTCCACTTTATAAAGTGGGATTGTCAAATTCTCTGACAACATCCAAAAGAATCTCGGCAAGATCGGGATCCACTTCAAAAATATTTTCGCTTTCGGAATAAGTGTTGTTGGAAATATTGCACTTTACGGCGATAAAACGCTTAAATTCCGATTTTTTAGAACGCTTGCCCCACTTCTCCTTATCAAGCACCCCGTGATTAACGAGATTCTGGAATATATCCTGTATATGCTTCGGATCAGCGTTTATGCGCATTGTCTTGTAATCGCCCCAGGTGTCTTCCTTGAATTTTTTGGCGAAATCGTCCGATACGCGCGTACTCGTTCCCTTTTTAAGTTCGACATGTCCCGTTCCCGACAGATACACCGACGTTCTGTGGATCGGCTCCCTGTTCATGTTGTAATAATGTATCTCCGCCCAGTTGAGATTGCTCTCTTTAACCGTAATCCACGGATTTACCCAGAACGGGCCGCACCCCGAAAGAGCGCACGAAAGCGCAATCAGCGAAGAGACCGCGAGAATCCGCACAGCCAGCTTTATTCGTTTGAACATATAAGACCTGCTCCATATAGCGTTAATGTAGGATCGACCGTAAAAGGCATGTCGAGATCTTTCAGAACCCATTTCGCGAAACCTCCCGTGGCGATCAGTCTGAAATCCTCGGAAAAATTCCGCTTCAGCTCCGCAGCGATTTCACGGATCATGCCGCGATATCCGACAAGCGCGCCGAAACGCATCGCTTCTGCCGTCGACCGCCCGATCTTCGGAACATTCCCGCGGCCCAGTTTCATTTTCGGGAGTTTTGCGGTCCGCTCGAACATATAATCGCGCATCAGAGGGAATCCGGGCGCGATAACGCCGCCGCGCCATGTCCTGTCGCCGGTTACGACCGCAGCCGTGAACGCGGTTCCGAAGTCCATCACGATTACGCCCGCGCCGTAACGCGTCACCGCGCCGACGGCGTCCGCGATGCGGTCGGCACCGATCGTATCGGGCTTAGGGTAGTCGATGTCTATAAACTCGAGCGCCTTGCGCCAGACGACCTGACGGAAGTCAAGGCCCTTTCGTTTCGCGTACGCTCTCCACATCGCGTCCTTGCTTGGAACCACCGAAACGTATGCGACCGCATCGACATTCCCGGCGATTATCCCGTCCACCGCCTCGAACGCATCTTCAATCGGTCCGTCTACATGAACGACATTCGTCACGCGACCGTCGACCCAGAGACCTGCCGCGGTACTCGTGTTGCCGACATCTACCACTGCCAGGCGCATGAGAACTCCCCGTCAAAAGCGGATCAGACGACGCGCCACTCGAGCGAAAGATCGACGGATCCCGCGGAATGGGTAAGGCAGCCGAGCGAAATCGCGGTGACGCCGGTCGCGGCGATTTCCTTCGCGCGCTCGAGCGTGATGCCGCCGGAAGCCTCGGTCTTTGAAATTCCCCTGCACATCCTTACGCACTTCTTCATGTCGGCGACGCTCATGTTGTCGAGCATGATCCATTCGGGCTTCGCCTTGAGGGCGCTCGCGCACTCTCTCAGGCTCTCGACCTCGACCTCGACCTCGAGTTTAGGAAATTTTTCACGCGCCGCGATAACCGCCTGATCGAGTTCGTCGGGGTTTCCGCCGCGCCAGAGACGGCGGTGATTGTCTTTCATGAGAATGCGGTCGTACATGCCCATGCGGTGGTTCGAGCCTCCGCCGCAGAGAACGGCGTACTTCTCGAAAACCCTTAATCCCGGAGTCGTCTTGCGCGTATCGAGAATCATGGTTTTGTAGCGCTTTACGGCATCGACGAATTTCGAGGTCAACGTGGCCGTCGCGCACATGCGCTGCATGAAGTTCAGAGCCGTACGCTCTGCCGCGAGAATGGACCGCGCCTTGCCGCGGAAAATCAAAATCGGCTCGCCGGGTTTAACCTTCGAGCCGTCGGGCTTGAGGATCGTAACTTTTATCTTAGGATCGACCGCCTTCAGAACCGCCTTCGCCACGGTCGCCCCGGCAACGGTGCACCCGACACCCTTCGAATAGATTTCGCCGGTCGCGACCGCCTTTGCGTCGACGAGCGCCTCGCTCGTCGAATCGCATCGTTCCGTCTTCCGCGAATCCGACGCGTCGGCGAGATCCTCGTCCAATGCAAGACGCACCGCGGCCTTGGCGCGCGAAGAAAGCATTACGTCCTTCACGGTTCGGATCCTCAATCTTCGACCATCACGACCTTCTGGAACTCAACGGTCTGATACAGGAACCATACCATCCCTCCCAGAAGTCCGAACGCAATCAAAGCCGCGAAAAAGGCTACCTTGGCCGATGCGGAGGAGGAGCCATTCTGGGCCTTTCCTGCGGTCGGATCGATTTTGAAACGATCAGCGATTGTGGCTCCGCCGACGGCTGCGCCGGGACGGGCGGTCTTGACAGTCATTTGCTTCTTGATTTTCATAAGGTAATTATATCATTTACTTTGCACTGTTTTCAAGAGAAAGTCCCCTTCGCCGCTACTCGGTGAATCTGTATCCGTACGAGCGCACGCTTTCTATCCGATGACCCTCGCGGCCGAGCTTCTGCTTCAATCTGCTCACCATGTTCCGTATTGCGGCGTCGTCTCCGATATAGCCCTCGCCTCTCAACGCGGTGAAAATTTCGGCAAACGAAAAACATCTGCCCTTCGAGGTCAGCAGCAGCTTAAGGAGAATCCTTTCGGATTTCGTCAGCGACTGCGTCTGGCCTTCCGCGGTCACCTTCATAGCGGTGAAGTCGATGACCAGCGATCCGATCTTCAGCAGATCGGACCCGTCGGGGATGAGAGACTTGACCTTCTCGGCTTTCCGCACGGCGGCGTTGACTCTGGCCAAAAATTCCTCGGGCGGACGATCCTTGGGGATGTAGTCGTCGGCTCCGCTGCCGAGCGTGCGCAGCATGGCCATGTCGCTGGGCATCGCGGTAAAGGAGAGAATCGGCACGAGCGGATCCGCCGCCCTGATTTCGGAGCAGGCCGCGATGCCGTTCTTCTTCGGCATCATTATATCCATCAGCACGAGGGACGGACGCCTCTCGAGGAATACCTTCACGGCCTCGTCGCCGTCTTTGGCGAGAAGAACCGTATAACCCTCCGACTCGAAAAGAGCCTTGAACGCGGAACGTACCGCGCGTTCGTCGTCGACAACGAGAATTTCACCAAGCAAACCCATAAACGCCGCCGTTTACCTGTCAAGCGCCACTCTCAGCGAACCGATGACTCCGGCCGTATTGACGATCGACGGATCGCCCCCGTTTTCAACAAGCCTGTCGCTCGCCGCGCCGTGAAGCCATACGGAAGAAGCGGCCGCCACGAAAGGATCGCCTTTAAGATACGCCCATCGGGCGCCTATGACACCCGCAAGAAGATCGCCCATCCCGCCGAGAGCCATAAAGGGGTTGCCCGTGGAGTTTTCGTAGACCTCGGTCATATCCGCCGATACGACCAGAGTCCGCGCGCCCTTCAGAACAACCGTAGCACCGTACCTGTCGACGATCGCTTTGGCGGCATCTGTTCTGTTTGAGACGACCTTGGCGCAATCCCATCCCAACAGTCTCGCGGCCTCTCCCTCGTGGGGGGTCAGAATCAACTCCTGCCCGGACGCGGGGTCGTAGCCGTCGTTTTTACCGTACCAGTCGGCAAGTACAGCGAGCGCGTCCGCGTCAAGGACGAAACGGCCTTTAGATCCTGAAAGTATGCGCGAGACGAGAAGCTGCGAATTGGTCGTATGCCCAAGACCCATTCCCGCGACGACGACATCTCCCGGAGGAGGAACGCACGTGGCGACGAGTTTTGTGAATGTCGCTTCGGGAACCAAAGACCCGGCGGCGATGCGGGCCGCGTCCGGAACGACGAGCTGAACAAGCCCGGCTCCGGCGGCACGCGCGCCGAGGCCGGCGATGACGGGCGCATGAAGGTAATGGCCGGATCCGCCGACGACGGTAACGACGCCGACGGAACGCTTGTTGGAATTCAACGGTCTCGCGCGAAACGCTTCTTTCAATTCGTGTGGCAGATTCATATTCCGTAATTATACCATTTTTTCGCGGATCATTCCGCTTGTCGTCGCAAATAAGGGAAAAACATCTCCCGGCTCATTCTGCCGTCCATTAAAGCAAAAAAAGGTCCGCGAGAATCCGCGGACCTTTTTTTCAAGTTCAAAGTAAAGTGAATTACTTGACTTCGACTTCGGCGCCGGCCTTCTTGAGCTGCTCGGCGATCTTTTCGGCCTCGTCCTTGGCGATGGCTTCCTTGACCTTCTTGGGAGCGCCGTCGACCATGTCCTTGGCGTCCTTGAGGCCGAGACCCGTAATGGCGCGGATTTCCTTGATGACCGCGATCTTGTTGGCACCGGCGGACTTGAGGATAACGTCGAACTCGGTCTTCTCTTCGGCGGCAGCGGCACCAGCGCCAGGAGCGGCGACGGCAACGGCAGCGGCGGCAGAAACGCCCCAAGCTTCCTCGAGAGCCTTGACGAGTTCGTTGATTTCGAGAACGGTCTTACCGGACAGTTCCTGGATGATTTCTTCGTTTGTCATTTTCTTTTTCCTTTTTAGTTCAACCTTCAGCGTATTTCATCTGAAGGAAATTGTTTTATTCAGCTGCAGGCGCCTCGGCGGGAGCCTCTGCCGCGGGAGCGGCCTCCTCGGCGGCGGGAGCGGCTTCGCCGCCCTTCTTCGCCTTCTCGGAGAGAACGCGCGCCAGACGCGTCGCGGGCTCCTTGAAGAGCATAAGAAGCGTAGCTCTGAGCTCGTTCTTGCCGGGAACCTTGGAGAGGGCCTCGACCATGGCGGCGTCGACGATCTTGCTGTCGTAATCAGCGCCCTTGACGGTAGCCTTGCCGGCAGAATCCTTGACGAAAGCCATGATGGCCTTGGCGACGGCCGTGGGTTCACCCTTGCCGATGACTACGGCCGTGGGACCGGCGAGCATCGCGTTGACGTCGTCGGACCAGCCCTTCTCCTTCGCGACCTTCGCGAGGTAGGAGTTCTTGACGACGAGAAGACGGCTCTCGACCTTGCGGAGTTCCGCGCGGAGCTTGGAAAGCTGAGCGACCGTGACACCGCCGTAGTTGACGATGAAGCAGTAGTCGGAATCCTTGACGCGGGCGACGACTTCGTCCAAAATCGCAATCTTTTCAATTCTCATTTCAAATACCTCCTAAGCTTATTCGGCATCCGTCGCGGCGATCACGGGAACACCGACACCCATCGTGGAGGAAATGCTCATGGACTTGATGAAGGTACCCTTGACAGTAGCGGGCTTCGCGGCCTGAACGGCGGCCACGACGGCCTTGATGTTGCCCACGAGAGCGGCATCGTCAAAGCTGCGCTTGCCGGCGATGACGGCGAGGTTGCCTGTCTTGTCCATACGGAAATCGACCTTACCGCCCTTGGCTTCCTTAACGGCAGTGGCGGTGTCGTCGGTGACGGTACCCGTCTTGGGGTTGGGCATGAGGCCGCGGGGGCCGAGAACTCGGGCGCACTTGCGGACTTCCTTCATCGCTTCAACGGTGGCGATGGCGACGTCGAAATCGCACCAGCCTTCCTTGGTGACCTTCTCGATCAGATCGGCCATACCGACGTAGTCGGCACCGGCCTGACGGGCCGCTTCGGCCGCGTCACCGCCGGCGAACACGGCGATCTTCACGGTCTTGCCGGAACCGTTGGGGAGCTTAACCGTACCGCGAACGGCGGTATCGCCCTTCGTGAGATCCTTGCCGAGGTGGAAATAAACGTCGACAGTCTCGTCGAACTTCGCACCGGCGTTTGCCTTGACGAACTTGACGGCCTCCTCGATGGAAACGGCCTTCTGGGGCGCCTTCTTGAGAGCGGCGCGATACTTCTTACCGTGCTTCATTCAACCACCTCGATTCCCATGTTGCGAGCCGTGCCGACAATCATCTTGTAAGCCTGCTCCGGATCCTCGGTATTGAGGTCGGCCTTCTTCATCTCAACGATCTTGAGAACCTGTTCCTTGGTGACCTTACCGACCTTGTTCTTGTTGGGAACGCCGCTGCCCTTCGCGAGACCGGCTTCCTTCTTGAGAAGAACCGACGCGGGCGGTGACTTGAACTGCAGCGAGAAGCTGCGGTCCTGATAAACGGTAATGATTACGGGGATTACGAGACCAGCGTCCTTGGCGGTCTTCGCATTGAACTCCTTGCAGAACTGCATGATGTTGACACCAGCAGAACCCAAGGCGGGACCGACGGGCGGTGCGGGATTCGCAGCGCCGGCCGGGATCTGGAGTTTAACGACTCCGGTAACCTTCTTGGCCATTTTCGCCTACCTTTGTTTTTCGTGCGGCTCCTCCCGGGGATCCTGTCCCGGTGAAAACGGACCGCAAAACCTGCCGATTACTTGGCCTCGGTGAAGGTCTCTTCGATAGCTACCTTCTCGACCTGCCAGTACTCGACGTCGACCTGGACCTTGCGGTTGAAGATGTTTACCTCAACCTTGAGTTTGCCCTTGTCGGGATCAACCATTGAAACCTGGCCCGTCAAACCCATGAACGCGCCATCGTTTATCTTCACCGTATCCTCTACGGAGAAATTGAATTTCGGACGCTCGACATCCTGAGCCCCGCTGGGCTTATTGAGAAGGATGGCGTCAACTTCGTGTTTTTTAAGAGGCATCGGGCGGTCGCTGCCGACGAAACCGATCATACCGGGCGTTTCGCGGAGGAACTGCCAAGTTCTCTCATAAATGGCTTTGCGACCGGAATCGTCGACGCCGCGCTCTTCATCATAAAGGGCCAGTTCGCAAAGAACGTAGCCGGGGAAGAATTTCTTTATGAGAGTGCGCTTCTTGCCGTTCTTCTTCTCGCTGACCTTTTCGGTAGGAATGACGCAACGACCGATATAGTCTTCCATGCGCTCGATTTTAACACGAGCCTCTATCGAACGCTGTACCTTGTTCTCCTGACCGGTCAAGGTATGTAAGACAAACCATTGCTTTTCCATAACTTATGCCTCACACCTTATTTCGACAAGAAAAGGTCCAGGATAAACATGATTACCTTATCACAGACACCTGTTGTAATGGCAAGAATGAAAATGAACGCGATAACAACAAGAGAAGACTCCCAAAGCTCGCGCTTCGAGGGCCATGACACTCTCTTGGCTTCGGCCTTGACGCCGGCCAGATATTCTTGAGTTTTACTAAGCTTGCTCATTTATCTCATTCTCCATTATTGGCAGGGTAGGAGGGAATCGAACCCCCATAGGCGGTTTTGGAGACCGCTGCACTGCCATTGTGCTACTACCCTAAAAAAATCGGAGCGAAAACCTTACTTGGTTTCCTTGTGGGTCGTGCGCTTACGGCAGCTGGGGCAGAACTTCACCTTCTCGAGACGCTCGGTGGTCGTCTTCTTGTTACGGGTCGTGGTGTAGTTACGGCGCTTGCACTCGGTGCACGACAGAATCGCGAGATCACGCATTTTAATTCTCTACTTTCAGTCTTTGATGCTTCAGAGCCCACCCGCCGTCCCGACCGACCACTTTCGGTCGGTGCTGACGGGCGGGCATCTCACAGAAGACCTTGATCTGTTACTTGATCACGGCCGATACCGTGCCGGCGCCGACGGTGCGGCCGCCTTCACGGATAGCGAAGCGCATCTTCTCTTCGAGAGCGACGGGAGCGATGAGCTTGACGGTGATTTCGACGTTGTCGCCGGGCATGACCATCTCAACGCCCTCGGGGAGCTGAATGTCGCCCGTAACGTCGGTCGTACGGATGTAGAACTGAGGACGATAGCCCTTCATGAACGCGGTGTGACGGCCACCCTCGTCCTTCGTGAGGACGTAAACCTGGCCCTTGAACTCCGTGTGAGGAGTGATGGAACCGGGCTTGGCGAGAACCTGACCGCGGGTAACTTCTTCCTTCTTCGTACCGCGGAGGAGGCAGCCGACGTTGTCACCGGCCTGACCCTGCTCGAGGAGCTT
>JAZQTB010000104.1:0-26923 GCA_045630425.1 Kiritimatiellia bacterium | reverse complement strand
GGATTTCCGGTATTGGTTGCGAAAAAAAGACTCGCGGACTGTCAATGTTAATGACGAAGACTTGACATTGCGCTTTGATAATTTGGGTGTCGTCCAGCAGATGGAATTTGCCAAAGGGACAAATGTATTGATATATGTTTTTTCTCGCAATGAATAGCTTGGGGAATAGCCAGGGGGACTGTCCCCATTGGAGAAAAGTGATAGAAAATTGGATAAATGTGGCGGTTTTATTATGGTTTGTGAAGTGAGAATTTGACGCGTGATTTTTAACCGCGGAAATTACGGAAGCCGGATAATAAACTCTATTTCTTCTTCTGCGGATATTCCAGTTTGTATGCGGGGGCTTATTTTTGATAAAATATACAGATGAACCGCATACTCTTCGAGAAATCTGAAATTACCGACGGCGTCGCCGAATTTTCCGGCGAACGCGCGGCGCATATCGTCGAGGTGCTGCATTCAGAGGTGGGCGATACGGTCAAGACGGGCGAACTTGACGGTAAAATCGGCACCGGCGTAATCAGAAAGATCGAATGCGCCGATGGCGGGACTTTCGGTTCCTATACCGTAAAGATCGAGCTGGAACATTCCGGCGAGTCCTTGAAGCCCTGGGCCGATCTTATTCTCGCTCCGCCGCGTCCGCGCGTTTTCAAGAGGCTTCTCCCGCAGCTCGCCGCGATGGGGGTCGGCGATATCGTTCTCGTGGGCGCTAAAAAGGTCGAGAAGGCGTTCTGGGGCGCGACGGTGCTGAAGGAAGAGAATTACCGTCCGCTTCTCGTCGACGGGCTCATGCAGTCGGGTACGACGGTCGTTCCGCGCTTAGAGTGCAGGCGCAATTTCGTCAGGTTTATCCGAGAAGAGCTCGATTCGCTTTATCCGGATTCGACGCGCATCGTCGCCCATCCGTACAACGCCGAACCGATCGGCGAGCCGCCGGAAGGTCGTCTTCTGATAGCGATCGGCCCCGAGGGCGGCTGGACCGGCGATGAAGTCGAACTTTTGAAATCAAAAGGTTTCCAATGCCGCTCTCTCGGCGGAAGAATTTTAAGAACAGATACGGCGACGATCGCGTTGCTGGCAAAATTAAACAACGAAAAAGCAGAAGGAAAATAGAAATGTTGAAATGGATGGATTCTTTGCGTAACCGCTCGCTTATGCGTTTAGCGTCGTTCACCGACGAGGAGATGCTCGATCTCGTCGACCTCGCCGCCCAGCTCAAGGCCCGCCGCGCGGCCGGCGTCAGGGGCGATCTTCTCAAACGCAAGAATATCGCGCTCATTTTCGAGAAGTCCTCGACCCGTACCCGCAATTCGTCCATCATCGCCGTGCGCGATGAAGGCGGCGGCGCCGAATATCTGACGCGCCCCGACATCCACTTCGGAAAGAAGGAGTCGGTTAAGGATACGGCCCGCGTTCTCGGCCGCATCTACGACGGAATCCTCTTCCGCGGATTTTCCCAGAAAACCTGCGAAGAGCTCGCCGAATATTCCGGCGTTCCCGTCTGGAACGGTCTTACCGACGATTATCACCCGACCCAGATTCTCGCCGATCTTCTGACGATAAAGGAGACGTTCGGCTCGCTCAAGGACTGCACGGTCGCCTATGTCGGCGACGGCCGCAACAACGTCGCCAATTCGCTTATGATGGGCTGCGCCAAGGCGGGCGTAAGATACGTCTGCTGCACGCCGAAGGAACTCTGGCCGGACGAGGCCGTTCTCGCCGAGGCCGAGGAGGTCGCAAAGCGCAACGGCGTCGACATCCGCGTTTTCGACGATCCCGTAAAGGGCGTCAAGGGCGCGAACGTCCTTTACACAGACGTTTGGGTTTCGATGGGCGAGGAGTCGAAGACGGCTGAACGCATCAAGATGCTCCGCCCCTATCAGATCAATATGGATCTTATGCGCGCTACGGGCAACATCGACGGCAAGCTCATGTTCCTTCACTGCCTGCCGGCGTTCCACGACTTCAATACGGACGTCACAAAGGATACTGGCGCTCTTGAGGTTACGGACGAGGTGTTCGAGTCGAAGTATTCCAAGGTCTTCGACGAATCCGAAAACCGCATGCATACGATCAAGGCTCTGTTCGTTTCGGCCCTCTGCGACCGCGCGACGATCTAAAGGATTTCAAGATGCAGAACTTTCCCGACTGGAACCGGTTCACTCCTCAGTTCGTCGAGGAGCGGATGCCCGAACTTCTCGCCGCGGCCGATAAGGCCGTCTCTGAGATCGAGAACTTAAATCCGTCTTCATACGACGAGCTGATTCCGAAACTCGACGACGCCACGAGAGAAGTCGGTCGGACGTGGGGCATGCTCACCCACATGACTTCCGTCATGAATTCCGAAGAGTGGCGAAAGCTCGAAGAGAAATTCCAGCCGGGGATGATCGCGTTTTCGCTCCGCACCGCCCAGTCAGAAAAGATTTATTCCGCCGCGAAGAAGATTCTCGATTCATCCGTGTTCGAGGGCGAGACCGGCGCGACCAGAAAGCGCATCTTAAAGGAGATGGTCAAGTCCGCCGAACACGCGGGCATCGCGCTGAAGGGCGAAAAGCGCGAACGCTTCAATGCGATACGCGCTGAACTCGCGAAGCTCGCCATGGATTTTTCAAACGCCGTTCTCGACGCGACGAACGCGTTCAGGTACGAGAAGAACGGCGTGAACTACACGATCGACGACGCTAATTATCCTCAGACGATGAAGGAATGCGCCGATCGCGAAGTGCGTGAGGTTCTCTACCGCGCCCGCGCGTCGCGCGCCGGCGACAATACGCCTCGCATCACGAAAATTCTCGCGTTGAAGCGCGAACTCGCGGAGCTTCTCGGATTTGAGGATTACGCGGCTCTTTCGATCGACGCGAAGTCGGCCCCCTCGGTGAAAGCGGTTTACGACATGTTCGACGAGCTTGATTCGGCGACGGAGAAAATCGCCGATGACGAGAAGAGGGAGCTCGAATCTCTTGCGGCTGAATTTCTCGGTGAAGGCGTCAAGGTCGAACCGTGGGATTACGCTTTTCTCGCGGAGCGCCTGAGAGAGAAAAAGTATTCCTACAGCGAAGAGGAGCTTAAGAGGTATTTCGAGGTGGAGGATGTGTTCGCGGGGCTCTTTAAAATCACGAAGTTTCTCTTCGGAGTCGACGGCGTCGAACTGAAGGGGCCCGACAGGCCGAGCGTATGGCATGAAGACGTCAGATTCTTCGCGCTTAAGGAAAACGGCGAGGATATCGCTTGGTTCTATGCCGATCCGTTCGTCCGCAACGGGCTGAAGCGAGGCGGAGCGTGGATGAACGAATTCGGCAACCGTAACGACAGGCTCGCTCTTAAGCCCGTCGCGCTTATGGCTCTTAATTTCCCCGAGCGCGACGAAGACGGGAAGTGTTATCTTCCTTTCCGCGAAGTCGAAACGGTGTTCCACGAGTTCGGTCACGCGCTTCAGTGCATGCTTACCCGCGTCGGCGAAGAGGACGCCGCGGGCATCAATCTCGTCGAATGGGACGCCGTCGAAGTCGCCAGCCAGTTTATGGAGAACTGGTGTCTCGACGGCCGCACGGGGCTCGTCGTTCCGGAAGACCTCAAAAAGAGGGTTCTCGCGGCGAAGAATTTCAGAGCCGCGTCGTTCTGCCGCCGTCAGCTCGCGCTCGGCAAGACCGATATGGATCTTTATACCGCGAAAACCGAAGTCGATCCTGATGCCGTCAAGCGCGCCGTATTCACCCATTTCGGCATGCCGCTCACGGACGACGACCGCTTTTTGTGCTCGTTCACCCACATCTTCGGCGGCGGGTATGCGGCGGGATATTACAGCTACAAGTGGTCCGAGATCATGAGCGCCGACGCGTACGGCGCGTTCGAGGAGGCCGGGCTCGACAACGACGAGGCTCTTCAGGCTGTGGGGCGCAGACTTCGCGAGACGATTTACGGTCTCGGCGGGTCCAAGAGCGCGTATGATGTATTCATTGAATTCCGCGGCCGCAGGAGCGAGGTTGAACCGCTCTTAAGGCAGCAGGGTTTTGTCGCACCGGTCGAAAAGCAAGTGTAATCGGTTATTTTCCCTCTATGCTAACGGGGGAAGATTTGATATACTTATACTTAATCGGTTTTGAAACCGCCCGAAAGGGCTAATTAAGGAGTAAAAAACATGGCCAAAACGCCGAAATTCGCGAACGCCAAGGTGTTCGCCTGGGTCGACAAGTGGAACAAGATCTGCACGCCTGACAAGATCGTCGTCGTGACGGGTACCAAGAAAGAGCACATTGATATCTGCGAGATGATGGTCAAGAACGGCCAGTTCATTAAGCTCAACGCCAAGAAGCGTCCCGAGTGCTATCTCGCCCGCTCCCACGAGAGCGACGTCGCTCGCGTCGAAGGCCGTACCTTCATCTGTTCCGAGAAGGAGATCAACGCCGGTCCCACGAACCATTGGGTTGACCCCAAGGTCATGAAGCCGCTCATGGAGAAGAGCTACAAGGGCTGCATGAAGGGCCGTACGATGTACGTCATTCCTTTCGCGATGGGCCCCATCGGCAACCCCATCACCCAGTACGGCATCGAGCTTACCGACTCGCCTTACGTTGTCGTCAACATGAACATCATGACCCGCACGGGCGACGCCGTCATCAAGCAGCTCGGCACCGACGGTGAGTTCATTCCCTGCATCCACTCCGTCGGCGCTCCTCTCAAGAAGGGCCAGAAGGATGTCGCTTGGCCCTGCGCTAAGAACATCGACGACAAGTTCATCACCCAGTTCCCCGAAGATCGCGAAATCTGGTCGTTCGGTTCGGGCTACGGCGGCAACGCTCTTCTCGGTAAGAAGTGCTTCGCTCTCCGCATCGCTTCGAAGATGGCCAAGGATCAGGGCTGGATGGCCGAGCACATGCTCATCCTCACGCTCACGAGCCCCGAGAAGAAGCAGTACCACGTCACTGCCGCGTTCCCGTCCGCTTGCGGCAAGACCAACCTCGCGATGATGGAGCCCAAGCTCAAGGGCTGGAAGCTTCAGACCATCGGCGACGATATCGCCTGGATCAAGCCCGGTGATGACGGCCGTCTCTACGCCATCAACCCCGAGAACGGCTTCTTCGGCGTCGCTCCCGGCACTTCGATGGACTCCAACCCCAACGCTCTCAAGAGCTGCAAGAAGGGCACGATCTTCACGAACGTCGTTCTTACTCCCGATGGCGACATCTGGTGGGAAGACATGGGCGTTAAGGCTCCCAAGGAAGGTATCGACTGGAAGGGCAATCCCTGCTACGTTTGTAAGGACGATCCCTACCGCATGGGTCCGAAGCCCGGCATGACCAAGAAGGAGATCAAGGAGTCCGGTTACGTCGCCGCTCACAAGAACTCGCGCTTCACGGCTCCCGCCGAGAACTGCCCCGTTCTTGACAAGGCCGGCTTCAACGGTCTCTACAACAAGAAGCCCACGGGAGTACCGATCGACGCCATCCTCTTCGGCGGTCGCCGTCCTTCCACGATTCCTCTGGTGAACGAGGCCAAGAGCTGGACCCACGGCGTGTTCATGGGTTCCGCCGCCGGTTCCGAGGTTACCGCCGCCGTCATTTCCGATCAGATCGGTCAGGTCCGCCGCGATCCTATGGCGATGCTTCCGTTCTTCGGCTACAACGTCGCCGACTACTTCCAGCACTGGCTTGAGATGGAGCGCACCTCGGCCGACGCTTCGAAGCTTCCCAAGATCTACTTCGTCAACTGGTTCCGCAAGGGCGACGACGGCCGCTTCATGTGGCCCGGCTTCGGCGACAACAGCCGCGTTCTCAAGTGGATCTGCGACCGTATCGACGGCAAGGTGAAGGCCACCCAGACCGCGATCGGCAACCTCCCGCTCGAGAAGGACATCGACCTCTCCAACAACGAGGGTAAGTTCAAAGTCGTTCCCGCCGACCTCAAGGAAATCCTCAAGGTCGACAAGGCCGGCTGGGTCAAGGAAATCGAGACCATCGGCAAGAGCTACGACGAGTACGACGCCAAGGCTTCCAAGGACTCCAAGGTCGTCTCCAAGACGGCCAAGCGCGTTCCTAAGGCTCTCCGCGACGTTCTCGCGAGCGTCACCGCCGAGCTTACGAAGTAAGATATACTTCAAACAGCCGAAAAAGAGAGCCGCTTCAAAGCGGCTCTCTTTTTTTCGAGTTCAGGAATGTCTTCAGATGTTCCGCAGCCTCAGCTGTCCGCATGCGGCGTCCGCGTCCTTCCCGCGGGAGCGGCGGAGCATCGTCTGGATCTTGTTTTTCATCAGGATGTCGAGGAACATTAAAAGCGTCCTCTCGTCCGGAGTCTTAAAGTCCGGTCTGTGAGAAACCGGCGAAAGCGGAATCAAGTTGACTTTCGCCATAGGAACCCGCTTAACCTGACGGGCGAGCTCCTCGGCGTCCGCCCGGGAATCGTTCACGCCCTTTATGACGGTATATTCGAAGGTTATGACGCGTTTCGTTTTTCTCGTATAGGCGGCGCACGCCTCAAGAAGTTCGTCGATGGGCCAGCGCCTGTTTACGGGCATAAGTTCGCTGCGCAGTTCATCGTTGGGCGCGTGGAGCGAAACGGAAAGTTCGAATTGGATTCCCTCGGCCGCCAGACGTTCGAAACCGGGCACGATGCCGCAGGTTGAAATCGTAATGTGCCGCGCTCCGAGATTGGGGCCTTTTCCCGCGTTGATGAGCTTCAACGCCCGCATCGTCTCGTCGTAGTTTGCGAAAGGTTCTCCCATGCCCATGACGACGATGTTGGTGATTTCGCCGAATTTTCTGGCGAGAAGATACTGGGCGACAATTTCGTCGGCGGTGAGCGATCTTACGACGCCGCGCGAGCCGCTCGCGCAGAAAGCGCACCCCATCGCGCAGCCGACCTGTGTGGAGATACATTGGGTAAATCGGCCCGTTGCGGGTATGAGAACCGTCTCGACGGAGTTGCCGTCGTCGAATCCGACAAGGAGTTTCGTCGTTCCGTCCTCGGACCGGGACGTGTCGAGAACCGCGGCGCTGGTCAGAGGGAATTCCGCTTTAAGCGTTTCGCGGAAATCCTTGGGCAGGGTCGTCGCTTTGTCCCAGTCATCGATGTAGTCCCTGTACAGCGACTGCAGAATCTGGTCGGCGCGGAAAGGTCTTAGGCCGCGTTCTTTCAGAATCGGTTTCCATTCGTCGGGCAATATGCTCCATGCTTTCGTCATAATGACGATATTGTATCAAAAAAATCCGATGTAATTCCGAGGATGACAAAAATAAATCAGTCGCGCCATAAATTTGCAAATTTCGCGCCTATCAATATCGGCGCAAAAATGATATAATATTGACGCTTTTTGACGGAGAAATTATGTCTTTAGATGAAAGCGAGGGTAATTTTATGGCAACATCAAGTATAACAGCGAACTTTTACACTGACGACCCCAAGGCCGCCAATAAGATTGTTCACGCTCTTTTCACGGACGTGAAACCGTCTTTTCAGCCTGTTAGGTCAGTTAGAGTGGTTGGGTTTAAATCCGAAGCACAGAAGCGGGCGTTCTTCGAGAAGGCTCATAAAAGGGCAATGGAATGCGCTCAAGCGTAAGTATTGTAACACTTCAAGAATATGAAGAGGTTATGGGAGCGCAAAAGCTCTATGACCTTCTTCGGTCATTTTCTTGTCCTTTGAATAGAGAGGTTGAACTGTATTTAAAGGATACTTCTCGCGCGGTGCAATCAAGCCGAATGTCCTCATCCGTAACATATTTGGCTTTTGATTCGGAAACGAATGATTTGCTTGGCTACTTTACGGTCATGATGAAAGCCTACTCTGTAGGGTCTAATGCATTGAATTCGGCAAACAAGCGCCTTATCAGCCGTTTTTCTGAAATCGATTCGTCGGGAAATTTTACAGCGTCTGTCTATCTAATCGCTCAAATCGGAAAGAATTTCGCCTTGCCAAGGGACCATCAGATTGAAGGTTCTGAACTTCTTTGTGCGGCGATGGATGTGTTTCGTGCGACAAAGAGCGCAATCGGTGGTAAATTGGTCATGATAGAGCGTGAAGCAGAAGAACCAAAGTTGCTTGAATTTTATAAGGCGAACGGCTTTAAATCGTGGACAACAAGACGCAACGCAAAAGATGGTGTGGTCTACGATCAAATGTTTGCTTCGTTGTAACCATTTTTTCACATCAGTAACCAAACAATGAAAGGAAGAAGAGATAACTGATTGAAACGATATACCGGTCGCCAGTCCTTCGTCCTGTCCACTGTAGCACGCAGTGCGTAGGTGGAAGCTCGGAGAGCGAAGGAGGATAGTGGCCGGCTTCCCCACTTGGTTAGTTGTTAATCGAGGTAGAAGGTGAAGGCTAAAGGTGAACAGCGGAATGATATCTTTTTAAAATAAAGAAAATATCCATTGTTCATCTTCACCTCAAATCTTCACCTAAATCAAAACTCTAAACTAAACCAAGGAGTGAGAGTGAGTATGGGGTGCGAAGGCTAACCCATACAACGTACGCGAATCAGCGTATGACGCTTTTCGCAAAAATACTGAAGTGAAAAATCAGAAAGGAAAATAAATTTATGGGTCGAGTTTCTGCATTTCTTGGTATGGTTCTCTATATGTATCCTGAGAAGAACGGGCGACACAATCGTCCGCATGTTCATGTTATGTATGGCGATGATGAATGTGTGCTTTCAATTCCAGAGGGTGAAGTGTTGGCTGGAGAGATTCCTGGAAAGCAACTTCGCAATGCGCAGACATTTATTGATTTGCGTAATGAAGAACTTATGCTGAACTGGAAACTTTGCATGGACGGCAAGGATGTCGTTTGGATTGATCCTATCCGCTGAGGAGGTATGCCATGTTGATGAATCGGGTAAAAGAAGTTTCTGCACTGCCGAATTTCCATTTGAAGATCACATTTCGCAATGGCGAAAACGGTGTGTTTGATTGCAATCCTTATCGAGATTATGAGTGCCTTTCTGGGATATGGTCCGACGGCGTCTTCGATAAGGTTGTTGCCGATCACGGAACAGTCATGTGGCCTAATGGAGCGGATTTGTGCCCTGATGAAGTGTATGATAATTCTATAAGGTGCTGAATGTGATATAATATTGAAAGTTTCAGTCGATGGAGGGCAAGGGAAGTCGGCTATATCGCGTGAGCGCGATGAAAGATCTTTGATAGAGGCGGGTGCAAGCTTGCAGAAAACCTGCCAAATGGCCTGAAGGTTAGTTTAGAGTTGTTTTATGTTGGGGTTTTTGGCCGTGTAGAGGTGTAGAACGTGTAGAAGTACCCATTACTCATTACTCATCTCTCATAACTAACCAACAGGCAAAACCATAAATTTGCAAATTTCGCGCCTATCATTATCGGCAGAAAAATGATATAATATTGACGCTTTTTGACGGAGAAATTATGTCTTTAGATGAAAGCGAGGGTAATTTTATGGCAACATCAAGTATAACAGCGAACTTTTATTGTGATGACGCAAAGGCGGCGAACGCCTTTGTGCGTATGTTGGTGCGCCCTGCAGGATGCGTGAAATCAGATTCGAATGTGGCGCATGCACATAAATTTGAGACAGAAAAGGAAAGCAAAGCGTTTTACATGAAAACATTAGATGTTGCTCGGAGGGGAGGAGCGTATGCTTAATTTTAAGAGTATGCTTGATACGCTGAAGACATCGCATATCAGGGTGCATATACCTCGCAGTATTCCGCAGTTCACAAACCCAAGCGAGGAGTGTGACCGTCGCGCTGTTATGAGACAGGCGAGCGGTAACGCGCGTTTGGCGTTTGGCAGGTATGTTACGCAAGAGCAAATGGACTCGCGGCTTGAACGTGTTCTTTCCGCAAAGATTTAAGGGTGGTTGGATTTTTTCAATGGCGGAATCAGAACAAAATAAGGTGTTGCAAGAAGCATTTCACGATGCTGAAAATGCGGTTAAGTTTGCAGAGCGTGTTTCTGGTGAAGTTGCATTGCCAGCAATCAATCAGTTGCGCTATGCGATGTGCCACTTGGTCGAAGAGGATGTTGAGCGTACATTGCAGCATTGTTTGAGGGCTAAGTATGATGCTTATGAGGCTGCAATCGGCTATTTTTTAGATTACATTGCATCATTCTTTATTCAGAAATTTCCAACGGATATTTTAGATCGGCATCTTGGTGAATGGAAGAAATATCGTGAGAGGTTTTTGACGGCAAGAACGTTCCTGTGCTCGCTCAGAAAATTGAGAGATGCGGAAGAAAATGTTTTTGCGAGAGTTGAAGAAGAACTTTCGGAGTTGATTAAAATACGAGATGCGATTGATGCCTCTTACGCTGAAATTCGCACTGAAAGACTTCGTTTGGAAGAAGAAGAGCGGATTTTGATGGAACAGGAGGCTCAGGATCGGGAGAATGCGAAAGCGCGTGAGGAGAGAAGACGATATACGATTTCTCTATGGTGGACTATTTGCGGTACTATTCTCGGAGCTATGGGAATTATTATCGCAATATTCAAGTAACTCAATTTTTCACATCAGTAACCAAACAATGAAAGGAAGAAAAGACAGCTGATTGAAATGATATACCGATCGCAGTATCAATAACGGTCGGCTTCTCCACTTGATTAGTGATTAGCGGTTAGCGGATTTAAACTAACAAACTCTAAACGCTAAACTAAACCAAGGAGTGAGAGTGAGTATGGGGTGCGAAAGCTAACCCATACAACGTACGCGAATCAGCGTATGACGCTTAATTCAGAAATCGCCAAAATTTCAAGTTCTAAAGCGGAATACGGTGTTCGTGCTACGTGTGCAATCACACGTGGCGTGTTCATCATCTATGTTTTAGAACGGGCGTTTGGCGATGCCTTGAATTAGACAGGATGTTATGTAACACGCCACGCCTTTTTTTGTCCTTAGAAGGCGCGACGCAACAAACAAGGACAAAAAAAGGAAAATAAATGAAAAAATTGATGACGATTGCGGGTGCGGCAGCCCTCGCAGGTATAATGAGTGGTTGCTCGACGGTTGATCCATTGATGGTCGAGCAAACGGCACGTGATAGGGAAACCTACAAAGAAGTAAACGCAATGCCGGTGCCGTCTGAGAAATTTAAAATTGCAATCAGATCAAGTACTTTGCCTCATGCCACCGACAAGTCGAACGATGAATATCTCGCATCTCAGATGGAAGGCGCGTTGGCGGTTAATTTTTCAAATCTTGGATGGTTTGAGACTGTAGATCGGAAAAACGGGGTTTCGCTCGCAGCGGAAGCGATGCTCGCTGGCGATGAGGCAGCGGTTGAGAATATTCCCGGAGCCCAACTCGTGTTGATCGCACAGTCTCATGTGGTATATGTCGCAAAGCAGGGATGGAAGCGAACGGCGTATGCGTCAAAAGCTCGCGGTGCACAGGTTGAAACCGATTTCCGGTTGATTGACATTGCCACTAAAACTCCCGTTATTGCCAAGAAATTCCGTTCGCTTATCACCGATACCGGTAAGGGTGACGTAAGGGCGGCGATTACGCAGGTTGTTAATCTGAATGCAAAGAAGTTTTCCCGTATTGTGGCGTCTCGCTTCCTGCCGCCTGTGAAGGTGATTCAGACTCGCGGCGATGGCCGTTATGCGCAGATTGCCATGGGCAAGAATTATCAGGCTACGCCTTGCATCAAGTCTTGGAAGTGGTGGCCGTACAAGTATCTTCCGCTTTGCTATGTGAAGACTGAAGACATTCCGGCGACCTCGATTGAATTTTTCACAATTGAGAAAGATGACGTTGCCGGTGGAAAGCCGAAGTTTGAGCAGTCGGTTTTTGCTCGCGGATCGGTTATTCAGGCTGAGAACAAGAAGGCGTGGGTTGAGGTTGAAAATTATGAAAACGCAAATGTTTTCAAGGGGCACAATGCTAAAGTTTCTGAGTTGACAACCGGTGATGACCAAGTTCTTGAATAATTTTTGAGAAAATGCATGCATGCGTGTAAGAACGCATGCATGCATCCGTTAATAAAGATAAGAAAGGTTCGAACATGAAAAAAATTATTGCTCTGTTGATCGTCTACTGTGTAACTTCTGCCGCTTTGGCTGCGGGGAAGGCATCGGTATTTATAGACAAGTTTATTCCTAATGAAGATTGTAGGATCACAGCTGGAGAGCTTCAGATTCTTCATGATCGAATCGTTGGTAATGTGGTGTCATCGCGTAAATATGAGGTTGTTGAACGTGAGAATTTAGCAAAGGTGCAGAAGGAGCTGAAATTGGTGGACGCAGGTCTAACCGAAGGCGCAGCGCCGGAGTCCAATAAGCTTAAGGCGGCAGGGTACTGCATTTATGGCAAGATTATCCAATTTCGGAATTATAAAGCCCAAGTTGATGTTGGTGGGCTGAAAGTCAATTCTTTGACTGGAATTATTGAGTTGCAGTTGAGGATTACAAATATTGAGAATGGCAGAGTTTTGGCGGCAAAAACAATTAAGCAGACAGGAAGAAAGAATCTTTCCAATGCCGTGGTAACTACAAAGAATTTAGAGACGGAAGTGATGACAGAGACATTGTCTTTGACCGCTAAAGAAGTCGTTACGGCTTTGAATGATGTTGCGTTTCCTGTGTATGTTCTATCTGCGAATCGTCGATTTGTAACGGGAAATATTACAGCTGAGCAGGTTGTTGAAGGAGATATCTGGGAGGTTTTTGAGCTGGGCGATGAGTTGAAGGATCCTCAAACCGGGGAAGTTCTTGGTTATGATGAAGAGTTGATAGCAAAGGTGCGTGTTTCCCGACCTGGACCGAAAAACACAAAGTTTGAGTATGTAGGTGATGAAGACAAAAAGAGCGTTCTTGAAGCGAAAGAAGATGATGTTAAAATGCTCCTTCGCCGCGCCCCAAAATCTGTTAATGAAGGTAGGAATGCTGCTCCGCAGCGCAGTTTGAAAGATGCCCTTGGTGCTTTTTAAAGTTATTTTGCAGTATTATGAAATATTTTATTAAAAAAATTCTGATTTTGGGATTTGCCGTAGTTGCACATATGAGTTGGGCAAGCGGAATCCCTCAGTGTATATTCAGCCTATTAGTAGAAATGCGTGAAACAGGTGCAACTGTAAGAGGTGGATATAATTCGGCCCACGGAGTATTCTTGGTAGGTATTGGCAGAACGCGCTATAGGCATGGCGCTGTCAGTAAAAGCCGTGAAATAGCTCAGATGCATGCCGTAAAAGCTGTGACGGAAGCTTTAGGTCAGGCATTTCGTGCGAAGGATGTGGTCGCTCTCCAAATGTCTGCAACGGATGACTCTTCTGAGGCGAAGGCGTTCGTTTCTTCAATGACGGAGTCTTCTATTGATCAGCTTGTTAAAGGTATTCAGGTGGTCAGTTCAGGTAAGAATGCCGAAGGCGAAATGGAGGTTGCGGTTTATCTTACGAGTAAGATGGCTGATTACACCTCTACGTTGCTTGAAATGCAAAAGCAATGGGGTAGTTCAGGTGTTGTAAAAGCTGTTGGTATGGGGATGGAGCGCCGCATTGCCGAAATGAATGCGCTTCGTTCTGCGGTTGAACAGGTTGCAGGTACGCTCGTAGTTGGAAAAGTTTCAATGAATGAGAGAGAGGAACTTCATAAGCGACTGGCAACATCTGCCGGTGCTCTTGTAGAGGAATATCGAGTTATTTCAGAAACAAAAGTTGAAATGGAGTTCAGAATAGAGATTGTAGCGAGAGTTTCAAAGCGCAAGTTGTATGATTCATATAAGTCCTATTTTAAGACATTGGATAACCCTGTGTTTTATATTGAAGCGACAGATCGTGCACTTTCTAGAAACTTTACGCAGTTCTTTATTGATAAGGGGATGCAGATATCGGAAAATCGAGATATCGCTCAATATGTAATTCGTCTTGATGGAAGATATCGAGATCGTCTGACGCCTGGCAATGCTGATTCTATGGGTACGATGCTGTCGCTTGCAATAGAAATAGTATCGATTGACGGGACGCGCGTATTGTTGAAGATGAATGAGAAAAAGGCTAAGGACAGCGAGGTGTTGAGCCGCGAACAGCGCATAGAAGAAGTGTCGCGTACGATTTTCGAAAAGATTCATAAACATCTGCATCAGGCAATTCATAATATGGTAATTAAAATGATTGATGATGCCGATACAACCCCAGTCGAAACGCTCGATTCTGGAACAGGATTTTAATTGTGTACACAATAAACCAAGAAAGGTAAAAAAATGAAGAAACTAATGTTTACAGCAGCAATCGGCGTTGCAGCCGGTGCTCTGTTTGCCCAGGAAATGGGTGCTGTCGCAGCTGCGGCAGTAGAAAAGAATGACGGCGCTGCTGTTGCGGTTGCGGCAGTAGAAAAGAAGGACGGCGCTGCTGTTGCGGTTGCGGCAGTAGCGACCGATGATACATTGGCTGTTGCGGCGGCGGCATCCGATGACGGCGGCGCCGCGATTGTCGCTGTGGCAGAGGAAAAGGCTGCAGAAATAGCTGCTCTTCCTGATGATCCTGCGGAATCAGCTCTTAATAAGGTCAATGCCGACCTTGAGGCATTAGGATTCACTGCTGGATATGATGCTGAAAAAAAAGCAGTTATTCAGGTGGCTGCCGCAGAAATGGAAATTGCCGATCCTGCGAAGGATAAGGCGTTTATGTTGAAGCGGGAGCAGATTGGAAATTATGCAGTTCTTCAAGCGAAGGCGGAAGTCATCCGTGCAATTTATACCGAGTTTTCGGCTATGGATCGTGCATTGACGAAGTTTGATGAAGAGACCGATGACAATGCTGAAAAATTCCGTGCTGCTAAAGAGGCTGTTGAAGCCAAGCGTGCAGAGCTCGCAGCTGCGATAGCTGAATATAATGCGGCTGATGCTCAAACGGTTAGCACGGTGACGGTGAACGATCGTTTCAATTCCTTTATTGATGCGGTCATCAAGAAGATCGACAAGTCATACGATCCTGCAGCCATTGCCGCAGCGAAGAAAATCGATGCCGAAGCCGCGAAGGTAGAAGCGAAAGCTCTTAAGGAGAAGGCTTTGGGCCTCCTTGCTGAATATAAGGCTTTGGAGGAAGCCGCAGCAAAGCTGCCCAAGGAGCCTGCTTTGGAAACTGAAAGCACTGCTTCAATGCTCTCGAAGATGCCGCTTCTCGGTGCGACCGTGTTGACGCAGGCGGAATCGTGGGATCCTGGCACCAAGCAGTATAGCGTTGCCGTTGCAATTGTTTGGTCTCCCAAGCTTCAGGCTTGCGCAGCTAAGATTGGTACTGGTGATTTTACTGCTGCAGGTAAGCCTGGCAAGTTCACCAAACTTGATTGGGTGAAGGCTCAGGATTGGCGTTCGATGATTGGTACGCGCCGCTTTACCGATAATAAGGGTAACAACTATTTTGTCGGTATTGGTGCGGTTGAGCCGGGATATGGCGTTCAGGCGAATGGTAAGCGCATGCTCGCAGAGACATTAGCTCGTAAGAATGTTGCCATGGCCTTGATCGGCGATCTCGTAACCCAGCGCGAGATGAAGCAGAATCTTAAGGTCTACGCCGATCAGTCGACTGCTACCAAGCAGAAGATTGTCGATGCAATCGCCTCGAAGGTCGATCTTCATCTGAAGGGTTGCATGTCTCTTGCTAAGAAGGAATTTAAGCATCCAATTACTGGAAAGAAAATCTATGTTGCAGCCTACTACATTGATCCTGCTTTTGCAAAGGAAGCTGGAGAGACAATGAAGAAGATGTTTGCTGATGCGGGCTTGGTCGCTCAGCATACCAACAAGCAGCGTGGCGTCGTTGAAGGTGCTGCGCGCGCTTATGAGGCTACGAAGAATGATCCTTCCGCTCGTGCCGCTGGTGTAGCAGAAGGTGCTGCTGCCGTTAACGCCAAGGTGGAAGCCGCCAAGCGTGCCGCCGCGGAAAAGCAGGCTCAGGCTCAGCGCGAAAAGCTCGCTAAAATGCGTGCTGCTCAGGAAGCAAAGCGTCAGGCTATGCTCAAGGCTGCTGCTGCTCGCTGTGCCGCGAACAAGGCTGCCGCAGAAAAACGTGCCAAGGATGAGGCTGCTTCGGCCGTTAGCACGGGTGGAACTCATTCCGGCGGTACGATTGACACTGACTTCTAAGAAGGAGTAAAGGCGTGAGAATAATTTCTACTTTCATGTTGGCGGTTGTTTTCACAGCCTTATCATGGTCGGCGGCATTTGCCGCCGACTATGGTACCCGTTTCAAGACATATCAGGATAAGGTGAAAAGCAGAGATCCCGGTGTCTATGAAATTGGAGATGATTTGTATGTTCATGTCCGGATTCCAATAAAAAAAGGGGTGAATAGCAAAAGGCAAAAGTTTAAGGCCGTATTTGAAGCCAATGATCTTTTGCGAAAATGGATGATAGAGCAAACTTCGCAAAAGCGTAATGCGGCAAAATGGGCTTCGCCAGGTTTGGAATTTGCGGCTTCGGTTTTAGATTCTGGCAATTCATTATGGCGGTTTCAAAATAGTAATATCAAGTTTGGTGGGCAGGAATTTACCGGAGAGAGCGATGGATTTCTTTGGTTGGGTCAATGCGCATCGAAAGCTGATGTGATAAAACAGATTCCCGCTTCGTTTTTAGAAAAGCCTGATAAAGAGACAGTGTTTAAAATGCTTCAGGCGATGCTTCCAATGATGGTTAAGGCCGATGAGTCGCGTACTTATATCGCATGTTCTATGGTTGACCTTTTGCCTTCGGGCGACTTTTCTAAAGGAGTTTTGCAGGAATACGAAAGTGTCAATTCGCAGATAAAAACATTTTTGGAGACTTCGGATTATGCTAAGTCAATTCGGGATGCAGCAGCGAAGATTCGAGGTCCTAATGTAAATGAAACATGGGTTGTTGTGCCGAATGGAAATGGTGATGCTCGCGAGGAGAAGTCGGTTTTAACAGTTACTAATCTGCTCGCAAATGTGATAGTAACAACAAATAATTTAGTTCGTAAACAAACGAATGAAGAGTTACTTATCGGCTTTTCGGAGAAAGGAAATGTTTCGATTACGACCTGCGTATCAGAGGAGAAGGAAATTGTAGAAACCGTCACAACGAAAATTGTTGTGACTAAGCGTTCTGTTTTGAGAAAGAAGCAAGTGTCAGTAGCAGGCAATCCGGTTTTTCAACAGATGTTTCTTTCTGGTGGCAAGGATGCTTGCAAGGTCTCTCCCCGTACGGAATTGGGGGCTCGAGCCATAAAAACATTTTTTGAAAACGGTGTCTCTTTCGAATCTAAAGAGAAGGCCTTATACGATGCACTTTCAGAAAACCCAGGAGATTGCGAGTTGTGGAATTTGTATGGTCGTTGCCTCTTTTTGAAAGGGGAGACGATGGCCGCGCTTATTTGCTTCAGGTGTGCCGTAGCATTGGATAAGTCCAATGAATATGTATTAACTAATCTAGCAATAACCTATCATAAATTGGGATGTGCAAATCTTGGATATGGCTACGCCACATTTGTTTGGGGTGTCGGTAAGAGTGATTGGTGTATCAGTCAGGCGAGAGAAGTTCTTTGTGGCGATAAAAAGTAAAATCGATAAAAGAGGATTCAATAATGGAGTATTTCGATATTGCTACAAAGGCGCACTAAAACAAGTTTTTGACTGGTTTATATTTATATTTCTACTTGGATTGATTTTGCATGGAGTAGGTGCAAAGTTAAGAAGTAGATTGTCGAAAAAGATGGGAGACTTTTATGATTATTTTATTTTGCCTGGGAGAATGTGTCATGAATTTGGTAGAACATTGGGATGCTTTTTGACCGGTACTAAATCTGGAAAGTTTGAGTTGTTCAATCTTGAGACAGATGCTTCATTGCGTATTCCTGTCGCGGCCTCATTGAATTCGAAATTCGCTTTTTTAAAACGATTTGTAATTTTGTCTGCGCTTGGCTATGTTTTAAAGAGTAAGTCGCGTGATCTTATAGGCTCGATGTTCGTTGTCGGCATTCTGCTCGTGATGGCATCGCTCGCGACATATGCCGCAGAACATGATGCGCAGCCGCAGGTCTTTAAGAATGCTTTTTCGGGGCTCTGGTGGGCGGTTGCCACGCTTACTACAGTTGGATATGGAGATATTTATCCCGTAACGGTTCTTGGTCGTGTTTTTGGTGCACTTATCGCACTTCTTGGTATTGGTATGGTCGCTATCCCAACTGGTATCATCAGCTCAGGACTGGTTGACTATTTGAATCCGCAAAAGGAAAAAGAAGAGTCCGAGGAAACAAAAGCAGAACCCGAAATTTCATTTTGCCCTCATTGTGGCAAAAAATAAAAGAAGAAAGGTAATGCGGTTATGTCGTTTATCGGAAATTGTGGTTTCCAAAAGTAAACGAATAAATTACGTTCGTTTACTTTTGGAAACCACAGTTGCTGCGAACTGAAATTATTCGCTCGGCCATTATTGTATATTATGGCGTAGATGTGATATAATATCAAACGTTTCCAAAAACTCAAGGAACTAAAAAATGAAGATCAAATTCGGTACAGTCGCAGAAAACATCACCACCCGCAAGGAGTTTACCCTTGCCAAGGCTCTCAAGGTCCTCAAGGGCAAGAAAATCGCCGTTCTCGGTTACGGTATCCAGGGTCCGGGTCAGGCGCTCAATATGCGCGACAACGGTTTTGACGTTATTATCGGTCAGCGCAAGAACACCAAGGCCAACTCCAGCTGGAGCCGCGCCAAGAAGGACGGATGGGTCGAGGGTAAGACGCTCTTCTCGCTCGAAGAGGCCGCAGAAAAGGGCGACATCATCATGCTTCTCGTTTCCGACGGCAGCGTCGGTCAGGTCTGGAAGCAGATCGAGAAGTACGTCACTCCCGGCAAGTACCTCTATTTCTCCCACGGTTTCGGCTACGTCTACAACAAGCTCACCGGCATCAAGCCCAAGAAGGGCGTCGGTCTCGTCATGGTCGCTCCCAAGGGTTCGGGCACTTCGGTCCGCCGCAACTTCCTTTCGGGCGCGGGCATCAACAGCTCCTACGCGTTCGAGCCTAACGGCATGAAGGCCAAGACGGTCGAAGAGGTCACCAAGGCCATCGGCATCGGCGTCGGCTCTGGCTATCTCTTCCCGACCACGTTCCAGAACGAGGTCACGAGTGATCTCGTAGGCGAGCGCGGCATTCTCATGGGCGCTCTCGCGGGCGTCATGGAGGCCCAGTTCGAAACTCTCCGCGCCAACGGCCACAGCCCGTCCGAGGCGTTCAACGAGACCTGCGAGGAGCTCACCCAGTCGCTCATCCGTCTCGTCGACGAGAACGGCATGGACTGGATGTACGGCAACTGCTCGCAGACCGCCCAGCACGGCGCCCTCAAGTGGAGGCCCGAGTTCAAGAAGGCCACGCTTCCTGTCTTCAAGAAGCTCTACAAGAGCGTCAAGACGATGCAGGAGGCCAAGGAGGTCATCCGCGACACGGGCTGTTCCGACTACAAGGAGAAGATGCTCGAGAAGCTCAACGAACTCCACAATCACGAAATGTGGCTCGCCGGGGCTGCGGTCCGTTCCCTCCGTCCGAACGAAAAGGCCAAGGGCAACGCGGCTTCCGCCGGCTGGGGCGGCCGTAAGGTCGTAAAGTGATGGAGGCGTAAGCGCCATGAACGAAGGCGCATTTTTGCAGGACCTCGCGATGCTTATGGCTGTCGCGGGGTCCGTGTCTTTACTGTTCACGAAGCTGAAATGGCCTAAGGTGATAGGTTATATTTTGGCCGGAGTGATGCTTTCGCGCCATACCTGGGGCGGCTCGTTCCTTTCCGACGAGTCGTCCGTTCAGACGATCGGCCAGCTCGGCATCGTCTTTCTGATGTTCACGATGGGGCTTGAACTTTCAACGTCTAAGCTCAAGAAGGCGAGCAACGTCGTTATGCCGACGGCCTTGCTCGATTCGGTGATAATGATATGCCTCGGCTTTACCATAGGCAGGACGTGTTTCGGCTGGGGGACGGTTCCCTCGCTTTTCCTCGGCGCGGCGATATGCGACTCGGCGACGACGCTTTTGGCGAAGGTCATCGACGAGATGCGCTGGTCCTCGCGTCCGTTCGTGAAGTATGTGCTCTGCACCTCCGTCTGCGAAGACATCATCTGCGTCGGCGTCATCGCGCTTGTGACCGGTGTCGCCAACGGAGCGGGAATGGATATTCCGGAGGTCCTGAAATCGCTCGGCGGTCTCGGCGTGTTCTTTGTCTCGGTGTTCTTTTTCGGATTTGTCCTCATCCCGCGCTTTCTTACCTCCATCGCGATGCGCGGCGACGACGAGGCTCTTCTGCTTACGCTTCTGGGGTGCTGCTTTTTCGTCACCTACATCGCCTACAGGCTTGATTATTCTCTCGCTCTCGGCGCGTTCCTCATCGGCGTCGTCGGCTCCGGCTCCGAGGTCCGTGCCCGTCTTGCGGGTCTGGTCGAGCCGCTGCGGAACATGTTCGCGGCCGTATTTTTCGTTTCCATCGGCCTGCTTGTGAATCCGGCGGAATGCTGGGCGAACTGGCCGTCGATACTCCTTCTGACCATAGTCATAATGGGCGGGAAGCTCATCAACTGCACTTCGGGCGCGCTTCTGACGGGCGTCGACATCAAAACCTCCATCCAGATGGGGTTCTCGCTCGCCCAGATCGGCGAGTTCGCCTATATGGTGGCGCTCCTCTACGTGACCACGACGGGCGATCTCGAAAAACCGATTTACCAGATCGTCGTCGGCGCTTCTCTCGTTACGACGATGCTCAATCCGATGATGATCCGTCTTTCCGACAGGGCGGGTTCGTTCGTCGAGAACAGATGTCCGCTCAGGGTCAAGAACATCCTGAGCGGGTACCGGGGATTTCTGGCGAAGTACCGCAATTCCGGAACATGCGAGAAAAGGGCTCTTGTAAGACGGTCGGTCGTCGAGATACTGATGATCGGCGTGCTGTGTTTCGCGGTCGCCGTCGCGGCCTCGCTGCTGTGCGATATAGACTGGTCGAATCTGTCGGCGTTCTTCGACGTCCACAAGAAACTGTTTTTCGCGCTTGCGGTCAACATCGTTCTTGTAACGCTGCTTTCGCTCGGCTTCCGCATAGCGAAGTCCGCCGCCAACACGATCTCGGAGATCATAGTCGGCCTGGGCGATGCGCGCTGGCAGGTGTCGATCCGGAACATCGTCCGCCATTTCGTGATGACGGTCTTCAACGTTCTCGCGCTTCTGGAGCTCGTGATGATCAACATCCATATCGCCCCCGATGAAATCTGGGCGCGGGCGGTAATCTGGTCCATCCTCGCCGTCACCGTCGTGTTCGGGGGCCGGTTCTTCGTCAAGGCGGGGCATCGCGTGTCGCGGCATTTCAGGGCCGCGCTGGAGGTCGACGAGAAACTCGCCAGGATTTCGCGCGAGGTGGTTTTCACTCTTCCCGAGGATATCATAGGCAGGGTGGAGGTGCTTCCGTCGTCGCCGGTCGTCGGCCGTACCGTCGGCTCTCTCAACATCCGCGCCGAGACCGGAGCGACGGTTGTCACGGTCGTGCGCGGGCGGACGCGCATACGTAACGTCGGTCCCCGCCTCGAGATACTCGCGGGCGACGTCCTTGTCGCGATGGGCGACGAGGAGCAGATCGCGAAATTGAAGACGCTTGTAGGAGAAGAGACATGAGAAGGTTCGCCGTCATAGTCTCAACTCTCATTCTGCTGGCCGGCGGCGCGGCGGCGCAGTATTGGCTTTACGGCCGAAGTCCCGTCAAGGTGCCGTCCGTCGGCTCGGGCGTCATAGCCGCGCTCGGCGGGCTCAGGTCGATCGCGTCGGAGGTCGTCTGGTTCCGTGCCGACAGGCTCGAGCGCCAGGGGCGCTTCGGCGAACTTGTGCAGCTCGCTTCCATGCTGACTTTTTTGGAGCCGCATGAAACGGCGGTCTGGACGTATTCGGCGTGGAATCTTTCGTACAACATCTCACTGAGGATGCCGCGCGACGAGGATAAGTGGTTCTGGGTCTATTCCGCCGTCAGGCTGCTGAGGGACGAGGCGCTTAAATGGAATCCCGGCGATCCCGACATCTGCTACGAGCTCGCGTATCTTTTCGAGCTTAAAATCGGCCATAAGATAGACGTCGCGGCACCTCTCTACCGCGAAGAGTGGCGCAAAATCGTGGAAGACGTGAAGCGGCGCGACGCGTGGCACGAGCTTTCGATGGACCGCTCCGAAATGGCGGAGATCGAGAAGCTCTACGGTATCGACGACTGGACCAATCCCCAGGCGAGCGCGATCTACTGGGCGCGGCGGGGGCTCGCGAAAAGCGCCGGGAACGACAGAACGAGGCTTGAGCATCTGATCGGCCAGGCCGAAACGCTTTATAAAAAATTAAACAGGAAAGAAAAATTATGAACGAGTCAGACACATCCAGACATTTTCTGAGGCAGTGGATCGAGAAGGATGTCGCCGAAGGCAGGACGGGCGGCAAGGTCGTAACGCGTTTCCCGCCGGAGCCTAACGGATACATCCATATCGGCCACGCGAAGGCGGTATGTCTCGATTTCGGCATGGCCGAACTTTTCGGAGGCGAGTGCCATCTCAGGCTCGACGACACGAATCCGACGAAGGAGTCCGACGAATACGCCGAGAACATCAAGAAGGACATCAGGTGGCTCGGCTTCAGCTGGTCGGGCGAGGGCGACGGCGGGGAGAGCGGCTTTTACAACGCCTCCAACATGTTCGACAGGATGTACGAGATCGCCGAGAATCTGATCAAGGCGGGCCAGGCCTACTGCTGCGATCTCGGACAGGACGAGTGGAAGGAGTACCGCGGCGTTCCCGAGAAGCCCGGCCGCGCGTCGCCTTCGCGCGATACGACGCCCGAGCGCAACCTCGAGATTTTCCGCGACATGAAGGCCGGCAAGTACGCCGACGGAGAGTGGTGCCTCAGAGCGAAGATCGACATGGCCTCGCCCAACATCCATTTCCGCGACCCCGTGATCTACCGCATCCGCCATGTCGCACATTACCATCTCGGCGACAAGTGGTGCATTTATCCGATGTACGATTTCGCCCATCCGATCGAGGACGCTCTCGAGGGGGTCACGCATTCGATGTGCACGCTCGAGTTCGAGGTTCACCGTCCGCTTTACGACTGGGTCGTCGATCGTCTCGACGAGATGGGCATGCTGCCTGTCAGAAACGGAGTTAAAATCCGCACGGAGCAGCGCGAGTTCGCGCGTCTCAACATCACCTACACGGTGATGTCGAAGCGTCTTCTTCTGCAGCTGGTCACCGACGGGCACGTCAACGGCTGGGACGATCCCCGCATGCCCACCGTATGCGGCATGCGCAGGCGCGGCTATACGCCCGGCGCGATCCGCGAATTCTGCGAGCGCGTCGGCGTGACTAAAGTCGAGAGCGAGTCCGATCCCGCGCTTCTCGAGTGGTGCGTCCGCGAGGAGCTCAACAAGACCGCATTGCGTCGTATGGCCGTCGTCGACCCTGTTAAGGTTGTGGTGGATAATTGGGGGACTGGGGACGTCAGGATGGTGGAGCTTCCGAACAATCCGCTCGACGAGTCCGCCGGCATGCGTCAGATTCCGTTCGGCGGCGAGGTCTGGATCGACCGCGCCGATTTCATGGAGGTCCCCGAGAAGAAGTTTTTCCGCATGGCGCCGGGCCAGGAGGTCCGCCTTCGCGGAGCGTGCATCTTCAAATGCACCGGCTGCGTGAAGAACGACGCGGGCGAAGTCGTCGAGATTCACGGAACCTGGGATCCCGAGTCCTGGGGCGGCAACGCGGCGGACGGGCGCAAGGTGAAGGGTACGATCCACTGGGTCGACTGTTCAAGCGGCGTCGCCGCCGAATTCAGGCTTTACGATAAGCTTTTCACGGAGAAGGATCCCCTCAAGGACGGTCCGGGCGAATTCCTGAAGTACATGAATCCCGAATCGCTGAAGGTCGTGAACGGCTATGTCGAACCCCTCCTGGCGCAGGCCAAGGGCGGCGAACGCTTCCAGTTCGAGCGCACGGGCTACTTCATCGCCGACGAGTACGACCATACGGCCGAGAGGCCCGTGTTCAACAGAACGGTAACCCTCAAGGATTCCTACAGGGTGACGCAGTAAGCGCTGATTCCGGGAGGTGCTGCTTTATGTTCGCAAGTTTGGCGTCGGAACTCTTGGAGCTTTCAATGCTGCTCGCGTTCGGCTGTTCCTGGCCGTTCGCGATATGGCGGACCTGTAAGGCGAAGCGCGTCGACGGAAAGTCGCCGCACTTCATGATGATAGTCATCCTCGGTTATCTGTGCGGGATTTCGGCGCATCTGGTAGAAGGCACGAAACTCTGGCTGTGCGCCGTCTATCTCGTCGACATGTGTCTCGTCGCGACGGATCTCTCGCTTTATTTCCACTACTCGCGCAAAAACTCAAAATGAAACTTTACGTAGCCACCCACAACCGCCATAAGCTCCGCGAGATAGCGGAGATACTTCCCGAGTTCGAAATCGTCGCCGACGATCCCGCCGGCGTCGAAGAAACGTCCGAAGAGTTCATCGGCAACGCCTTCATCAAGGTGCGCGCCATCGCCTCGAAGCATCCGGGCGAGTGGTGCATGGCGGACGATTCGGGACTTGAGGTCAACGCGCTCGGCGGCGCGCCGGGCGTGAGAAGCGCGCGCTACGCCGGGCGCGACGGCGATACGCCCGCCAACAACGCGCTTCTTCTGAAGAATCTCGAAGGGGTTGAGGACAGGGCGGCGAACTTCACCTGCGCCGTCGCGCTTGTAGATCCCGAAGGGCGCGAGCATTCCGCGCTCGGCAGATCGTTCGGCAGGATAGCCGAAGCTGCCTCGGGGATCGAAGGCTTCGGGTACGATCCTCTTTTCGTCCCGGAAGGATATTTCAGATCCTTCGCGGAACTTTCGGCGGGCGAGAAGAACGCGATTTCGCATCGCGGAAGGGCGCTCGAAAAAGCGCGCGACATAATTCGTTCGGCCAGAAAACCGTCGCTTAAATCGTGGTTGAGGCTTTTCAGGTTCGTGAACATCCCGACCGTTCCCGGCGACGTGCTCGTCGGAGCTGCGGCGGCGGTTACGGCGCTCGGCGCCGGAATATATTCGCCGGCAAGGCTCGCGGCCGCGGCTCTCGCGTCGGTTTTCTTCTATCTTTTCGGACTTGTCGACAACGATATCGTCGGCTGCGGGACCGACAAGGGGCGTCCGGTCGCGGACGGCGAGATTTTGCTCGCCGCCGCACGCGTCGCCCGCGGCGTTTTTTGGGCGGCGGCCGTTCTTACGGGATTTATTTCCGGTCTTCCGCCGATGTGGTGGGTTGTCTCGTCGGCATTGCTGATATCGATAGTTGCGTACAACAGAACGAAACGCTCGCCCGTGATGGGGCTTTGCCGCGCGCTTAACGTGCTTTCGGGCGCGGCCGCGCTGATCGACGGCTTCGGAGTTTCGAGCCCGCGGCTTTTCGTCTTCGCCGGAATCGTTTCGGCCGTCTGGTTCGCGTATATCTCGTGTTTGACCTGCTACGCGTCCGACGAGAGCAGGATTCCGTCTAAAAAGCCTTTTGTCCGGCTTCTCATCGCGATGATCGTTTATCTGCAGCTTATTGCGCTCATCGCGTTCGCGGTCGCCTTTCCGCTTACGGTTCCGCTCCGCCAGATGCTTTTTGCCGGCGCGGGTCTTCTGATCGCCCTTAGGGTTCTCAAGATGGTTATGCGCGACGTAAGCGCGACATGACGCTGTAAAAAAACAACTTTAAACGACGAGATATGATCTGCGAAACGATTCTTGACGCTGTCGGCCATACGCCGCTTGTGAGGCTCGGGAGAATGACGACGCCCGACATGGCCGAAATACTTGTAAAATTCGAAGCGCTCAACGTCGGCGGTTCCATCAAGACGCGCACCGCGCTCAACATGATCCGCGACGCCGAGGCTAAAGGGCTCTTAAGGCCCGATTCGGTCATCGTCGAGCCGACGAGCGGCAATCAGGGCATAGGGCTGTCTCTGATCGGCGCCGTAAAGGGGTATAAAACGATAATCGTGATGCCGGACTCGGTGAGCGAGGAGCGCCGTAAACTCGTCAGACACTACGGAGCCGAGGTGATTCTCGTCCACGACGCCGGAAATATCGGAGACGCGATAGCCGAGTGCGCCGCGATCGCCCAGCGCATGGCTAAGGAAAATCCCAAGGTCTTCGTTCCGGAGCAGTTTTCGAATCCCGCCAATCCCGCCGCGCACCGCCACGGGACGGCGCTCGAGATAATGGAGCAGGCGGCGCGTCCGATACACGGCTTTTGTTCGGGGGTCGGCACGGGCGGAACGCTGAGCGGCATAGGCGAAGTGCTCAAAGCCCAGAACCCTTCGATCGAAATCTGGGCGGTCGAACCGAAGAACGCCGCGATTCTCGCGGGGGGCACGGTCGGAACCCATCTTCAGATGGGCATCGGCGACGGTTTGATACCGGATAATCTCAATACTCAGATCTATTCGCATATCTGCGTCGTCTCCGACGAGGAGGCGCTTCAGTGCGCACGGGATCTGGCGTGCAAGGAAGGTCTTCTCTCGGGCATTTCGGGCGGAACGAACGTTTTTGCGGCTCTCAAGCTTGCTAAGCGCCTCGGACCCGGAAAAACGGTCGTGACCGTTCTTCCCGACACGGCGGAAAGGTATTTTTCGACGCCTCTTTTCGATAAAGGCGAATAAAAATACCGGTCATGGCTACCGGCGCGTTAAAAAAAAGGGTGACCCCCCTTGCACGTTGGCTGGGATTTTGGTATACTAATCAAGTTTTCGTCTCAAAAGAGGCCACTTTAGCTCAGTAGGTAGAGCACATCCTTGGTAAGGATGAGGTCGACGGTTCGATTCCGTTAGGTGGCTCCATTCGAGGCGGTCTAACAAGAAGATAAACAACTCACAGGAGTCAGAAAAATGGCTAAGGAAACATTCGAGCGCGGCGGCAAGCCGCACGTGAACGTCGGCACGATCGGCCACGTCGACCACGGTAAAACCACTCTTACGGCCGCTATCACCCAC
>JAZQTB010000103.1:0-11281 GCA_045630425.1 Kiritimatiellia bacterium | reverse complement strand
GATGCCGCAGCGGTATGTTTCAAGAGAATTTCTGAGATTGTAACAAGCAACGGGCGGCTGGGTGGCCTGTAAAATTCACTCAGGCAAGTCTCGACAGATTCCTGCCGAGTGGCGCAGCATTGCCTAAAATAGAAGGCTTAGCACAGGAGGCGACGAAAAATATATCACAAATGAGCCACGGGGCGCGGCTTTAGACGCGACACGCGGGTCATTTGTAATTTTTGCCATAGCGGGAGTGTTGTTGCTTTTTTTACCAAATAGTAGTACAATAATCACCATATGAGAAGATTTTCAACAAATTTAAGATTTGCCGTTGCGGTTTTTTCTCTGTGTGTGAGTACTTTTGCGCAAGCGGCGGATAAGTCGCTTGCTGCTCCATTGGCGGAGTTTCAAAAATATTACCGCAAGATTGTTGGGAGAGATGTTGAGCCTAATCTCGTTCGGTTTGCGATCAATCCCAAAATCTCCTCTTCGGGTAAGGATGCGTACACCATCCGCTCGGACGGTAATGGCGTATGTCTTACCGGCTCCAATCTCCGCAGCGTTTACTATGCGCTCTACGATCTACTTGAGCGGCGCGGGGGATGCCGCTATTTTTGGGATGGGGATTTTGTGCCGAAAAAATCCCGGATTGATTTTTCTGGTCTCGACATAAAAGAGGAGGCTCGTTTCGAATATCGCGCAATCCGTTATTTCGCGCATCGGGGACTGACGCGCTTCCAGGCCGAGCATTGGGGGATGGACGACTGGAAAAAGGAAATCGACTGGTGCCTAAAAAGACGGCTCAATGTGATGATGCTGCGCATCGGCCAGGACGATCTTTTTCAGCGAGCTTTCCCCGGTGAAGTGTCATATCCCGACCCTGCGGTCGATTTGCCCGGGCACGGCAAGGGATTCGACAACCGGACGCTTTTCTGGTCGCTTGAGTATCGCGGCAGATTGCGCCGGGACGTGCAGCGTTATGCGCTTGACCGCGGGATGATGGTCCCGGAGGATTTCGGTACGATGACCCACTGGTATTCGCCCACGCCTGAAGATTTTTTAAACAAGTTCAATCCGCCGTTTCTGCCGCAGGCGAGCAAGTCTTATTCGCAGCGCAACGGACTGGTCTGGGATATCCGCGATGACAAATGGGTCGACAAGTACTGGCAGCTGACCCGGCAGGCCGTCAGCGACTACAGCCGCCCGGGCCCGGGGCTCCTGCACACGATCGGCCTCGGCGAGCGCATGTGCTACACCAACCGTGCCGAGAATCTCAAGCTGAAGATGCTGGCGCTTAATAAGTTCTTCTCCCGCGCAGAGCGCGATTATCCCGATTCGAAAATACTGCTCGCAGGTTGGGATTTTTACTTTACATGGTATCCGCAAGAGGTTCAGAAGCTCGTCGCGACGCTTGACCCCAAGCGTTACATTATTTGGGATTACGAGGGCGATGCGCAGACGAACCACGGCATCGGAATGAAGCGCGGAGAGAGCAATGACTTTACGAAGTGGGGGCTTGTCGGAAAGTTTCCCTACACGTTCTCCTCTTTTCTCGCTTTCGAATCGTCGCTTGATATGCGCGCTAACTATCCGCTGATCGAAGAGCGCCAAAAGCTCGTGCAGAACGATCCCTTCTGCGCCGGGTATCTCTTCTGGCCGGAGTCGAGCCATACCGACACCCTGTACCTTCGCCATTTTACCGTCAACGCCTGGTCGAAGGATGCGGTCGGCATCAAGAGTATTCTTCCCGAGTTCTGCCGCGACCGCTACGGAGACGATGCCGCGCGCTGGCAGAGCGTATGGGAGAAGGTGGTGCCGCTCTCGATGATTTTCGGATGGGAAGGTAATTATTTCCGCAATGCGCTCTGCCATGAGCTTTTTCTCTGGCCGAAAATTGGGCGCGATCTTTACAACAATCCGTCCAAATGGACTGAAGGCATGGCTGCGCCGCTCTCCGCCGCGCCCGGGATTTTCAACGCGCTGTCGCAGTTCGACTGGAAGCGGACGACCTTCACCGAGCGCGACGCGATCGATCTTGCGCGCACGACGGCGGACCGTTTCATCGTCGGCGCGCACGGGAAACTGGTGAAGGCGTATCACGCATGGAAGGCGGGCAGGGCTTCCGGCGACGATGTTGCGCGGTTGGCGAGGGCTTTTCGCGCGCTCGTGGACGGCATTACCGACGTACTTGCGCTGCATACCGATTTTTCGCTCGCAGAATCGTATGACCGGCTTGATGCGATCGAAAAGATCCGCAACCCCAACTTCGCCAAGGTGCTCATCGAAAACGCGACGTGCGGATATTGCGCGTCGCATCAGTATGAGGCGGCCGAGTATTGGTACAAGGGTGTTGCGCATCACTTTACCGACGATCTCATCCGCCGCATCCAATCAGGCGATCGCTCCAACCTCGGCCCCTATCCCGAGTATCCTGCCTATCGCGACGAACATCTTTTTGCAAAGCCGCTTTCCGAGATGCGGCCCAAATTGCCGCGCACACAAGCTAATTATGTGCGTGTGATGACCAATCTCGCCGAAGCAGCCGAGATTATTTTGCGAATCAATGTCGATTAAGTGAGCGGCGCGTGGGGACACGCGCCCTCCCTTTTTTGCGTAACGCTATTGCAATCAAAGGGCATTTTTTGGTAAAATATATCCTCAAATGCGAAGTCGGGGGAATAAACCGGCTTCCCGGCTCGGGAAAGGTTCCCGGACTGAACGGCGGACAAAACCCGGGATAAAGGGCACAAATCCGTAAAAAAAGGAAAATAAAGATGCAGAAGAGCTATCGTGCTCCGAACCCCGGCGACAACCGCCAGTGGTTCCTCATCGACGCGAAAGGCCAGTCTCTCGGCCGTATCGCCGTCGTTATCGCCAACAAACTCCGCGCCAAGGATCTCCCCACGTTTGATCCGTCCGTCGACGCCGGCAGCTTCGTTATCGTTACGAACGCCGCTGAAGTCAAGCTCACGGGCAACAAGGAAGAGCAGAAGGAATATCAGCGCTACAGCGGTTTCCGCAACGGCCTTAAGCGTTTCAGCGCCGCCGAGATGCGTGCCAGCCATCCTGACCGTATGATCAAGGAAGCTGTCTGGGGTATGCTCCCGAAGAACAACATCGCCCGCAAGATGATGACGCGTCTTAAAGTCTTCGCCGGCGCCGAACACACCCACGCCGCGCAGAAGCCGGTCGAAATCAAGCTCTAAGGAGATAATTTAAAATGGCTACCAAAAAAGCAATTTCCGCCGGAACAGGCCGTCGCAAAACCGCGACCGCCCGCGTCAATCTCGTTGAAGGTACCGGTGTCTGGACCGTCAACAAGGTCGCTCTCGACGAATACATCACTTCCGAAGCTCTCCGCGACTACCTCAAGCAGCCCGTCGCCATCTCCGGATTTGACATGTCCAAGGTCGACGTCGTCGCGTTCGCCAAGGGCGGCGGCATTTCCGGCCAGGCCGGCGCCATCCGCCACGGTCTCGCCCGCGCTCTCGTCCTCGCGGACGAGGCGACCCGCGCCGCTCTCAAGAAGGCCGGTTGCCTTACCCGCGACAGCCGTATGAAAGAGCGTAAGAAACCCGGTCAGCCCGGTGCCCGCAAGCGCTTCCAGTTCTCGAAGCGTTAATTCCGCGACAGGTGCCCGGATACGAGATGTCCGCGGCGGGGGTTTCTCCGCTCCGGCATTTCGGCCGGGCATCGGTTTTTTGTTTTTGAAACGCTTCACGTCTGCCGCGTGAAGTTTACAGGTGTATGATATGGCATTCGGATTTTTAAAGAAAATCGTCAGCGTTTTTACAGGCGGCAAGAAGACCAGGTCCAAGGACACTGCCCGCCAGAACGGCAAGGCGCGCCGCAACAAGAAGGGCGGCAATCAGCAGCGCGGCGACGAGAGGAACCGCCAGCGCCGCACCGACGGCAAACAGCGTCAAGGCGAGCGCCGCCAGAACAGTCAGGCCGGCGGCCAGCGTCAGGGCGGCGAGAACCGTTCGCAGAATTTCAACCAGCCACGCAACGACCGCCGCAACGACAAGTCGCGCCGCGGTCATAACGATCACGCTCGCAGAGGTCCGGCGCCGGTAAACACCGCCCCCAACCAGATGCGTCCGGGCGGAGTCGTTTCCGAGCGCGAAATCGCCGAGCGCAAGGCCGCACACGCGACGTGGGATCCGTCGAGTTTTGTCGTAGAGCCGATGGAGGGCAAGAAGCGCTTCCACGATTTTGATCTTCCCTCCGAGGTTATGCACGGTATCGCGGATCTCGGTTTCAAGTACTGCACCGAGATTCAGGCGATTTCGCTCGAGCAGGCTCTCGCCGGCAAGAATATCGCCGGCAAGGCCCAGACGGGTTCGGGCAAGACGGCGGCTTTTCTCGTCGCGATTCTTACGCGCTATCTGCGTACGCCCGAGAACCGCGCGAAGTCGGGCGGCGCTCCGCGCGCTCTCGTCATCGCTCCGACGCGCGAGCTCGTCATTCAGATCTGCAAAGACGCCGATAAAATCGGCAAGTACTGCAATTTGAGGTCGCTCGCGGTTTACGGCGGTATGGATTACGACCGTCAGCGCCAGGAGGTTCTCGGCGCCCCCGTCGATCTTCTGGTCGCCACCCCCGGCAGACTTCTCGACTTCGTGAAGTCACGCGTCATCGATCTTTCGAGCGTCGACACTCTCGTCATCGACGAGGCCGACAGAATGCTCGACATGGGCTTCATACCCGATGTAAGACGCATCATGAGCTATCTGCCGCCTAAGCAGAAGCGCGCGACGATGCTTTATTCGGCGACGCTCAACGATACGGTCATGCGTCTTGCTCTCAATTGGATGGAAGAGCCGTACCGCGCCGAAGTCGAAAGCGAGACCAACGCGACGGATACGGTCCGCCAGGTCGTCTACATCGTAAGATCCAAAGACAAGTTCAAGGTTCTTTTCAACCATATCGCGCTTCATCCCGAGGCGAGGACGATCGTTTTCTGCAACAGGAAGTCCACGACCGACGACGTTTACTCTTCGCTCAAGGTCCGCGGCGTTTCGGTCGAGATGCTTTCGGGCGACGTAAACCAGAACAAGCGCCTTAAGGTTCTCGACGCTTTCCGCGACGGCGAGGTCAAGGTCGTCGTCGCGACCGATGTCGCCGGACGCGGAATCGACATCAAGGGGCTTGAATACGTGATCAACTTCGACTTCCCCTACGAGGCCGAAGATTACGTCCACCGCATCGGGCGCACGGGCCGCGCCGGTTCGACCGGAATCGCGATCAGTTTCGCCGACGAGGACGAGAGCTTTGCCATCCCCGAGATCGAGGAGTACATCAAGGAGCCTTTGAAGTGCACGATGATCCAGGATGATGATCCTCTTCTTAAGGATGTTCCGCCTCGCGGAACGAAACTCGGCGAGGTCGACAGCGCCGCGCGCGAGGCCGTCGATGCCCGTGAGGCCGTCGGCGAAGAGGAGAAGGCCGCCGCCGCCGCGCTTACCGGCGTTTTGGCGAACGCGAACGCGACGACCGCGAGCGGTGCTCCCGCCGTGCTGAAGGAAGACGCTCCGCAGCGTAAGCTCCCGAGCTTTGAGAACGCGCACGAGCCGAAGCCTCCGATGACCGACGAGAGCGACGTTTACTCCAAGCCCGTCGGGCAGACCGCGAAGACGGAGGAGTTTACGGTTTAGCGGTTAGTCGTTAGTGATTAGCGGTTAGTATGAAGTTGTCAGTTGTTATAACGACAAAGAATGAGGCGGCGAATATCGCTGCCTCTATTCATTCGTTCGACGGCGCCGTCGCGCGCGGCGAAGCCGAGGTGATCGTAGTCGACAACGCTTCTTCCGACGATACCAAAAAAATCGCTCTCGGACTCGGCGCGTCCGTTTACGACACCGGCCCCGAGCGCAGCGCCCAGCGCAACCTCGGCTGGCGTACGGCGCGCGGCGAATGGGTTATCGTTCTCGACGCCGATATGATAATACCGCCGGAGACGGTGGAGGAAATTCTTTCCGTGGAAGGCGGCGACGCGTATTGGATTCCCGAGGTCCGCACCGGCAGCGGCTTCCGCGTCAAGGCGCGCAACTTCGAACGAAGTTTCTACGACGGAACCTGCATCGACGCGCTCAGGCTTTTCAGAAAAGGCGTACTTGAGGCGACGGGCGGTTACGATGAGAATCTTATCGCCGGACCTGAAGACTGGGAGCTTGATATTCGCGTTCTCGCCACCGGCGCGAAGTGCGCGGTTCTAAAGAATCATCTTATCCACAACGAGAAGCGCCTTACCTTCAAGAAGATGCTTGAAAAGAAAGCGTACTACACTAAGAGCTTCGCCGCTTACAAGGAAAAGTGGCGCGGGCATCCGGCGGTGCGGCTTCAGTTCTCGCCGTGGTACCGCTTTGTCGGCGTCTTTGTCGAGAAGGGAAAGTGGAAGAGGATTCTTCGTCACCCGATACTCTTCGCCGGCGTGATGTTCGAGCGCTTTGCCGTAGGCCTCGTATATGTTTTCAATCGTCAACATTAACAATCAAATCAATCATCTGCTGAAATGTCATTGGAAAACGTTAGACAAGAATGGTACGACGCGGAAAATCGCGTTGCCGTTACGATGGTGGATGTGAGGGCGGCGGCTCAGGCGCTTGCCCGCGGTCATCTTTCGGGACCCGCCTCGGCATACTTTCTTTCCAAGGCCGTCGCGGCCGTCGCGCTTCTCGGCTCCGAGTGCTCCGAGGACGACGAGACCGTCATTCTCCAGATGAAGTGCAAGGGCCCTCTCGGCGGATTCAATGTCGAATGCACTTCCGCCGGAACGTTGCGCGGTTACACCGAGAAGAAGATTCTCGACGACTTCGACGGCGTCGGGAGGTACGACGAGAGGAAGATAGTCGGCGAGCGTCAGATACAGGTGACGCGCTCGAGGCCCGGAAAGATCATCTCCCAGGGAATTTCAAATTCTATAGACGGCTATCTGGCCGGTTCACTGCAGCGCAAGGCGTGCATTTATCTCGAAGCGTCCGTCAACGACGAGGTCGAGATTCTCGAGGCGCGCGGCATCATGGTCGAGGCGATGCCCGACAGCCAGTGGCCCGTTTCGACCGGTACGGCCGCGATTCACGAGGAGATGAAGAAAGGCAAGGGCGGAGCGCTCGCCGTTTCGCCGCGCAGGATTCTCGACAAGATCGGGCTTTCCGGCGCCGAGCTCAAGAAGTCGTCGCCTCTTTCGTTCGCCTGCCGGTGTTCCCCCGAGAGGGCGGTCGCGCTTCTCAGGTCGATGAGCGAAGAGGAGCTTAAGACGCTCCCCGAAAAGCTCGACATCACATGTCACATGTGCGGCCGCGTCTTTACCGTGCCGACAAGGGCCTGAGCTATGAAGCGCAGAGTTTCAGTCGAAATCGATCTCGACGCCTTAAAGCGCAATTACGCCAAAATTGCCGCGCGCGTCGAGCCGGCAGGCGTTTTAAGCGTTCTCAAGGCCAACGCCTACGGACTCGGAGTCGCGGAATACGCGAAGGCTCTTTTCGACGCGGGCTGCCGCGCATTCGGCGTCGCCGAGCCTTATGAAGCGTTGGAGCTCATCAAGATTTTAAGATCGCCGCGCGATCATGCGGAGGTTCAGATACTCTCGAGCGTTCTTCCCGACGAAATCGAGCCGATGGTCAAATCCGGCGTCGTGCTTCCGGTGGTCGATCTCTCTTCGGCCCGTCTCATAAGCGCCGCAGCCCGAAAGCTTAAAAAGACCGCCAGGGTTCATATAAAGATCGATACGGGTATGGGGCGGCTCGGTATTCCCGTCAACGACGCCCTTGAAACGGTGGGAGAGATTATAAAACTTCCCGGTTTGGATTGTGAAGGGATATTCTCTCACTGCGCGATGGCTTACGATCCTAAAGATCCCGCTACGGCACGTCAGATAAAGGCTTTTAAAGCTCTTCTCGCCGCGCTTGAGGCGAAGGGCGTCAAGTTCCGCAGAATCCACATCGCCGCGAGCGACGCTATCAACAATTTTCCGGAAACCGCGAAGAAGCCTTTCAATGTCGTCCGCACGGGAATCAATCTCCACGGAAGCTTCGACCCGAACGGCCGCAAGGCTCTTAAACTCGAGCCCGTGCTGACGCTTAAAACGCGCGTCGCCCAGGTGCGCGAACTGCCCGCCGGGACCACGCTCGGATATGGGCGGACGTGGTGCCTCGACGCTCCTCATAAAATAGCGACCGTTTCGGCAGGTTACGCCGACGGCTTTCCGCTTGCGATCTCCAACAGGGGCTTCGTTTTCATAGGCGGAAGGCGCTGCAGGATTCTCGGGCGGATTTCAATGGATTATACGACCGTCGACGTGACCGACGTCCCGGAGGTGAAGGCCGGAGACGAGGTCATCTGTTTCGGCAGATGCGGCGGCGACTCCATAACGCCAGACGATTGGGCCGAAATAAAGGGAACTCACGCCTATGACATAATCTGTTCGCTCGGCAACCGGGTTGAGCGCGTCGTCGCGGGAAGGGGAAGAGAATGAAAATTTCCGAAATACTTGAAAAACCGTCCCCGTCCGTTTCGTTCGAGATTTTCCCGCCGCGCCAGAACGCCGCTTTCGGTCCCGTCGTCGACGTCGTCAGGCGTCTTTCGCTTCAAAAGCCGTCGTTCATGTCGGTCACCTACGGAGCGGCGGGGAGCGCCAACGTCAACACTCTGGAGATCGCGAAGGTCGTTCAGGATTGCGGCGTCACGGCTCTCGCCCATTTGACGTGCATCGCCTCCTCGCGCGAAAAAATCGGCGCCGAACTTGCCGCTCTTAAGTCTGCGGGCGTCGAGAACGTCCTGGCTCTCAGGGGCGACAGGCCCGTCGGGTCCGGCGACGTCGCGGGCGACTACGCCCACGCTTCCGATCTCGTCGCGGAAATCCGCTGCGCCGGAGGCTTTTCCATCGGAGGGGCCTGCTATCCCGAGTGCCATCCCGAATGCGGTCATATCGAAGATGATATCCGCAACATAAAACTTAAGGTGGACGCCGGGCTTGATTTTCTCACGACTCAGATGTTTTTCGACAACAACGTCTATTTTCATTATCTGTCGCGTCTGAGATCGGCGGGCGTTACCGTTCCCGTGATCGCCGGTATAATGCCGGTCACGAACAGCGCTCAGATCGTCCGCATCTGCGCGCTCTCGGGTACATATCTGCCGCCGAGATTCCGTTCGATCGTCGACAGGTTCGGCGACAACCCCGCGCAGATGCTCGACGCCGGCATAGCCTACGCGACCGAGCAGATAGTCGATCTTTTCGCTAACGGCGTCAACGCCGTTCATGTATATACGATGAACAAACCTGTTGTAGCCGAGCGGATAATGGCCAATCTCGGCAGCATGGTAAGGGGATGAAGAAATGAAAAAGAATCCTTTTTCGGCACGGCTTGAAGAATTCAGAGCCTCTCTTGCGGCCAAGGGACTCGACGCGGCGGTTGTTTCCGCTCCCGCCAACGTCAGGGCGCTTACGGGGGTCGAGTGCGATTGCGTGACTCTTCTGGTCACGCCCGCAAGGACCGTGTTTTTTACGGATTTCAGGTATGCTCCGGCGGTCGCGAGACTTGCGCCTTATCTTGAAATCGGAGATATTCTCAAGTTTCTCCGCGCTAAAGGCCCGCTTAAAGTGAAGGGGTGCTCTTTCGATAAAGTAGGCTTCGAGCCGTCTGTCGCGTATTCGGCGTACGAGCGGCTTAAAAAAGTTTTTCCGAAGGCCGCGTTCGTCGATGTTGAAGGCGATATCCTGCTTTTGAGAGCCGTAAAGACGCCTGAAGAAATCGGCATGATCCGCAAGGCCGCCGCGCTCAACGACGAGGCCTGGAACTGCGCGCGCGCGCTGTTCAGGCCAGGTATGACCGAACGTGACATGGCGCGCGTCATCAAGAGTAAGATGCTCGATCTCGGCGACGGCGAGGCTTTCGAGACGATCGTCTGCATCGGCGAGAATGCGGCCGAGTGCCACCATGTTCCCGACGACACTAAATGGGACGGGAAGAAGAACATACTCGTCGATATGGGGATTAAGTTTCAGGGTTACGCCTCAGATATGACGCGCAATATCGTCGGTCCTCGTCCGTCCAGGCTTTACAGGAAGGTTTACGACCTCGTTCTCGAGGCCAACATGCGCGCGATCGCCGCGGCGAGACCCGGCATGACCGCCGCGAAACTCGACAAGGTCGCCAGAGATTTTCTTAAAGCCAACGGTTTCGGCGAGGCGTTCGGCCATTCGCTCGGACACGGCGTGGGGCTTGAAATCCACGAGGCGCCCGCCGTCTCGCGGCGCGACAAGACCGTTCTAAAGCCCGGGATGGTGATTACGATCGAGCCTGGCGTATATCTGCCCGGAAATCTTGGGGTAAGAATCGAAGATCTCGTTCTCATTACCGAAACCGGCTGCGAAGTTCTCTCGTCCTCGGAAAAGTGATCCCGTCGTGCTGATTCGGGCTTTTATCCGGGGATTTCGTTCACCCCGCCCGTTCCTTTTTATGGTATAATATCTTCCGATATGTGGAACTATTCTGATAAGATGATGGATCACTTCCGGAACCCCCGGAATGTTGGTACGATTGAAAATCCCGACGGCAGCGCGACGGTCGGCTCTCTTGCCTGCGGAGACGCGCTTAAATTTCAGTTTAAGCTTGGAGAAGACGGCAGAATAACCGAAGCCAAATTTCAGACTTTCGGCTGCGCGAGCGCTATCGCGTCCAGTTCGGCGCTTACCGAGATGGTTCTCGGCAAGACTCTCGAAGAAGCCAAAAAGATTACGAATCAGGAGATCGCCGACTATCTCGGCGGGCTTCCTCCCCAGAAAATGCATTGTTCGGTAATGGGCCGCGAAGCGATGGAAGCGGCTATAAAAAATTACGAAACGGGCGAGAATTCCGATAAGAACCTGGAGGAAAGCGTTCTCTGCTCGTGCTACAACGTTTCCGAGAACGAGATCCGCCGCGTCGTGACGGAGAACCAGCTTACGTCGGTCGAGGAGGTCATGAACTTCACCAAGGCGGGCGGCGGCTGCGGGCGCTGCAAAGAAAACATCCAGAAAATCATCGACGAAATCATAAAGCGTTGACGCGGATCGGCGGGGTAAATGAGATTAGGATTTGACAACGATAAGTATGTTCGCGAGCAGTCGAAGGAAATTCGCCGTCGCGCTGAGAAATACGGCAAGCTCTATCTTGAATTCGGCGGCAAACTGATGAACGACAATCACGCCGCGCGCTGCCTGCCCGGGTACGATCCTAACGTAAAGCTCCGTCTTCTGCAGAGTTTAGGCGATCAGGCCGAACTTGTGCTTTGCATCTACGCCGGCGATATCGAG
>JAZQTB010000102.1:0-6016 GCA_045630425.1 Kiritimatiellia bacterium | reverse complement strand
AGAATCGAAGTTATCCCACCCGTCGTCCCAAAGATAGGAGTTGATGAAAACGCCGCGCTTCTCCCAAAGCTCCTTGCGGAAAGCGCGCATCGACGAGAGCGCCTCTTCGCGCGTAAAGCGCTTCTCGACCGGCAGATCGTTACGGTTTATACCGTGATCGTACCAGTTGTTGTAATGCGGAAGGACGCGATAAGGATGGGCGCGCTCGTTATTGAGGTAGGTGCTGAACGCGCGGCGGAACTGCTTCACATCCTGACAATATCCGATAACATACGAAAACGTCATCGACTCGCCCGGCCTGAGAACATCAACGACAGGTACATACGCGGAGAGGGTGTCTGGCGTTTTATCCTTATCGCCTTTTGCCGACTTAGGGCTTAATGTCACGCTCGACCTGTGAACAGCGCCGGCGAGAATGATTTTTCCGTTAGAAGAGCCCGAGCCGTCGGTCCCGACGCTGATCTTCAAAACAAGATCCTTGTTCGGAGTAAGGTTTGTAAGCGTGTAGGTATTATTCTTCGAAGAATCGCCCGTCTCGCCTGTCTTTATCTCCTTGGCGATTATCTTACCGCTCTTGGGATCAATCGCTTCAACGCCGTAAATAATAGCTTTAAGATTGCCGCCCGTATACTGAACCGTTACCTTCATAGTCGCGGCATCAGTCTTCACCGGCACATAAAAGACGCCCTTACCGTTATTCGCGTTGGTTAAATCTTCGATTGAATAATTTTCCTTCTGCGCGACCGTGCGCGGCATCTCGTCGGCGCTGTTGCGCTTAAGATCATACTTCGCCATCGGATGTTCGACGGCTATCCACTGTACGGGATTACCCGACTTTGAAACGCCGCAGATAACGGCTCCGTCAGTATTGCCGACAACGGAATAAGCACGGTTAGGATCGAGTTCAGCATCTTTAAAAATGGTAAGACGATTTAAATTTATATTTTGTCTGGTCGGATTCGTAAGAGTAACCATACCGCGCAGGTACAAGACCGACGGCGATTCCCGAGGAGTGTTCATCGGCAACCTATAAGCATAAGTCGTATACGTAACATCCATCGGGCCAAGTTTATCCTTTGTTACGATAGCTTCACGGTCCGACCGTTCCGAAAGGCGTGCGGCAGAAGTATTGCCTTTAAGTACTGTCGTCTTCCCCTTGCTCTTAAAACGCGCATTATCCGCAGCGGTATAAATTTGATTTTCTGCGGTTGTTACTTCAATGGGAGCATCAAATAGATCAGTATCGGCAGCAATTTGCATCAGTAATGCCGCAAGCAGGTTCGAAATTGAGATCATAACTGTAATTTCTATTTATTTTGCAATTCGCTGCCAATACTCCAGCAAATCAACGAACAATGATATAGAACATCGGTCTTGAGATATTGAGACCTAATCCGTCGTCTGTCTTGGAAACAGTCCATCCTCTTGGCACTCCTGCAATTGATTCCGGCTGAGGAAGCAACGACGCGTCTGTGACGCGCATAACCTTTAATTTCCTTGCCTTATTCAAATCAACCCCAGACATATCAAGGACGATATTTCCTGACACTCCAGCAGCAAAAGTAAGACATCCGGTTGTTCCGATCTTCAGCCTAGCATTCTGACCCATAACAACAGGAACAGCGATTCTACCGGTTCCCGAAAGAGAATTAGTTACAGTACAAGTGCCATTCTCAGTATGCTGAGGATTATCTCTGGTAATTTGACCATTAACGACAAGTGTATTAACGGTCAATCTCGACACGCCGCCATTATAATACAATATCTTTAATTCAGAAGATTCAGCCACATCCAATACACCTTCGCAGAAAGGATGTGCACCACTGTTCGAGCGCACCATTTGAACCGTCGTGCCTGATGAAATTTTGAATGTTCCTGTACCTGAAATTTCTGGACACGTCAAATAAAAACCCATTCCTCCTGTAAGTGTCAAATCATATTCGTTCAAATTGATTTGTGATGGATAATTATAATGGCGAGTCAAACCATTCAGTTGCTGCGACGCATCCATCGTTGCATTACCGTCAAGAATCAAGCCCGACACGGCAAAGGCAAGCTTTCTATCATTATTGGGTTGAGCCGTATTGCAGTACTTTGCGCCTTCCTCAAGCTGTAAAGTATAGGAGCTTGCAGTATTACCAGCGTTACCAACCCCGTTGGCGTCCAAAACAGCGCCTGATTTTACAAGAATCGTCCGTGGCCATTGTCCAAAGCACTTATAATGCCCCATTTTAACAGTACCGGATGCAACCACACACGACCCGACAAATGCCGTATTATCCCCAGTAATCGTTGCCGAAGTTCCTTCAAAATCTAAAATCAAAGTTCCCGAACCGATAACTCGTGCGAATGGCCACGCTCCTTTTACCGTCACAACAGCCCCTTCCGCTATATTTAAAACTGTTTCACTGCCGTAACTTTCAAGAACAGACGCTTCAACTTCAACATTCCCTACAACATCAATCTCAGAGACACCAACGGGAAACGGCTCGTCTACCGTAAGCGTAACCGACTCAGTTTCTCCTCCTTTTATAACGACAATCCCCTCCGCGGCTTCATCCCATGTGGAAGTTGCCGTGTTTTGTGAAAAAACATTAGTCTCAATCTCAAGCGTAACAAACGAATCAACTACGGAAATCGAATTTATTGCAATTTGAGTCCCCTTTGAATCCACCACCTTTGAGAAAATTTCATTGGAATACGCATCTTGCGAAATCGCAAACTTAATAAGGCCATTACCCATCTCCTCGGGAGTTGCGGTCAACAAAATTTTACCGCTCACAGTCCCTAATTTAGGACGGCTTGTATACAAATTAAGATTAACGCCTGATGCAACATTAATTGCGCCATTCCCCGTAATGCCACCTGTCAAAGAAACACCCACATTCGCAAGGCCTTCTTCCTTTGTAAAAGAAAGCATAGCGTCTTCATTTAAATTTATTGGATGCGTTATCGGCAATTGCGCCGATTTTGCGCAGATAATCGGCATATTACTTACATTAATCGTCATTTTGCGAGAAGCATTATACGTTGTAAGGCCGATATCACCAAGTGCAAGAACACCACCTGACAGATTCAATGTATTTTCGCCAGATGCATCGACAGACGTTTTTATTCCCTGCGCGGAAAACTTTCCACCATTGATATTTATTACATGATTATTCCCTGTCTTACCTATAAGAACCTCCCCTTGAGCAATAAACTGCGCGGAATCTTGAATAGTAAAATTAGATGGCCCATTCCAATGCCCAAAAAGAATTGCGCCGCGATTCGAGTCAACATTATTGACACCATAAACCTTAAGGATCGCAGAATCCTTCAACACAAATGTGCTTGACCGATTCGGATTTCCATTTGACAGATAAAATCCTTGATTGTCTACATTTGTAAAACAGGAAACGTCCGAAGTTCCTGCGACTGTATAATTAGCATGACCTAATGACATTAATGCGGGATAAACAACTGTCGCATTTGTAAATACAACAGTAGACATCGTACCATTTTCAGACTGTGAGATATAAAACGGCTCACTGCCTTCTGTTCCTCGCAAAACAGCATAGCCGCCATTATGATTGATAGCAACGGAATTCGTAACGCCTCCACTGACTGAACCCGCTCCTTTGGTATAAACATTTCCCGACTGAGAAGTTTTCAATGTATCTGTTTTATACAAATAAGTAATTTCAGAGGATGATGAAGCAATATTAACACCACTGTCACCAACAGCAATCGGAATGTCCGAAATAATAGAGTCAACATTAAACGATTCATTATTAACAGTTCGCAATGTCAGAGAGCCAGTACCTTTAATTCTAATTACCGAAAGATCTACTGATGAATCCACAGTCAAAGTGACATCACCCTTAATATTAATTGCTACCGATCCTTCTGTTGGAACTTCAGAATTCCAAGCGCCGTCGCACCATTTAACTGAAGACGCTTCCCCTTCAACACCTGCATCTAGAGTTGGCAAGCCGCTTGAAAAATACTTTATTATATCAGCATCTGAAATGTTGTCGCCCCTAAAAACTGCAACACTGACAATCTCAAATGCCATTGTATTTTCCCCGCTATTATGCCCATTACCAAAAGTAATTCGCGTCGCTTCAATAGAACTACCCTTTAGCCCAGAAATCTGCCCCATTATTCCTTCATTCAATTTCTTAATAACAACACCGCTTGACCCAAATTCAGTGATCAAAGTCACTATCTGCCCAGACTGAACCTCGGTTTGAATACATCTATCAGAGTAAGACCCACTCCAATCAATAGTACTACCCCATGAGCCACCAAATGTTATATCATTATCTATTGATTTAACAGTAAGTCCTATACCTGAATTTCCAACTTTCGCGGCATGAAAAAGAGGCTTAACAAGAGTATTGCCATCCGGCAAAGACGCTGGCATTTTAAGTGTCGTAACGACCGTAAATGGATTGCTGTTATAGCCAATATTCATTACCTTATTGAAATCAATATAAGGAGCTTCCCCTTCTCCGCCAACAGTGGACATATATCCATCTGAATTAACAACGCCACTTCCTTTATTGAAAGTAAAACCACTGCCATTAATTTCATTTTGTGTTGATGAGACATCTGGAGCCTTAGGAGTAGTAGAATCCGCCAAATCTAAAAAATTACTCCACAACGCCCATGGCTCTGCAGCACGCAAATTGGTTATAAACAACATGACAATGCAACTCACAAACATTTTAAGACTACGAACCATAAGCTCCTCCTAACTTAGATTATGTTAAAACAATGGTTGAAATGCCAATCATATTAGTCGCAATAATTTTAACATTTATATTAACAGAAAGTCAAATTATAGTAGGAATTTATAACAGAAAGATAGAAAGTGAAGCACCCAAGAATTTTCCGCATAAAATTCTCATTTCCTAAATCCTTCACAGGCTTCTTTTTCCAAAAGACCCTAAGAAATTCTCTACCGTACCCCCAAACTTCTTCTCTTCTTCCAACAAAATCCAGTTCCACCCCACCCCATCATCGCACTATTCCCCTATATCAACCCCTTCACCATATCCCTCTCCAACCAAAAGCCCACGAATCCAATAAAAGCCACGCAATAAAAACAGCAAAATCCCGATTTTTAACAATATTTCCCCATCGCGATAAACTTCTCATCGCGTCACAACTTCAAAATTCTCGGGATTACGTTTTCGCCCGTCGCCGCACCTTACATCGCTGCTTCGCACGCCTGCGAAGATCTCTTTTAACCTTCGGCGCATCGAGCATCACCGTCTCAGGCGCGAGCATATACTCGAGCGCCGCAAAGACATGCGAGAAAATCGGCTTCTCGTCCGCTAATATCGTTTTAACCGCCTCATGATAAGGCTTCTTAAGCAGCTTAACCGTCGGCTTCGGATCTTTAGTTTCCGTTACCTGTCGCAACCTAACAGCAAGAGCCTTATAGCGCATAAGCGTCTTATACTTCGCCGAAAGCTCGGGCATATTATCCCTAAGCCATCCTCGAATCCCGCGATTGCGCCCGACAACTTTACCGTTTTCATCTATTTTTAAATAGTTATCGACATAACATTCCAAATCGTGGATCATCCCGCCGAGCCGGATCATCGCCTCGCGGGAGGTCTTGCGCTCATCCCAAGCCTTAAGAAGATCTTCGGGGGTTGGCATCGGCGAGGTCGTCCTGCGGCGATTGATTTTACGACGTTCAACAGCCAATAGACGGCGGCGCTCCACTTCGCGGGCGTAATAGAACGGGCGGCGGATGCGGCGCAAATCGCGCATAAGCTCGCGCTTCATCCGGTCGCGCTCGACGGGATCGGCGAGCTTGGATATGGTGTCGCGCATGGCGATGCCGATATCGACGGCCGCGCAGGCCAATAGCATAAGCGGGTTAAAGGTGGAATCGAACTCTTTAGGGGAACTCTGATACTTGAACCAATCCTTGCTGTTCCACTCGCCGTCGGGCCTTTCACGCATACGGGGGCGATATGTATGCATATCGAGATACTTGCCGGTATAAGTGCGCGCT
>JAZQTB010000101.1:0-9849 GCA_045630425.1 Kiritimatiellia bacterium | reverse complement strand
CCCGGCCCTCCCTCTCTCCCCCCGCCCCCGCCCGAGTGGCCCGATCTGCTGCGCCCGCGCCGCTTCTTGAGCCGCTCGACTGGAAGAGTGCGACTAAAGATGAGCTCCTGAAACGCGTCGAGGAGGCCGGCATCTGCGGTATGGGCGGCGCCGGATTTCCCACCGTCGTTAAACTCTCCCCTCCGCCCGGAAAACGATGCGAGTACCTGATTCTGAACGGAGCGGAGTGCGAGCCCTATCTTACCGCAGACTACCGCGTTATGCTCGAACGCGCGGCGCGCATGAGAGTCGGCGTCGAGATTATGCGCAAGATTCTCGGCGGTCCCGCCGTTAGAATCGCAGTGGAGGCCAACAAGCCCGAAGCCATCGCGGCGCTCGAAAAGGCCTTCTCCGGGATCGAAGGCAACGTTGAGATCGTCGTTCTGCCCGTTCTCTATCCGCAGGGCAGCGAAAAACATCAGATTTTCGCGACGGTCGGCCGGGTCGTCCCCGAGCCTCCCGCGCTTCCGATCGACGTCGGATGCGTCGTCGAGAACGTCGGAACCGTCGTCGCCATCGCCGACGCGGTCGAGAAGGGCGAGCCGCTTCTCAGCCGCGTGACCACCGTTTCGGGCGACGTCGTCAACGAGCCTAAAAACATTCAGGCTCCTCTCGGCACGAAGTATTCCGATCTTGTCGAATTCTGCTCCGGAACCAGGGAGCCTCCCGTCAAGGTTCTTTCCGGCGGAACCATGATGGGCTTCGCCGTTTCGTCTCTCGACATAGCGACGACAAAAACGACGTCGGGGCTTCTTCTTCTCTCGAAGCGCCGCGTTTTCCAGTATACGTCCGAAGCGTGCATCAACTGCGGCCGCTGTCTGAGAGCGTGCCCGATGAATCTCAATCCCGCCGATATTTCAAAGGCGGTCGAGGCGGACGACGTCGCCGACGCCGAGCGCGCCCATGTTATGACGTGCATCGAATGCGGCGCGTGCAGTTTCGCATGCCCCGCCCACAGGACGATAACGCAGTTCTGCCGCAGGGCGAAGAATTCGATCCGTGCGCGGATCGCCGCCGAGAAGGCGAAGGCGGCCGCCGCGAAGGGGAATTAGGCGCGTTCCGGCGCGGCGGGAACTTCATGTGTTCCTTTTGCGCCACGCGTCGGGCGGCATTCTGAACGCCGACGAAAACGAACGCGAGAAATATTGCGCGTTCGGGTAGCCGCAGGCCGCGGATATTTCGGCGGCGGTTTTCCGGGTTTTGCGCAGAAGTTCGCAGGCGGCATCTAAGCGGCAGCGGATGATTTCCTCCTGAAGGCTTCTGCCGAGTTCCGATCTGAAGGCTTTGTTTATGGCCGTATGGGAGTAGCCCAGATGCTTTATCACGTCGTTCGCGCTGATCCCGCGGGCGAGATGGCGCTTTATGTAGATGAGTGCGCCGGAGAGCCACGGCGTGGAAAAATGGTACTGTTCGGTGGAGCGGCGTTCTATCACGTCGTGCGGAGGGTGAAGGACGGTTTCGATTTTCGCGGCGGGATCGCAAAGGCGCGCGTGCAGCATTTCGGCCGCGCGGCGACCCTGTCTGGCGGGGAGCGTGTCTATGCTCGAAAGAGACGGCGCGGCGAATGTGCATAGCAGAGTGTCGTTGTCCACTCCAAGTACGACGAGATCGTCCGGCACCCTGATTCCGGCGGATTCGCACACGCGCAGAAACTGGAGCGCGCGGATGTCGTTGCAGCAGAAAACCGCGGTTGCCTTAGGGAGGCTTTTCGCCCAGCGGCGAAGGGAAGACGCGTCCGGTATGCGGTCGGTGCGTTCGTTGCGGAAGAACATGTCGGTGATCGACTCTTCGCCGTCATATACGGCGAGGCTGTTTTCGGGCGATCCGTTCTCGACGGCTTTCCTGAACGCTTCGCCGCGGGCGTCGGAGAATCTCAACGACGGGAAGCCGCAGTATGCGAAATTCGTGAATCGGTGCCCGCCGAGATATGACGCGGCAAGTTCCGCGATCGCGTTGTCGTCGAGGCGGATCGTGGAAAAAGGGCCGTCGTCGTATCGGCCGTACGTGTCTATCACCGGTTTTTTTGTGTTTATCAGATACTCTGCGGAAGCGTCGTCCATCACGCGCATGATGTAGCCGTCGTACGCGTCAAGGGATTCGGGGTTTTTCCGCCAGTTCTGTTCTATTATGTCCAATCGCCATTCGGGATGTTCGTGGGCGTACTCCGCTATGCCTTCGAGAAGCGCCCGGCCGTGAGCTCTTGTTTTTTCGATCTGTATGCCGATGTGAAGAGTTTTTTCCATATTGCGGATAGTATAACATGAAGTTGCGGATTTGGACAATTTAAAAAAGTTGAAAATCCCTATTGCAATCCGCATGTCAGATATGATATACTTTTGCGCATAAACATGTTCGGGTGTGGCGCAGCGGTAGCGCAGTTGACTGTTAATCAATTGGTCACTGGTTCGAATCCAGTCACCCGAGCCATTAAACCGAAAGAGTCCGCCGTAACAGGCGGCTTTTTTGTTTTATCGCGCCAAACGTTCCGTAATTTTTGGTATACTATACGCTGATGGAAAACGTTGATATATCTACATTGGATCTCGGCTCGATAGACTTTACGCCCGATTGGGCCAAGAAGGGCGCCGGGGTGGTCGTCGGTAAAACAAGTCCCGCGCGGGAGTTCGGCGATAAAAAGCCGTACGATCCGAAGCGTCAGCCTTCGGAACGCAAGAGCTTCGAGCGCAAGGGACCTCAGGACCGCAAGGGTTCGTTCAAGAAGCCCTTTGAGCGTCGCGCGCCTTTTGCGCCGCGCCCGAAACCGCTCTCGGTCGATATCAAGATTCTTCCCGATCCCAAGGCGCTCGGTACGATTATCCGCAAGCTTCAGCAGGATTGCCACGCCTACAAGCTTAAAGACCTCGCTTACTTTTTCCTCGACAATCTCGCGAGCGTTCTTCTTAAGATTACGCCGAAGAAGGACGAGAACGGTGCGAGCGAGCCCTTGAAGTTCCATCAGTGCAAAGTCTGCGGGTTCGCTTCAACCGACGAAGCGGATGTGATCGCTCACGCCGTTCAGTGCCATCTTGGCGAGTACTACGAGTCCAAGGAGGTGGAGTGCGAGCCTCCGAAGGGTAATTTCAGCTGCGTCGCCAAGTGCGGTCTTTCCGGTGTTCTTCTCGGGCCGCCCAATATCCACGAGTTTAACGCGACCGTACGCGAAATTCTCCGCTCGCGCTATCCCGGCATGAGCGAGGAGGAATACCGCTCTCATATCGAAATGGTCCGCGACGGCGACACGATCGAACAGTGGCGCAGCGGCGCGACGAAGAAGGTCGTGTTCACCGCGAAGAACGCCGGCGAGAACGTCCGCGAGCTCAACCGCGAGCAGGCCGAGGCCGAGTTCAAGCGTATGATTCTTCCTCAGCTTCTCGATATGCCGAAGAATCTTATGATTTCGGCCGAAGTCGCTCTCAAGAGCCCCGTGAAACCGCTGCAGTGGGCGGTGAAGGACGCCGTCGAAATGGAGCGCCGTTCGCCCTACAACATGTGCTTCGCGTTGCGCGGCGCCTTTCATCACCGCAAGATGCACTTCTTCAGAGCCAACGACTCGCGCGGCCCCGAATTTGTGACCGGAGTTGAACTTAAGGAGTTTGATTCGGCCCACGCTATCGCCGAGCTCGCGAAGATCGCCGATTTCGTAGCCGCGAATCCGTGCATGACCAAGGCCGAAATCGCCGGCGACGAGGAGAGCGAAAAGCATTTGCAGTGGCTTGTCACGACCGGTCATATCGTAGCTTTCACGAACGGCGTTTATTCCGCCGTCGAGAAGTTCCCGAAGTACGGCCCGCAGTGGCGTAAGAAAAAAGAGAATAAAGAAGAAGAGAAAAAAGATGAAGCTCCCGCTCAGTTGGCTGAATGAATTCGTTAAAATCGACGACATCGATCCTAAAGAGCTCGCCGAAAAACTGACCCGCGCCGGATTGCAGGTCGAGTCTATCGAGACCGTCGGTCCCGAGGCTCTCGGCGATTTATTCGTCGTCGGCGAAGTCCTCGAATCTGTCGCGCATCCCGATTCAGACCATCTTCATGTCTGCAAGATCTCTGACGGAAATGAAGTGTTTCAGGTCGTTTGCGGCGCGCCGAATATGCGCACCGGGATCAAGACCGCCTTCTCGAAGATCGGCGCGGTAATTCCCAACGGCGGCTTTAAGATCAAGAAGGGCAAGCTCCGCGGCGTCGAGTCGTTCGGCATGTGCTGCAGTTCCGCCGAGCTGAATCTTCCCGGCGGCGATCACGACGGCATCATCGAGTTTCCGCCCGAGACGAAGACCGGCGCGTTTCTGCGCGACGTCCTTTCGATGGAGAAGCCCGAGACGGTTTTTGAAATCGAGGTTACCTGGAACCGTCCCGACGCGTTGAGCGTCTACGGCCTTGCGCGCGAGTTCGCGGCCATTCTCAATCGCGAGCTTAAAAAGCCCGCCGTCGATTTTGTCGAGAGCGATACGCCCGTCGAGAGCGAGATTTCCGTCGTCGTCGAAGACGCCGTCAAATGTCCGCGCTACACGGCCCGCGTCGTCACGTCCGTCGAGGACGGTCCTTCGCCCGAGATCATCGCCAAACGTCTTGAGCTTTGCGGCGTGAGGTCGTTGGGTCTCGTCGTCGACGTCACCAATTACGTTCTCATGGAGCTCGGCCAGCCGATGCATGCCTTCGATTACACGAAGCTCGCCGGCCGCAAGATCGTCGTGAGAACCGCGAAGGACGGCGAGACCATGAAGACGCTCGACGGCGTCGAGCGCAAACTCGATCCGTCCATGCTCGTGATCTGCGACGCCGAGCGTCCCAACGCCGTCGCCGGCATCATGGGCGGCGAGGAGAGCGAGGTCGCCTCAGGAACGAGGAGCGTTCTTCTCGAGTCGGCTCTCTTCGACTGCGCCTCGACGAAATTCACCGCGACGAAGCTCGGCCTTTCTTCGGAGTCGAGTTACCGTTATATCCGCGGCGTGGATAAGGATCTCGCGGATTTCGCGTCGCGCCGCGCCGCCCATCTTCTTCAGAAGTACGGCAAGGCCGTCATCGCGAAGGGCATCGTCGACGTCGATAACCGCCGGAAGCCTTTCAACAAGGACGTGACGCTCAATTTCGAACGCGCCCGCAGGCTTATCGGAATTCCGGTAGGCAACGACGGAATGGTGTTTATCCTGAAGTCGCTCGGTCTTGAGCCGAGAACGACGGGGACGTTGTACGCCGGCGTCGAGAGCGTCGATTTCGGTATCCCGAGCTGGCGTTACGATATGGAGCTCGAGGCCGATCTCGTAGAGGAGGTCGCCCGCGTATACGGGCTCGACAATATTCCCGACGCGATGCCTTCGGCTCCGTCGATTTCACCGCTTTCCGACGCTCCGTTCAAGGCGAAGAACCGTCTGCGCGATCTCTGCCTTTCTCTCGGCTTCACCGAGGCGATGCATTACTCGTTCCTTTCCGAGAGGGAGCTCGACGAGTTTGATGCGCGCGCTAAGGATAAGCGCCTTGTGATCCCCGATCCCGTCTCCGCCGAGTACGGCGTGATGCGCGATTCTCTTCTTCCCCAGATGACGCTTTCCCTCGGGCGCAACGCTTCGCGCCAGATCGAGAGCGCCATGCTTTTCGAAATCGGGAAGGTCTTCTCGAACGACGGCGGGGTTCCGTCGGAGAGCGAGAGGCTTTCTCTCGGCTTTTACGGTCCTGTAGGCCGCGAGGCTCTGCGCCGCCGCGCCGGGGTAACCGAAGAGGAGGCCGTTCTCTGGCTCAAGGGCGCGGTGGAGACTCTTCTCAATAAGCTTCATGCCGGAAAGCTTGAATTTGTCGCCGCCGATCATCCCGCGTTCGCCAAGGGAGCCGCGCTCGCCGTTAAGCTCAACGGCCGTGAAATCGGCGTGATGGGCGCTCTCTCCGCCAAGATGCGCCACCCGTTCCGTCTCACGACTCAGATGGCGCTTTGCGAACTTGAACTGAAGCCGCTTCTGAATCGCGTCGACGCCGTCGGGCGCATAACGCCCGTCGCGCAGTTCCCGCTCGTCAAGCGCGATATCGCGCTCGTCGCGGCGGATACCGTGTCCAACGCCGACATCGAGTCCGTCATCAGGAAGAACGGCGGCAAGATTCTCACGAAGATCACGCTTTTCGACATCTTCAAATCGAAGGACATGAAGTCGGCCCGTTCGCTCGCGTACGCGCTTGAATTCCGTTCAGTCGAGAGAACCCTGACGGACGCCGAAGTGGGCAAGGCCTTCCAGCAGATCGTCGACGCTCTCAGGGCGGCCGACGGGATCGATGTGAGAGAAAGTTGATTTGTTAAGAGCGTGGGTCCTGTGTTGCACGCGGATTAAGCGGATATTTCTTCGACCGACATTTTAAAACGGGGTCAGCCCCGACTTGGAACGACGGGTTTCGGAGATTCCGCGCTACGGCAATGTGGGATCTTTTAATAAGAGAGGAATTATGATGAGAAAGACTTTTTTTGCGGTGATCGCCGCGACGGTGTGCTTAGCCGGTTATTCCAACGGCAACGGCGGTATACCCAACACCTTTGAAAAGCCGTCGATCGATGCGCTCAAGGCTCTTAAGGCTACCGTAGGAAAGCCGTTCTCGGCGGGCTACGTTTTTGTCGACGGCCATTACATCAATCCCCCCTACACCGTCCAGCGGTACGGCACGGTAATCCGCATCAACGGCATTCAGGTGACCGGCGAGATCGTTCCGTGGAGCGATTTTGTGATGACCCAGAGCGGAGCGAAGGCCACGAAGAGCGAAAGCGCTCCCGCCGCCGCTCCCGCCGCCGAACCGGCGGCGGAGCCGCAGCCCGAACCTGAAGAAGAGGAAGAGGAGCCGGAGGAAATCGGAGATGAGGAATCCTCTCTCGACGATCTCTTCTCCGACGAACCCGCAGAAAAGAAAAAGAAGCCTGCCGCCAAAAAGCGCACGGTCCGCCGCCCAAAGCCTCAACAGCCGCAGCAGCCCGCCGTCACCGTGAGCTATTCGTTCGAAGGCGAGTTCACGCACAATGTTAAGACGCTTTCGTATATGAAGAAGATAAACGCCGAGCGCTCCAAAATCGATATGAATCTCAGAAAGGGCGGTTATTATTTCTTCGGCTCGCGCTACCAGACCGTATCCGGCAACGCATCCATGTCGAAGTACGTGATTTCGAAACTTCCTCCGATAATGAGGACTCAGAGCAGGGACGACGCCTTTGCCAACGCGATACGCGCGGCGGGTCTGAGTTATCTGCCCGTCGCCCTTATGGAGGATCTTTTCCGCAACCGATTCGGCTATATTATGCTCGAGCGCAGGCTGAAGGCCGATCGTGAAGCCAGCCAGTGGTTGAACGGGCTGTGATAAAAAAGGAATCTTGAATCCTACAGAGGTTTATAATGGTAGTAATCGATAAAGAAAACTGCAAAGGGTGCTCCCGGTGCGTGGTCGCGTGTCCCAAGAAGTGTCTTGAGATCGGCGAAGAGCTCAACGCCATGGGCATCAAGGCCGTAAAGTATAAGGGCGAAGGGTGCATCAGCTGCGGAATCTGCTTCTACAACTGCCCCGAGCCTTACGCTTTGAAGATCGAGAAATGAATCTCTTCGATACTCACGCGCATTTTACGGGCGGTCAGGACGGGATTTCACTGCCGCTTAAGCGTGCGCGCGAAGCGGGAGTCTCGCGGATTCTCGCCGTCGGAGGCTGCGATGAGCTGAATAAAGGCGTTCATGACGCGTTTGCGGCCGCGTCCGGAGACGAATCGGTCTATCCGCGGATCTACAAGGCGATAGGCTTCGATCGCGATCAGATCGGCCGCGACCCCGAAGAACTCGATTTCTCGGGCGCGAGCGCCGTGGGAGAGATCGGCCTTGATTATCATTATTCGGCAGAGACGCGCGAGGCTCAGATGGAACTTATGGGCCGACAGCTGGAACTTTCGCGGAGGCTCGACCTTCCGGTCGTGATCCACACCCGCGAGGCCGACGAAGACACGTTGGCCCTTTTGCGCGGAATCCCGTCCCGCGGAATCATCCATTCCTTTACGGGCGGGCAGGGGTTCTGCAAAAAACTTCTCGATCTCGGATACTATATTTCGCTTTCGGGGATCGTCACGTTCCGCGCGGCGGACAATGTCCGCGAAACCGCCAAAACTATTCCTCTCGACAGGCTGCTCATAGAGACCGATTCGCCTTATCTCGCCCCCGTGCCGAAGCGCGGTCAGCCCAACGAGCCAGCGTTCGTGGCGCATACGGCGAAATTTCTCGCGGAATTTTTCGGGATGGATTTTGAAAGTTTCGTCGAGCGGACGACGTCCAACGCTCTCGAAGTCCTCGCTCCCTTGGAAAATAAAGTTTCCGTACAGGTTCAGGAGCCTTTGCGCGCTTTATAACTATCTGTTTTATGGTATAATTTACCATTATGAATGAAGAGAAAAACAAGCGTATTGTATTCCTGGATTACTTAAGGCTCATCGCCTGTTTTATGGTGATGGTCATCCATGCGGTCGAGCCGTACTACTTCAATCAGAAGGGTGATTTGTATATCGCCGAGAGGTGCGATGCGTTTTGGGTCGCGGTTATTGATTCTGCTGCCCGCTCGTGTGTGCCTCTCTTTGTTATGGCGTCGAGTTTTCTTCTTTTCCCGCTGCGGATGAGTATAGGCGAATTCTTCCGCCGCCGCGCCATGCGCATACTTATTCCGTTTATGATATGGATAGGAGTCTATGTTTGGCATTTCGGAATAAATCCCTTGGAGGCGGTGTTCAATTTTCCGATGGCGGCAGGGCACCTTTGGTTTGTGCCGATGCTCTTAGGGCTTTATATCGCGATGCCGCTATTGTCTCCGTGGGCGGAGAAGGCTTCCAAGCGTGAAGTGTCGCTCTTTATCGGCCTTTGGGCCTTTACGGCACTATTCCCGTTTATCCGCCGCCTGTCGCTCATTGCGCTCGGAGAGCCTTCCTTCGGGGCAGTTCCGTTTCTTTGGGGAGAGTGTCCGTGGAACGGCTTTGGCGCGTTCCATTATGTGAGCGGCTTTTTCGGCTATATGCTCATAGCTTTTTATATTAGAAAATTTGTCCCCGCGCTTTCATGGGCAAAAACGTTGTCGCTCTCGGTTCCGCTTTTTGCCGTCGGCATGGCGATAATGGCGGGCGGGTTTTATTTTCTCATTCCGGGAGGCTCCTCTTACCCGGTGCACCAGCCCTACGGCGCGGCGGTCAGGTTGGAGATGACCCTTGAGTATTGTTCGCTCGGCGTTGCGGCCGCGACAGTCTCGCTCTTTCTCGTTATCCGAAAGTTTACGGCGGAAGGGTGGTTTTATAATCGCATAATCCGTCCCGCATCGGAGGCGAGCTACGGGACTTATCTTATGCACATGATTATTCTCGCTCCGCTTGCAGGATATTTCAAAGGGACGCTTCCTACGCCCGCAAGTGTGATTGTAGTCGCTTTCGTCAGCTTTGTCGCTTCTACTTTTGTCAGCTGTCTGATAAGAAGAATCCCTCTCGTAGGCAGATTTATTGCAGGATAATGCCCCAAGAGGGTTCCCGTCCAAATGAAAGCCAGTTCCAATGCGAGCTTTTATAATGTTGTAACCCACGAATTACAAATGACTGATTCTTCGCGCAACAAGTGCGCTTAGAATCAGTCATTATATTTGGATTTTCCGTATTGCAGGTGTAGGCCTGAGAAAGAAATTTTAACTTTTTTTGAATTTTCCCCTTGACTTTTGTCGAAAAGGTCTCTATAATATGATACCTATGATAAAAAAACGAAAAATGTCGGCTCCCTACAGGGAGGTGTCGAGCAAACTCAAGCGTCTTCTGTCGGAGGGCGGGATAATCGAGGGCTCATT
>JAZQTB010000100.1:0-62239 GCA_045630425.1 Kiritimatiellia bacterium | reverse complement strand
ACCATCACCAGGAGTAATTACGGGATTTCCAACCTTTCCCGCCTCCCAAACAGCATAAAGCGTAACAACACCTTGAGCCTGTGAAGTAAGATTCGTCACAAGCTGACCAGCAGCATATACGATCTCGCCGTCAACCTCCGTAGCCCATCCCTTGAACAAATATCCATCCCTGACAAAACCGTTCTCTGCTACCGTCGCCTCTCTGTCATAAGCCGCCGGCGTTCCATCCATCGTTCCGCTGCCGCCGTTCGCGTTATACGAAATCGTATAGCTGTTCGCCGTCCAGTTGGCGCGAACAGTCTGTGTACCCGTCATATCCGCCGTAATCTGCGATGGCGTCCATCCCGCGAACGTATAGCCCGTCACACCAGAAGGATTCGTGAACGACACAAGCGTCCCTTCCTGATATGAATTAGGGTTCGTATGTATTGCCCCGCGCAGATTCAGATAAGTGATAGGAGAAATGACAATTGGTTTCTGCTTCATGCCGGTCATTGGATCCGACATCACAGAATCCTCCGCCCCTTCAGCTTCAATCCAATACCAGTAAGTCGTCCCGACATCGCCCGATTCATCAAGGTACGAGCAATTGCCGGTGTTGACGATTTCTGTCAACACTATAGCCGACGACGGGACACTCGTCACACCCCGATAAATGCGATAGGCCGTCGCCCACGCAAGATTGTTCCAAGAAAGCCTTACGCCATCCGTGCCCGATGTTACCGATTCAAACGCTATCGGAAGCGGCTCAAAAACTGCCGACACACTCTTTGCGACATCCGCCGTTACTTTTAACGGATTTTGCATCGTCGAGACATCACCGGTCCAATACGAAAACTTATACCCGTCGTCCGGAATCGCTGTAAGCGTCACTTCGCTTCCAAGGTCATACGATCCGCCGCCCGACACCTTGCCGCCGCGACCTGCTGTCGCCGTTATCGCAACCATAGTCCGTGCTGCCTGTTCGAGCGTATAGACCTCTCCCGCAACAATAATCTTGCCGGTGCGCGTCTTGCCAGTATTATTCTCAGTATAGATGAACCTCACCGTTCCGCTTCCAGTGCCGGAATCATAGCCGTCAACAATCGTGATCCACGGCTCAGTGACAATCGCGTTCCACACATCGCCAATGGAAGCCGAAACCCCGATTTCGCCAGCACCATTGTTCCCTATCACCTTCTTACCGTTAGGCGAAATCGAAAGATCGTATGCACGCTGGGTGATGTAGATTTTCTTGTCACCTACCGTTATCCAACCTGTGCGAGCAGATCCATCTCCGACATACGGAGAAATAATGTACATAATCTCACCATCTCCCGTACCCGAATCACCTTGAAAGATAGTTATCCATGTCGGATCAGATGCAACTGCGGTCCACGAAGAATTCCCATCTGGATGAATCGAAATTGATTCCATACCACCGTCCGTACCAAACAGCTTCGAGTCGTATTCAACTTCCACACCACGAGCCTTCTGAGTTACCGTAAATGTCTTTCTTGCAATCGTAACAGTACCGCTACGCGGATAGATTGTATTATTTGCTGACGCCTGCAATGTCACAACTCCCGGCCCCGTACGTGAAGTGGAACCATTAACCGTAAGCCAATCAAGCGATTCATTTACCTCCCATTCGACAATATCAGCGACCGACACCGCAACCGCGCATGATTCGCCTGCTGCTACAAACTCATAGCCGCTCAGCGACAATGCTGCAACTGCCGCCGGCTGTGTGACTGTATGCGTTTTCGCCGTCATGCCAGAGGCTTTATCCGGCGTTACGGTTATGGTTCCTGTGCGGTTGTATAAGGTTGGGTTTGGCGATGCAGAATATACGATATTTCCATTACCTGCTCCGGATGCTGTTGTCGCGACTATCGTCACCCAATTCGCTCCACTCTTTGCCGTCCAAGGAAGATCAGGCGTTGCTGTTACTGCAACAAGTCCATACGCACCTTCTACACTCGCCTCAGAAGAAACAGGGCTTACACTAAACGCCAAATCCGTGCGACCTTCCTGCGTAACCGTAAATGTCTCACTGCCGATTGTCACAGTTCCCGTTCTCGCCTTGTAGCTCGGATTCTCAGCAATGGCAATACTCACCAAATCGCCACCCTTACCATTTCCAGCATCTACAATTGATATCCAGCTCGCATTCGGTGTTACGCTCCATTCCGTAATCGCAAGAGCATTAACAGTAATCGGAATAACATGTGTGTACCAGTCTCGCGTCTCGCTATAACTCTCAAGTTTCATCCGTCGCCCGTACTGGAATACAGTAACCGTATTTCCAGCAACCGTCATTGTCCCTTGCCGCGTCGCAACTTCATTATACGGTGCAACTTGATAACTTACACTTCCCTCACCTGCTCCACTCGTAGGAGACACTGAAATCCAGTCAACATTCGGTCTCGCCTGCCAAACGATTCTGTTTTGAGCCGTCACATTGATATTACCTGTCCCTCCAATGTTTTCTACCATAATATTAGTCTTATCAACATCAGCCCCCAAGCCAGCTTGTGTAACTGTATGAGTCCACTCATTCACATAAATATACCCGACTCGCGATTCAACATTTGTATTCGCACTCACCATATAAGCAACAGGAAATCCAACAGTCCCACTTGTTGTATTCAATGTAATCCATGGATCGCTCACTGATGCCACCCATGTACTTTCACCAGATGTAATAATTCCTCCTCCTCCACCTTCAGTACCAAAAGATCTTGTCAAAGGCGTTATATATGATATTCGAGAAGGCTTATTAGGTGGATTTGGGTTTGACTGAACAAAATAATCAAATTGAACCACATAAACAGTTGTTGTAAACGCTAAATCTCCTGCGGCATGAACAAGCTTATGCGTTCCTAATTGTTGAGGTTGCCACAAAAACTCAGAAGCAGTTGTAGACGAAAATAGCAAATTATCATCAACAAAAACCTTCGCCTCTTTTGCTAAACAAGGCGAACTTTTTATGATAATTGATTGTGATATTTGAGCCCCATCCTGCAAAATTGGCATTTGAACTACATCAGAAAATTCAGATACTATCTCCGCTTGTATTGCAGCAATTGCACTCATCACGCAACAAAAAAGCATTATTCGACTATTCATATTTGGTCCTTTCGTATCACAGCTCTTTCACAACTCTAAATCCAAGCGCCTCATACTTATTCTCTGGCTTAGTAGAACTCATACTACTTGAGAAGAAATAAATATATTCAGACATACGCCAACAATTACCACGATAGCAACGTTCACTCCCTGACTCTTTTCCAAGAGGATCAACCATATCTTCATTAGGGCTGTTCCAAACCCAGTCGCGACACCATTCCCATACATTTCCATGCATATCATAAATCCCCCAATTATTTGGAAGATAAGAACCCACTTCAGTATGTTCAGAATAACCGCCTCTCCCATCGGCCACATTACCACCATACCGCCCCAACAACGCAAGATCTTCCTCTGTATCCCCTCCATTATTGAAACGGCTTTCCGTACCAGCCCGACAAGCATATTCCCACTGCGCTTCTGTAGGCAGATCAAATATCCCCCCAGTTCTTTTAATTAATTTGCCTAAAAAACCTGTTGGCAATCTTTTATCTGTCGGCCAATTATAAAGTCCTCGGAGTTCTTTATATGAAACATTCTCTACTGGCCGTCTATCTCCCATATAACAAGATGGGTTCTCTCCTGCCACTAAATTATATTGTTTTTGGGTTACTTCAAATATGCCTATATAATATGGCTTTGTTAACCTGATGTCATACTCAGTCCATCTGTCCCCAGCTCTTCCCGACATCTTAAATGTACCGGGCTCTATTAATCTCAACACTAATTTTGTTGTTTTATATTCCTCTGTCCACCCGTATTTCGGCTCATCGGTTAAATATGAAATCGGATAAGATAAAGTACTATGACCAGCAGACAAATCTACAATACAATATTTTAGAAACAAGCGTATTTGAAAGACCCACTGATCCGATTTATCCCATTTTCCTGAATACATATTTTTATCAATATAAGTTCGGCAAAACCCATCTTTCTGCGGAACATCCACCTTTTTCCAATATGTTACACTTGAAATAACATTACTCATTACCAAATAACCGCTATATTCTGCCGCATTTTTCGAAGAACTATTACTTACGTTCCATGATACAGCCATTTCTCCCCATGGAGCAATTGGTTCAGCTTTCACATTTGATATGAGCGGAGCCGAATAACCTTGTAACATATAAAACCCAATCAATACCACAATTGTCTTTTTCATAATAGCCTCCTCCAATTTCAGAAAAATTCTATTGAGATATTATCTGTCAAGCAAATCTTCCCTATTAAAACTCCAGCCTACATATTTGCAGACCGCCAAAGACTTGATACACGCTTAAAATCTCTCTTACAATTTCTTTCGCACTATATTCACTACTATATACCTTCCTTAACCTCAATCCATCCTTATGTTCATAGACATCATATCCTTTAGGCATTACATTACACATACTGTCTAAATAATTCCTACTAGAAATCTCTGCATCATAGGGTTCCTGAATTGAATCGTTTTTCGACCTCCAAAAAACGAAAACTGAGATCTGCCCATCACTATCATCTATGTCGCATGCCAGGATGTCTCCGCAAACACGACCATTTACATACATTGGTTTGTTATTGGCATGACTTATATACAATAATTCCAATAACTCATTTTTAAGCGACGATTTGATTTCGGTCTTTGTTACTGACATTTTCCTTCCACTCCTTCTCCGCGCCATTACCCTTGCACATTAACACTCTTGGCGCAGAAAAGAAGAGTGGCGTGCCTTTCAAAATCCATGTCTTGAACGAGGCACGACCAAGCGCCTTGATGAAACACGAATAGAAGACACGCCACGCAGAATATACTACGTGACGCATCTCACATACTCAGCTTCATCTGGAAATTTTGGTCGTTTTCGTTCAAAGCCAAATACGCAAGATTGCGTACGTTTCCTCCTTCGCCCTTCGGGACTACGGAGGATGAACCGCGGTCCTAAAGTAGGATCACGCGGCTCCTTTTTTCAACCGTGCTTTTCTGCCACGGCGAATAAAAGGTTTTGCCTATTGGTTAGTTATGAGAGATGAGTAATGAGTAATGGGTAATGAGTAAAGGGTAAAGAGTGAAGAGTAAAGGGATTTAATTCAGAACAACAGACTTCAGACTTCCATCTATTCCCCTTTCCGACATTCCGTGTGTTCCGTGTATTCCGTGGTTCAATTCACCCACTTCTACACCTTCTACACTTCTACACGGCTAAAAACTCTCCGACTTCAGACATCGGACTTCCAACCTAATTTTCGTGTGTTCCGTGTATTCCGTGGTTCAATTTCCCCACTTCTACACTTTCTACACCACTACACGGCTAAAAACCACAACATGAAACAAATCTAAACTAACCTTCAGGCCATTTGGCAGGTTCTTGTGCAAGCATTCCCCCGCCTCTATCAAAGATCATTCATCGCTCCAAGCGATATAGCCGACTTCCCTTGCCCTCCATCGGCTGAAATTCAATTTCCTTAAGTTGTAGGTAACTCAGGATGAGCGGCCGCTTGCAAACGCAACATATCAGCAGCATATTCCTTAAAAGAATCATACTGCGACGCAATCTCTTCCTTTATTCTCCATAATTCTTCCATTATAGATTCTTTTTCCATAACAACCTCCTTAATTAAAGTTCATCTGGCGTACAGATTTCAGGACATACATATCCCATACGTTCACAGGTTTTTCGAATAACTGGTCGAGTGACTGCATTAGCTATATGCTTACAGTTCCATGTCACCAAAAAGTCCATTTCATTGATTGCCGCAGTAGCAATATGCAACGCGTCATCATAAGAATTTCGTGGAACTGCTGTATCCGCAAGCAATGCTTCTGCCAAAATAATTGCACGTTCATCAAACACTGCAGACTTCAAGTCCCGAAGTTTTTCCAACCGCCGAGAAGCAGCCTCTGCATCACCTCTTGCAGCCTCACGTTCAACAACGAATGACCCATACAATTCATACTCCTGCGTTGCCCGCTCCCACCATTCAATCGTAGCTATCTGCCTACCTGCTTCAACAACCCGCGAAGAAGGCCGCGCCGTCAGGTTACTGATAACGCTTGTCTCAACATAAACTTTCTTTTTATCTGACATTGCCTTCTCCTTTCTTTTTATGTTTCATATTATATCAAAATTTAAACACAATATCGCGTACGTTATGCAAGTTAGGTTTCCCATCTTGCATACTTTCTCTCTCCTTGGTTTAGTTTAGAGTTTTGATTTAGGTGAAGATTTGAGGTGAAGATGAACAATGGATATTTTCTTTATTTCAAAAAAGATATCATTCCGCTGTTCACCTTAAACCTTCACCTTCTACCTCTCTATTAACCCCTAACCAAGTGGAGAAGCCGACCGTTCTATGTACTACGATCGGTTATATCATTTCAATCAGTTATCTCTTCTTCCTTTCATTGTTTGGTTACTGATGTGAAAAATTGTCCCGAGACACTACTCCCACCTTCCTTCAAAACTTGCGATGTCAACCGCGAACAATTCCGCCAATGCCGTCTGATTACGAACGGCTATCTGAATATGAGAACGGTCAAGAATGGTCGATCCAGGGAAAACCGGCTCTCCTTCGGGGAAAGGACACCTTACTGTATCGTATGGCAGCCCCAAAACTTTTTCAGCAAAACTCGTTGCTGTGTTAATTACAAGGCAATCAAGTCGGTGATAATGCTTTCCGTTTCTCGGCAGCAGAAAAGAGACATTCTCTTTCAAGATATTATATGTGTCGCGAAGTGATTTATAAGCTGTCACATCCAACAAATTAAGACACCGTCCGAGACGTATTTTTGCCCCAATCACCGCAGGTTCGTTCGGATGCAGTTTTTTCGCCCACTCATAAGCACGGGCAGGAGCTTCTTCCCAAAAATAAATGCCCGTTCCGAGCCAATCGTAATCGTTTTCACTAGAAAGCAATACATCCGATCCAGAGAGAATAGAATCTGCCACGGATTTGCAACACCCATGATAACCATAAACGAACTCAAGACGATGCGACATTTAGATTATCACATTGGCGTAACAAGAATGCGCCCCTTAGCCGAACGAGTAAGCCCGACTGAAGCCAAGTACCGCGCACAACGCTGTGGTGTTGCGCACTGCTTGCGAACATATTCAGCAAGACCGTCAAGCGCACGATCCCTTGCGATTCTCACAGGAGTACGACGACATACTTTTTTTGATATAATCATTTCACACATAACGCCTCCTATTATCTCAATTTCAGGTCTTAAAGTCAACAATGGAACGATATTATTTCACAATTGATCATACTCACTCATTGGTTTGATTTCTGGTTGCGTGTTTCGGGTTCTCTTTCCTACAACTCGAAACACGGAGAGAGGAACTCCTTATGATTCTCACCTTATTCCTCTCGAACCAAATCCATTAGCAAGATTCGCGCATTCTTCCATCAGGATTCTCATACGATGTTCTGCATTAGGAATGAACCCCTTGTCCAAAGCGTAATCAAGCGTTGCAATCACTTCTTTGGAAAGCATTCCCTCTCTTTGAATATGAGAATAGTCGTCATTTGTCAATGACGAGACCTCATCAGGAACATCATCAACCGATTCACCGCCACTACGCTTCCCTTCATCGAGAAACAAGATCGCAGCACCAGCAAGCGAAGCGGCCTCGCAATATGGTTTCATAGACTCTTCCTCAAAACCGCCTCCATGCAGAAGATCGCCCATCTGTACCAATCGCCTCGCCTTTTCCATTGCAGATCGTGCAACGGTAAGCCGCTTCTCCATTGCAAGGTTTCGATCCTGCCGTTTGAAAGATTGAGTTTCACCGCCTTGGTTCAACAATGAAAGCCGCTTCTTCGCCTCCTCTCCAAGAGTTACGAGCCCAAGTTTCTCCAACTCGGCAAGACGCATAAGCGTTTCCTCTGTCAACACTTCGTCGATGCGCATCTTTTGCGATGTTTCATTTTCAGAATCATTTTCTGCCGAAGGCGTCCCTGCCGTACCGTCTGCACACACAACCGCCGGCTGCTGAAATTCCATAAGCGATGTGACACGCGCCAAAAATGCGTTCTTGGACTTTTCGGACTCAAAATCAGATGCATCGCCGCGTGCATCCAGTACCATATCGGCGAGGCCCTGCTTGAACTTCAGCGTACCCAGCATCCGCTGTTCTATCGTTCCTTCAGATACAAGATTGATTACGAGAACCTCACGACTTTGCTTCTTTCTCCACGCACGTGCGATACGCTGCTCAAGTTTCGCCGGATTCCATGGAAGATCGAGATTCATCACCACGCTGGCATTTTGAAGATTAAGCCCCACTCCGCCGGCTTCAGACGACAACAGCACCCGGCAATCCGGGTCGGTCTTGAAGCGCCTCAACTCTTCACGACGCCGATCCTGACGAACGCTTCCGGTATGTACGGCAAATCCGACACCTTCCTTTTTCAGCCGTTCTTCAAGAAGCTCGAGCATCTTCACCCACTCGGAAAACACAACAATTTTGCGACTTGAATCGGACGAAAAGATATCTTCAAAAACTGCCATCGCTTCGTCGATTTTAGGCGACACTCGAATTTCTTCATCCAAGATGAAGCAAGTGTCGCACAACATCCGCATACAGGCGAGATGCCGCTGTAGAAGTTTCATCTCATCCTTTGTAAGCGGCCGCTTCTTTGCGCGGGCGCACAGCCTTGCCACTTTGTCTTCGAACTCGCAGTAACGCAGACTCTGCTCTTTTGTCATCGGAACGAAATAATTTTTGTCAGTGCGTCCCGGCAATTCGTCCTCGACCATATCCTTTCGGCGGCGCAGCATGATCGTTGCCGCCTTCTCGTGCAGATCGTCAAGATTCTGCATGCCCGCCGATTTTCCCTTCTCATCAAACCGATAGTACGCCCGATTGAAGCGGAAAAGACTTCCGAACAGCGACGGATCTACAAACTCCGCTATTGAATAAAACTCATCGATACGGTTTTCAAGGGGAGTTCCCGTCAAAACGAACGCGAAACGCGATTGCAACTTCTTGAATGTGCGAGCAGTTTTCGTATTCCAGTTTTTAATCCGCTGCGCCTCATCAAGAATAATCAGATCCGGTTTAAATCTGTCGATCGCATCCATCCCATCCCGCATAATCTGCTCGTAGTTTGCGATAAGGAAAAACGATCCAGTCCCGACATAACGTGCAAGCCGTTCACGGCGTCCGCCTGAGAGCAGTTCCGTCTCAACATCAGAAAAGAACGCGATCTGCTCCGCCCATTCCCCTTTAAGCGAAGTCGGAACAACAACAAGAACGCGCTTAATTTTTGCGACTTCCTGCAACAGAAGCGCCGCCGCAATCGCTTGAACCGTCTTCCCGAGCCCCATCTCATCGGCAAGAATGGCACGACCCTTCGTTGCCAAATGAAGTGCCCCTTCAACCTGATATGGATAGAGACCAGTTTTCAAAAACGGCCACTTCCCGTCACACGATGCCATTTCCAAAGCGAAAGCCCCCACCGTAGATGCAAGGTATTCTCTCTGCCGAAGATCCTTCGCAAATTCCGTGACTGCCGGAGAAACACGAATGACACCAGGCGACTTTCGGAAAAGGCGCTCGCATGTCGTCAACAAGGCTTCCACCGCCAACGGCGAAACAATCTTCAATCGTCCTTCAGCGGTAAAATGCCGCGAGAGACTTTCCGCCGCACCGTCAGCCATGGAATCGCCACGCTGGAAACACACATTCTTAAAATCAGGAGACATGAATATCTCTCCGCATGGAGACTGGACAAGTCCCTTCGCCTTGCGCTTTACGCGGAGCAAAACGCGCTCAATATGCTTGCATGTTCCGAGCGCACTTTTCCGAAAATCAGGGCATGAACATGTGTTCGAGAATTTCGTCAGGGAACGAAGTTCAACGCGATACGACTTCTTCTGTCGGTCCTCTACGCTGATGACATCATAATCACCAAACGGCGCAATCGACTTATCTCCGACAAACCGAACAGTCATCGGCTCCGTCTCCGCCCTAAAACGACGAAGGTTGCGTTCATCTTCATCTGTCGTAACCCAACCGACACCGAACGAAGGTTTCTTCTGTTTTCTCATTTTCCGCTACATTTTATCAACCAACCGTGGACAATATCTTTCTTTGATATTATCATCGCTTTTCATGGCATAATTTTATCATATACCCATTATCTACGTCTACCACTGATGTATTTGGAGGTTCCCCATTTTTTCCATTCAAATTCTTTCATGCCACTTACTTGACATGCCGCACCCTTGACTACACCAGTGAGTTTAGTGTATGATATACGTGTTTTTGATTCAAAGGAGTGTAAAAATACTATGGCAAACATGACATTCTCACTCGATGCCCCAACCAAGAAGCGCTTTGTGGACTTCTGCGACAGCGTCGGCCTTTCGGCGTCATCAGTAATCACTGTATACATCAAAACCGTAATCCGGGAGAATCGCATACCCTTCACCATTTCGGCCGATCCATTGCCGAACGCCGAGACCATCGCGGCGATGGAAGAGGGCGAGCGCATCGCACACGACCCGAACCATCCAGCATACACGGATCTCGGGCAGATGTGGAAGGATTTGGCGAAATGAAGTATGTCGTCCGACACACCTCTGCGTTCAAGCGCGACTACAAACTGATGCTGAGGCGACATATGCCGGTCGAACGGCTTCATGCAATCGTCACCAAACTCGCCAATGGCGAACCCCTTTCCCCTGCAAACCGCGACCACCCTCTCAGCAACAACTGGGCCAATCACCGCGAATGCCATATTACGCCCGACTGGTTGCTCATCTACCAGATTCATGAGGACGTTCTCGTCCTTGAATTGACCCGCACCGGCTCGCACAGCGATCTTTTCTGAACCTCGCGTTCGTGTTGGTCTGTGGTTCATTCCGCTACACCCTTCCCGTTCTCCACTGGCCCATAGCGCAAGAAGCTGCGATTCACAATCATATCGTAATCCGCCTTAATCCAATCCGCCGAAAGCGACCCGCCTCGCAGGCGGATTTCGTCGTATTGACCGTTTAATGAATACGGGTCATCACCTCCACCAAGTGTAAGATAATCGTCATTATCTAATACTTCAGAAATAATTCCCGAGCCGACATTCTTCCCATTCGCATAAACCGTTACATTTGTACCTGAAAAAACAACTACGAGATTTACCCATGAGTTTAATATTGATGGGGTATTAGTAATAAAGTTTGAAGTGCCCTGTCCTCTTACTAACAAATTAGTCAAAGCATTCTCATAATTAATTTCAAATCCTGCTTTGTTCTTAAATGCATATGAGATACCATTTTTCTTTGAAATCAGGCGAGGATCATCATTTTCCGCAATATCATTAGCCATAAACCAGCCAGACGCAACAAAGTGTCCTCCAAAATAAAACTTTCTACTCGCTGGAACGCACATATAATTTAGGCTGCTGCCATTCATCGCCCCATTCACCCTCGCCCTGCCACACGCACCATTCTCATACGCAACCATCTGACTTATATCGGCGAGTTCATTTGTGCCCTTGCTTGGAATCCCATCCAACCCATTCGCCGTAGAGTCATACGCCGTCCCCGAATCTTCGTTCATGTGCCAAACACCAGCATAGTCGCGCCACACTTCGTGCGATGAGAGTTGTGAGTTATGAGTTATAAGTTGTGAGTTGCCGTAAGCCATCTTGAACTTTGTACCATTCGCCATCTGCGGCAACTTCACCCATACAAGCGATTCACCGTCCGTATGCCATTCGTCGATCTCATGCGGATAGACAATGCTTCCACTCTCATCGGTGAATATTAAATCACCGCCATTCGTATCAACGAAATCGGCATAGCTAAATCCATTTATCGCCGTCGAAAGCCGCACTAATACCGGCACATTCGCAAGCGTCTCTGTTCCTGCATAGTCCGCAACCTCAAGCGTCAATACCTTCTTCGCTCCAATAATCGCGCTATGCTCCGCCGATACATTTACCACAACATTGGCGAAATCGCAGTCATTCGTAATATCCGTTGCCGCATCCCACGTAAAGCGATGCGCACCAGGTTTTACAATAAAGGCATTGTTCGTCACTGTGCCGCCCGCTTGCCACGCGGTACGCAAGGGGAGATTCGTGCCGCCATCCAAATCACGAACAACGAGAGAAACTAAATAATCTTCGTTTTCCGCCCCCTTCACTGTCACATCAATATCCACCTTGCCGCTCCACGGATAACGAGGCCTTGAGATAACATTCTCAATACCGAATATACTCTCCCAGACCGCATACAGATTCACAGTTCCATTAGCTGTGGTAGTTAGGTTCTTTACGCTTTCCTTATCTGAATACACCTTCGCACCATTAGCACTCGTCGCCCAGCCAACGAATGAATAACCGTCACGACTAAAACCATTAGCCGTCAAATTCTGCGATGTTCCATAAACGAACGACTGATTTGCCATCGTCCCAGTACCGCCGTTGGCGTTAAATTTTACGGAATAAAATTGTTCCAAATATCTAATTGGCAATCCATTCCACATTCCTGGAATATCCGTTCTCCACCCAGATGAAGAAACTGAAACATATACAGTACAATTTGGCAAGGCTTCTTTGAAACTCGAAGGATATTCAATATAAGAAGCATTACCTTTAAATACCAAAGATGTAACACTACCTAACTCATACCAAACACTATACAAAGGATGCTTCCTCATAAAAGCCAAAGAAGAGAGATTTGTCACTGTACTAGGTATTATAAATTCCTGGACGCCATCCCAATAAGCAAATGCGCAATCCCTTATCGCAACAAGGGGTTTCCCGTCATAAGAATGAGATGGAATTTCTACTGTACCAGCATTAGGCTTTTGCGATGTTCCCCCATATGAAGCATTAAAATAATCTGTAATACCGCCAATAGAATACCTACCTCCAAATACAACTACATCACCTTCGGTCACAAAATTCCACCCCATATAAGGCTCGTATACCATGGCTTGCAGTCTACAAGTACAACAAGTAGCAATAATAACCAAACTTAAGATTCTACAAACTCCTACTATCATTATAACATCCTCCTTTATCATATCACTTTAATACCACCATTTAGCAGCATCCTACAAAATTCAACCCCTGTCACAAGCCTAATATTGTTTTCATTCGCCTTTTTAACAGCATTTTCTGAAAACTTTTCTGCCGTTGTCACCACCCATTTCCAGTAATCCCACCTATCTTGATCATTCCTTCTATCATTAGCTTCATATGAATTAATCTGTTCCACTGCAAAATCATCTGTAATTCCATCATGTTTCTTGCATTGAACTGATATTACAAGCTTTATTAATGGGAAAACAGCCTCGACATCACAATCTCCTTTCTTCCCTGAATAATTACGAGGAAGAATTTCTACTTCAGCTCCCATCGCCTCAAAGACAGCTGCAACATAATTCTCAAATCCCTCTGGGCTTCCTTGTTCCTTAAATTTTTCAAGAATGACCTTAGCTACATCCCCAACAAAATCAAATGGCGTTTTTTGTTTTATCGCCAATTCAACTTCTTCCTTTAAATCATCAATACAAAGTGTTGTTTGACAACACTTCATACGACTTAGCAGACCTGATTTAGCATACGATTCTCGGGGAGTTTTAGGCTTTTCTGAAAGCAATTCAACATCACGTTCCCATCCAAGATCAAGTCCATCTCTATTGCATTTAGCAGCCTCTCCGTTCACTCGACAAAGATAAAACCCCCAAGGGCAAGGCACAACTACAATATCATCCTTCCGCATCTCAATAACAAAGCGCCACAGATTATTTTTAGACCGCTCAATATTACCATTATAAACATTAGTATAAGCCAAACAAAAAGAATCATAATTCTTTTGTGCGAAAGCCATATTCATTTCATCATCACTAGCCGCATCCGAATAACCTATTGTCAGCTTCTTTTCCTTTTCTAAAATAACCAAGCCACCCTCGTAACTTGCACGATGAAGCCAATAATGTTTTTCCATTTTTCATTTCTCCTTCTCCACGCCGTTTCCCTTGCACGTTAACACTCTTGGCGCAGAAAAGAAGAGTGGCGTGCCTTTCAAAATCCATGTTTTACCTGAGGCACGACCAAGCGCCTTGAAGAAACACGAACAGAAGACACGCCACGCAGAATACACTACGTGACGCATCCTACATATCCGGCTCCTTCTGGAATTTTGGTCGTTTTCAGGTAAAGCCAAATACGCAAGACTGCGTACGTTGCATAGGTTAGGTTTCCCACCCTACGCGCTCTCTCACTCCTTGGTTTAGTTTAGAGTTTTTAAGTTTAGAGTTTTCTAACTCCTAACTACTAACCCCTGACTCCTAATCACTAATCAAGTGGAGAAGCCGACCGTTCTATGTACTACGATCGGTATATAGTTTCAATCAGTTCTCTTTTCTTCCTTTCATTATTTAGTTACTGATGTAAAAATTCAATATGGTGACGATACTGTTACACCCTCTTCAAAAATCGTTTCAGGATCTATATCTACACATTTGCGATCATTACGTCCACCGGCGACATCAAAAGCGAGTGTACCATTCATAACCGTCATTGTCGACAAAAATGTTTTACGATCGCGCAATGGACGAAAAACCGGACCGCAATCTGGTTTAAGAAGATATGCCATATCAAAGCGCTTAACATGACCTGTCGTAAAATAGCAATCCACTTTGCGCCCTGTTGCCGGTTTTACCATACAAATATCATGTAACATAACATCCTCCTTTCAGTCAATCGTCCAATCAATCCATTTCAGCTCCTTACCTTGCCGCGCAAGTTCCCAGTTGGCAAGCAATTCTTTAGTATGGGATACGCACCATCCAAGAACTCGATGCATCAAAACGCGCGGCAAAACGCCTTCAATAACCACAGCATCACGTATCGATACAAGGGCAATAGTCTTTCTACCCTTGACCACATGAAAATGTGGTGGATTATGATCGCTGTAATTGACAGCAATCTTTATACCGCCTTTCAAACTTTCAGAAATTGTAGGCACATCATACCTTTCTTGTTAAAACTGTAAATATTATATCATAATTTTATAACTAATGTATCACAACCCTCGTACTCCATTGTTCACCTTCACCTCAAAACTTCACCTACCAGCCTTCAGGCCATTCGGCAGGCTTTCTACAAATAATACCCTTATTTAGACCATCCTGTGATAAATGTCCAACGCGGATTCGGGCATTTCGGCATCGTCTCACTACTTTATTTTTTCATAGTACGGCAAGCGGTCTATGGGAACGTTTTTCAACTCAAGAACGGCGGGACCGGTATGGCGGACGCCTAAATCGTCGCGCCATGTTCCGGCGGGAAGCCGCACCTTGCGCCCGTCGCACTGCGAAAGGACGGGCGCGACGATCAGATCTCCGCCGAGAACCCACTGGTCGTTGATTTTTTCGAATCCGTTGCCCGGAAAAGCGTATTCCATGTGCGCGGCGATCGGCTCGCCCGTTCCGGCGGAGGCCTTTGCGAGATCGAGAATTTTACCGGCGTATTTACCGCGTATTTCAGCCGCTTTCAGAATCGCGTCGAGATACTTCTTGTCTTCCGGCTTTGTCATTACGCGCCACGGATTGAGAGAAAACTGCATCATCGGCATAAGAGCCTGCATTTGCGCGGAGCGCGCGATCACCTTGAAATCGACGTTCTTGATCGCATCGCCGTGGAAAACCGTCCACTGGCCTCCGCCGATCATATCCGGGCAGCAAAACGAATATCCCATGACGCCGCATGCGAGAATATCGCTGACGCACTGCCTAATATCCTCCCAGCCGTTGCCCTTGTCCTGCAGGCGCTGGGCGAGAGAACGGCCCGCAAGCTGCCATACGGTGCGGTATTCATTCAGCGAATAACGAAGGCCGAACTCTCCGTACGCCTTCGATTGGCCGTGGGCGGTCGAGCCCTCCGGAGTGTGAGCCTTGAACCTGAACGCGTAGGACGTCATGTCGCCCGCATCGAACTTAAAGCCGTCGACGCCGTATTCCTTCTGGAGGAAATCCAGCTTTTCCGCGAACCACTTCCGCCCCGCGGGGTTTGAAAAATCCACGCATGCGGACCGCCCGTTCCACCAGTGGAAAACGGCCGGATTGCCGCTGTCGTCGCGAATGCATCCGCATCCGTCCTCGGTGCACAGCTCCTGCCGGACCTCCCACGTGTCCAATCCGACGTACGGGCACACCCAGAGCATAATCTTGAATCCCATGGCGTGAAGCCTGTCGCACATGGCTTTCGGATCGGGGAAACGCTTGAAATTAAAATCCCAGACGCCGTAGGCGTGCTGCCACGTATCGTCGATCATAAGGACTCCGGGCTTAAAACCGTTTTTGACGATCGACTCGGCGTATGCCAAAACATCACGCTGGTTCTGGTTGTACGTAAGTTCCACCCAGGTATTCCATTGCGGGGCCGTGAAAAGAAGCTCGTCCGGAATCTTGCCGTCGGCGGGGAAGAAGCGTTTGGAAACCTCGCGGAAAGCGCCGCGCAAAGTGGCGTCGGCCGCAGTTCCGGCGAGGAACCTGCCCTTTCCGTTATCCTTCGCCCGGAACAAACCGTCCTTAAACTCGAACGAAAACGGTTCGTCGTTCCACAGCCAGCGCCCTTTTGAGGAAATCAGCATTCCGGACGTCTGATTGCACTGGTTGTTGTCTATCAGGGTGTCGCTGAACGATTTTTCCGCCGAATACGGCATGGACCGCCCTTTGAAGGAATGGCCTCCCCACCAATATTCGTTTTCCAAAAGTCTGAATTCGGTTTCGTCGCCCAGAACGGCCAGCGTCACGAGAGACAATCCGAAAAATGCCGCTTTCCTGATCATAAAAGTTCCCTTTCTTCTGCTTTAGATTTCAACCTTGAGTGCGCTCTCGACGGATTTATCCATATCGAAATATCTGTAGGCTCCGAGCCGCCCGCCGAGAACGAGATTCGGAATCCTGGCCGCCTCCGATCTGTACGCGGCGAGAAGTTCGCGCGACCGGGCCGTATCGACGGGGTAGTACGGCTCATCGCCGGGTTTCCATTCGGCGGAATACTCGCGCATGACTATCGTCTTCGGCCTTGACATTATCTCCTTCGACTCGGGATGGTAATGCTTGAACTCATGGATCCTCGTATACGGAACTTCGGCCTCGGTGTAGTTCACGACGCTCGTTCCCTGATAGTCGGCGATGTCGAGCTTCTCGGTCTCGAACTTCAGCGTGCGCCACGGAAGCACGCCGAGCCTGTAGTCGAAAAGCGCGTCGACGGGACCTGAATAATAAACGGGAACCCGAGGAAGCTCATCCCCTCCGGCTTTGAGTCTGCCGTTCTTGAGTCTCACGCCGGAACCGCACCTGACGGTGATGCCCGGATGATCGAGAAGATTGTCGAATATGGAATTGTATCCGTCAAGCGGAATGCCCTGGCAATAATCGTTGAAGTAGTTTACGTCGTAAGTGGATCTTACGGGAACGCGCTTTATGATCGACGGATCGACCTCCTCCGGCGGACGTCCCCACTGCTTCGAGGTATAGCCTCTGAAGAAGGCGTCGAAAAGCGCCGACGAACGGGATTCGTCCGCCATGAACGCGGGCAGCTGCGAGGGCGTAAGCTCCACGCCGAAAAACGAATTGACGAGCGCAAGGCCGAGCGGCAGAAAGTAGGTTTTGCCCTTGTAGCGTGCGAGAACCTTATGCTGATAGCCGTTGAAGGTCGCGAAGCGGTTCACGAACCGCCAGACTTCCGGCAGCGAGGTATGGAAGATGTGGGAGCCGTAGGAATGGATTTCGATTCCGGTTTCGGAGTCGATCTCGCAGCGCACGTTACCGCCGACGTTCGCGCGTTTCTCCAGAACGAGAACCCTGCGTCCCGCCTCGGCGAATCTGCGCGCGAGCGTCGAACCCCATATACCCGCGCCGGCTATCACTACGTCGACATTAGTCATAGCTCAGGCCTCCGGTCATGCGTCTGAAGGAAATTGTTTCTGTAAAAATGTTTCTTCATATGCCAATTATACCATAAAATCCGTCATTTCGACACGGGGGATGGTTCCGCTGAAAAAAACAACACCCGAGAGCGGCTTTTTGGTATAATTTACATATATGCAAAAAGACTCAAAAAAATCATCTAAACAGACTTCGGGAAGTCCGGCGCGCCATTGGCTTTTGATCGTTCTCGCAGGCATAGTGATATTTTCGTTCTACCGTATGGGCAACAAGGGCGAAACCGCGCTCGAGCTTACGCAGGCAGAGTTCCTCGACGCCGTTAAGGAACGCCGCATAAAAGAGCCTATAACGCGAATCGTGAACCGCGACGAGGGCGTCACGTATCTTAAAGGCGAAATCGCCCTTCCCCAAGGCGCGGAAAACGCGTCCGTATCTCCCGAGTCGGGCACCGGGCCGACCGGCGCCGACGGGAAGCCCCGGTTCGCAAAACGGGAATTCCGCGTGAACCTCGTTCTCGGCGAAAGCGAAGATCTTATGAACGCGCTTGCCGCACAGCGCATCAAGGTGAGCGTCAAAAACGAGATGAGCGCGTTTTCGCCTTTCCTTATGAACGTGCTTTTCTTCATCGGAATGCTCTTCCTGTTCTACTGGTTCATGGGCCGGAAGATGGGCGGTTCGGGCGGCCCGTTCGGAATGGGCAAATCCCGCGCTAAAATGCTCAACGGCAAGGAAGACACGCGGAAAGTGACTTTCAGCAACGTCGCCGGGATCGACGAAGCCAAGGAGGAGGTTCAGGAGATCGTGGAATTTCTCAAAAAGCCGGCGGCCTTCAAGAAGCTCGGCGGGCGCATCCCCAAGGGCGTACTTCTCGTAGGTCCCCCCGGCACAGGCAAAACCCTTCTCGCTCGCGCGATCGCGGGCGAGGCCGAGGTTCCCTTCTTCGCGATCTCCGGCAGCGACTTCGAGGAAATGTTCGTCGGTGTCGGGGCCTCGCGCATGCGCGATATGTTCGCCGAGGCTAAAAAGCGTTCGCCCTGCATCGTCTTCATCGACGAGATCGACTCCATAGGGATGAAACGCAGCGGCGCGGGCGCGCTCACGGGGAGCCACTCCTACGAGCAGACCCTCAACACGATGCTCGTCGAGATGGACGGGTTCGATCCCAACGAAGGCGTGATCGTCATTGCCGCGACCAACCGCCCCGACACGCTCGACTCAGCCCTTCTGCGCCCCGGCCGGTTCGACCGTCAGGTTCTGATCGACCTGCCGACGCTCAAGGGCCGCGAAGAGATTCTCGCCCTTCACGGCGAAAGGATAAAATTCGCTCCCGACGCCGACCTGAAGCGCGTCGCGCGCGGCACGCCGGGCTTCTCCGGGGCCGATCTGGCGAACCTTCTGAACGAAGCGGCCCTTCTCGCCGTGCGAAAGAAGCTCAAAGGCGTCGATATGAAGACCCTCGACGAAGCCCGCGACAAAATACTCTGGGGGCGCGAACGGAAGTCCGCCGGATACTCGAAGAAGGACCGCGAAATCACCGCATGGCACGAATCCGGCCACGCCGTGCTGCAGCTCATCCTCGAACACACCGATCCGCTTCACAAGGTTACGATCATTCCGCGCGGCCGGGCGCTCGGCGCGACGATGTCGCTGCCCGAAAAGGACATCCTGAACAGAACCAAATCACATTTCATCGACGAGCTCTCCGTCATGTGCGGCGGACGCATCGCCGAAAAGATGCTGACCGGCGAAATCTCCACCGGCGCGGCGCAGGACATCGCGACGGCGACCGACACGGCCAGAAGGATGGTCTGCAGCTACGGCATGAGCGACAGATTCGGCTTCCAGTCTTTCCGCGAACAGAACGCGTTCTCCGCCTCGGAACTTCCGCCCGCGTTCAGCGAGGAGACGTCGCGCGAAATCGACGCCGAGGTCGCGAAGCTCATCGACGGCGCCTACGCGAGAGCCGAGAAGATTCTCGCCGAAAACCGCGACAGGGTCGAAACTCTCGCGAAAGCGCTTCTCGAAACCGAAACCCTTGACGGCCGCGATGTTGAGACGCTTCTCGGGATCAGGAAAACCTCCGTAGACGACGACTGCGTTCCAGACGCCGGAGAAAGCGCGGACGGCCGCGACGAACCCGAAGAATCAGACAAAACGGAAAATCCGTAAATGGAAACAATCTCGCCGATAATAGAAGTAGGAATTCTCTTTTTCGTAATCTACGCCATACTGAAGGGCGCGAAAGGTTCGCGCTTCTATCAGGCGCTGTTCGGCGTGGGCGTGTTCATTTTTCTCGCTCTTATAACCCACCTTCTGCACTTCCATGTTCTGACGCTGCTGATAAAATATCTGCTCATCTATTTCGCGATATCGTCCGTCGTGATATTCCAGCCCGAAATACGCAGGTTTTTGGCGACGATAGGCGCTCTCGGCAGCATCGAAAACCGCAAGGACGGCAACGGCGTTCTGACCGCGGAACTCTTCGTCGAAATCATCCAGGATCTCTCATCCCGGAAGATGGGCGCGCTGTTCGCGTTCGAACGCGGCATCTCCCTGAGAGGCTATGAAGAGTCGGGAACGCCGCTCGACGCGGTGATATCCCCCGAACTTATCATCACGCTCTTCACGCCGCCGCTGCCTCTCCACGACGGCGGCGCGATAATCCGCAACGGCAGGCTCGCCAGCGCCCACTGCCTTTTCCCCGTCTCCCACAATCCCGCCCTCGCCCACAACGGAATGCGCCACCGCGCTGCCGTGGGCATATCCGAAGAAACTGACGCGATCGTCGTCATCGTGTCCGAAGAGACCGGCAGGATCTCCGTGGCCCACAACGGGAAAATGATAACCTACCCCGGCGGCTCCAGCAACGCCGCCATAATGCGCTGGATATCGAAGGCGCTTCCGGCCGACGTGTCCGAGCGCGGCTTCCTGCCGAAACGGATAAAGTCCGTCCAGAAATTCCTGCTGGGCAAAATGAAAGGATTCGGACTGTGAAAAGGATTTTAAGGAATCCCCGCGGCATCTGGGAATACATAAAGCGCCTGATAACCAAGAATTTCGGACTGAAGGTGATATCGCTGTCGCTGGCGATCGTCACCTACTGCGCGCTGAAAGACAAGACCGACTCCAGAGATACCGGCGAAAGCACCGACGAATCCGTTATATACGATACCGTCAGAAAACTCATGACCAGCCCTGACGCGCAGACGGAAAAACCCAAAGAAGCCGTAAAAACGCCTCCTCCTCAGCCCAAGCCCGCCGCCAAGGCGTCCGACAGGCCGAAGGAGAACGGAAAAACCACAGAAAAAACAGAGAAACAGGCGGCTGTGCCCGCCAGGAATCAATGAAAGACCTTCAGGAACAGAACAGAGCATTCATGCGCGGAAAGAAAAACTTCATCGGGTGGTTGTTTTTCCCGATTTCGCTTTTTCCCCTTGCCGCGCTTCTTACGTACGACTCGGCGTCGATGCAGCAGGTCCAGACTCCCGCGATCGCTTCGACCAACTGGATCGGACCTATCGGCGACCATTTTTCCTATTACGGCTACAGCCTGCTGGGATTGGCAATCTGGATAATCCCCGTCTACTGCGTCATAATCGGCTGCAGGTCCGTTTCGGGCGCGTCGCTGCGCCCCGGGATGCGGGCGTTGTGGAGAACGGGTCTCCTGCTGTCGGTCGCGTGTCTCATTGAGCTGATGGCCCAGAACGCGCCAAAAATACAGCACCTCCAGGAGATCGTCAACATCGAAAACGCCGGCGGCAGAATAGGGTTTCTCGTAACGGCCAGATTCCTCATTCCGCTTTTCGGAAGCGTCGGGTCCAGCGTTCTCATAGAAATGCTTCTCGTCGTATCGCTTTTCGGCGCGATAGGGATAGGGACCATATTGTCCACCCTGCGCTTCCTGGGCCGCTGGGCGCTCGGAAAACAGGACGAATTCGATCCCGGCGACGCCGAACCCGGAACTCCTGAATACGAACAGAGACAGGCCCTTTACGAAAAGGCCAGGCAGGTCAAGGAGGCCGCGCGAGTCCAGAAAGAGGAAGAAAAACGCAGAATCCGCGAAAGGAAGGAAGCCGAAAAGAAACGCAGAGAAGACGAAAAGCGCAGAATCGAAGAGGAACGCGCCGCCGCGAAGGAGTTTGAAACCGAGGCGCCCGTACAGCCGCCGTTTTCTCCGCCAGCCCCGAAACAGCCGCCGTCCGCAAAACAGCCCCTTAAACCCGCCGCCGCGTCCGTACGGCAGCCTGACGGCCCCGCCGACGACAAGGGTCCCTACAGACTGCCGATGGTCGATCTTCTTGACCCGCTCAGAAAATCGGAAGCCGACCACAGCGACATCGAAGGCACGAGCCAAAAGCTAATCGACACATTGAAACTCTTCGGGCTCAACACTTCCCTCGAATACACCGTCCAGGGGCCGGTCGTCACGAAATACGCGATCCTTCCCGAACCCGGAACGAGGCCCGAGAAGTTCACGGCTCTTCACGCGACCTTGAAAATGGCGCTGAAGGCGAAATCCCTCCGAATAGAAGCTCCGATCCCCGGCGAAGACAAAATCGGCATCGAAGTGCCCAATTTAAAACCGGCGTCGATTTCGTTCCGCGAAATTTTCGAATCGGACGAATGGAGGAATTCCAAAGCCGAGCTTCCCCTTCTCTTCGGAAAAAGGGCCGACGGCAAGGAACTTATCGCCGACCTCGCCACAATGCCCCACATGCTTGTCGCGGGCGCTACGGGCATGGGCAAATCCGTATGTCTCAACTCGCTTATCTGCGGACTTCTCATGACGAGAACTCCCGACCAGCTCAAGCTCATCATGGTCGATCCTAAACTCGTCGAATTCACGCCGTATTCGGCCATACCCCACCTTCTCGTCCCCGTAATCACAGACAACAAAAAGGTCGTATTCTCCCTCAGCTGGGCCGTCGCCGAAATGGAAAAACGACTCAAGATGTTCGCGCGCGCGCGCGTCAGAAACATCTACGACTTCAACCACCGCAAAACCGTAACCCAGACGGACATGTTCGGGAACGACTCCGAACTCAATTCCGACATGCCGAAAACGCTTCCGTACATCGTCATCATCATCGACGAGGCCGCCGACCTGATCGGGCAGTGCGGCAAGGAAGTCAACCCCAACATCCAGCGCATCACCCAGAAAGCCCGCGCCGCGGGAATCCACCTCATTCTCGCGACGCAGCGTCCGGACGCGAAGATCATCACGGGAACCATCAAGGCCAACATTCCCGGACGCGTCGCGTTCAAGACGTCCCAGGCGATCGACTCGCGTACGATTCTCGACGAATCCGGAGCCGAGAACCTGATCGGGCGCGGAGACATGCTCTTCAGAGGGAAAGACAATCTTCTCATCCGCGCCCAGGGAGCGTGGATATCCGACGGCGAGATAATGAACATAACGCGCTTCATCGAGGAGCACTCCTCCACCCAGTTCGACGAACAGTTCGCCAGCAAATTGAGCCGCGTGAAGGAGGCGCCGGTCGAAGACCCCTTCGCCGCGAACGAGGACGACCCCGACAACAGGCCCGCCCCCGCCGAAGACAGGGCGGCGAAACGCGAGCTCATCAAGGCCGCAGCCAACGCGGACGATTTCAAAAAGGCCGTCGAATGCGTAATCAACACGAAGCGCGCGTCGGTTTCGCACTTCCAGCGTCAGATGGGATGGGGTTACAACCACGCGGCCAAAATACTCGACATGCTCGCCGAACGCGGCATCGTAAGCCAGCCGCAGGGGATGGGCGCCAGACAGATCACGATGGACGAAGACCAGCTGATTAAAATACTCAACGGCGAAGATATAGCCGGGAACGGCGCGGGCGAAGAGAACGCCAACGACGCCGAAGCACCGCTCGAGGACGATTTTACGGAGGAACAATCATGATAGAATTCGGAGTGACGCTGCGCAGAATGCGCGAAGAAAAAGGTCTGAGCGTGAGCGAAGTCGCCGAAAAGACCCACATGCTCGTACAACAGGTCGAAGCCCTTGAACGAGAAGACTTCTCGAAGATTGCCGCTCCCATATACGGCAGAGGTTTTGTAAAGCTCTACTGCGAAGCCGTCGGGATCGAGGATCCGAAACCATTCGTCAACGAGTTCATGGACATTTTCACCGGCAACAGACCTCCGACCATACGGATGCGCCAGAGCGCGCCGGCAGCCCCGGCGGAAGTTCTCCGGGAACCTCCCGAGGTCGCCGCGAGCTCCGGAGATGAAGCCTGGAATCCCGCAAAGGACGACGAGCCGTCCGCAGCGGGCGTACCGCCGGAAGAACCGTCCGCCGAGCCCGCCTGGGAACCCTCGCAGGCGCAGTCCGTTCCTGAAACCGGTTCCGCCCGGCAGGACGCAGGCCCCGCTCCGTCGGAATCCGACGGCCCTCCCGCGATAACGGGCGACCTCTTCAATTTCGCGCTCGAATCCGAAATCATAAAACCCAGAGAGAAGAAAGCCGAACCGCCCGCGGCCCCTTCGGACGGAAACGGCGGCGCCGCCGCGGATGCGGCCGAAAATTCCGCCCGCCCCACCGCCTTTAAGACAAGAGGCCCGTCCAGATATGCCGCGCCGCAGCCTTTGGAATACGAAGACGAAAGAAGCTTCTCCATACCTCCGGTCTATCTGCGGGTAGGCGTGCTCGCGCTCGGAGCGGCTCTGCTGATATGGCTGATCTTCTCCGGCATCAGCTGCGTCTACAATGCGACCATGTCTCCGGCGCCGGCGGACGAAGGCGCGACGGCGGCCGAAGGCGCGGGCTCAGGCGACGATAAAGCGTCGGGCGCGGCGCCGGCCGCGAAAGAGCCGCGCAAGCGCGTCCCGATGAAACTGCCTGAACTGTATATCGACTGAAATCGAACCAACGCACAGATACGAGAGGTGTAAAATGAAAAACGAAGACGGATTCACAAGTTTCGCGTGCAGGGCATGCTCGACCGAAATCGAGGCGTCTGTGGATATGATCGGCGAGGAAACGGAATGCCCCGCGTGCGGAGCGAAAATAATAATTCCCGACAACCAGCGCGACGACGTGGTCAGATTCGGACCCGACGACAATTCTCTCGCCAACGAAAACGCGATGAAGAGCAAGACGATCCGCATCGAACTTTCCGATCTCTGACCGGGAGATTTTCATGTCTCAGCCTCGCCGCGAACGTTCATCGCTTTCCTCCTTGAGACGGTTTGCGCGAAGATCGGCTTTATTCGCCGCATTGGCTTTCATCCTGTTTGCCGGATACGCGAACTGGTTCGTCAGACAGTCGGAAGAATATCTCCGCGAAAAGCGCGAAAGGCTCCCGCCCCTAATATCGGCGATGATTTTCTCCACGGGCGAGGTCTGCGCAGATCTTACGGACTCCTTCGGTCTGACGGGAAGCGACGCGACGTGCGAAATCCCCGAAGGACATAAAGCCGGGAAAACGTTCTTCGCCGGACTTCCCAAAGCGAACAGCGCTAAAGCGCCGCGCGACATTTCCGTCGTCGACAAGGGCGAATTCACGATAGCCTATTCCGACAGATTGAGACACCCGGTATGGTGCGCGTACAGAATACCTGCGAAAGCGCTCTTCGAGGCGACCGCCCGTCCGAATTTCAAAAAAGACAGAACCTTCAGTTCCTGCCCCGCGGCATCCTCCTACGCGCGGACCGGATACGACAGAGGCCACATGGTCCCGAACCACGCGATCGCGACGCGCTTCGGTTCCGAGGCGCAGAAAAAAACGTTCCTTATGACCAACATCGCGCCTCAGACCCCCGAACTGAACCGCGGCGTCTGGCGCGAACTGGAGCACCGCATCGCCGATCTGTTCACGGCCAGATGGGGGGACGTCTGGGTCATAGTAGGGTCGATTTCAGACGGCAGCGAAACTCTGAGCGGAACCGACATCGACGTGCCGACGGGATTCTATCAGGTGATCGCCGCTCAGTCGGAAGGGAAAATCCGAGCCCTCGCGCTCGTCTTCGAACAGGATGTTCCGTGGAAAGCCTGGCCGAGACATTACATAACGAGCATCGACAGTCTTGAGGAAGCGACGGGATTCGACTTCTTCCGCGATCTCGAAGACAAGGCGGAAAGCGAACTGGAATCGGCGACTCCGACGAGGCTGTGGCCGGTCGGATTCTTCGACGCGTTCAAGGCGCTGAAAATCCATCTGAACGATCACTGAAGGATTTTATCGCGGACTCGATCTCGGCCAAGGTGCGGATTGAGTTGAGTTCCGCGCGGAGTTTCGCCGCGCCCGGCAGTCCGTTGAAATACCTGAACAGATGCGTATGCGTTTTGACCGACGCGAAGGCGTCGGCGCCGCGGATATGATCGTCCGGAAACTTCTCGAGCAGCCGCTCGCGGAACTCAAGAATGTATTTCAGGTGGCAACGCACCGCCTCGAAGCGCGACCAGGGATTTTCGCGGCCCTTCAATACCGCGAAAATGCCGGGATCCGAAAGCGCGGCGCGCCCTATCATGACGGATTCGACGCCGGCAGCGGCCATCGCCTCGACGTCACTCGGCGTTCTGACGCTCCCGTTGCCGGTTACAGGCAGAGAGGAGCGGGCGACAACCTCCGAAAGAAGCTCGAGGTCAAGCGGCCCACCGTGCATCTGGCTCGTAAAACGCGCATGGACGGCAACACCTTTCGCGCCCGCCTTTTCGGCCGCGTCGACGAGCTCGAAAATTCTCCTGTCCTTCGGATGCGGGCCCAAGCGCGTTTTAAGCGTAACGGGAAGCGAAGAGTTCTCGCACATCGCCTTCAAAAGCCTGAACACCTTTTCAGGATCTTCAATCAGCTTCGCTCCGGCTCCGGAGCGGATGATGCGAGTCATCGGGCAGCCTGCATTTAGATTCAGTTCGGTAAAACGCTTCTTTACCTTTTCAACCTCGCGCGCGGCCGCGGCAACGTCGCTTTCCGTCGCTCCGAATATCTGACAGGCGACGGGGCCCTCGCCGTCCATCGTCTCCATCAGATGGCGCGTCGGCGAATTGCCGTGGGCGAGAGCTGCGGCCGAAACCATTTCGGTATAAACGAGATCGGCTCCGCCCTCAAAACACATTCTTCTGAAAGGCGCGTCCGTAAAATCGGCGAGAGGTGCGAGAAAGAATTTCATTTCTTTTCTGGACGGGATTTCCCGTCTCCGAGAAGAACGGGATCGCAATATTCCGCCTCGGGGTCGAGAACCGCGAAAGAAACGAATGCGGGAGCGCCCCAGTTCGAAGACGGCGTTTTTCCGAATATGGCGATGTCGACGCGGTTGGACTGGGTGATCAGACTTTTATCGAGCGTCACTCTCGCGACATCCGGTCTCAATTTCTCGATTTTCGCCGCTCCGGGAGCTCCGTGGACGACGGAAAACTCATATTCGCCCGCTCCGTCCGCGGCGATCACGAAAGTCCGGCTGATGTCGCCGTTGCGCAGCACGAACGCCCACGCGCACGCGCTTACATAAGTAAGTTCAGGCATCCGGGCGGCATTCCCGTCGTTCTTCGTCTGACCGACGGCAACACCTTTTATCACGGCCACCGGCGGTATCGAATCCTTCGAAAGCGAAGAGGAGAGCGTCTTCAGTTTTTCCATATCGAGCCCATTGGCGGGAAACGCGGTCGGATGGGCCTTCTCCGTCAGATATTCCGTTTCGTCCGTCACCGATTTAAGCGATTTTCGGATTATGGCCTGAATCGTAGGCGCGAGGTGTCCGCGCTCGACGATCTCCTTTTTAACGACCGGATCGAGAGAGCGGCTAACCTCGAGCGCCGCCTTCAGATAATACTGATCCGACCAGCTGCGGCCTTGGGTCGCAATCCAATACGGAGTCTGGGACGCGAATACATCGCCGTATCTGCCCAACGGGGGGCAATCGTTCACTACGGGGAAAACCCATATCTGATTCGACAGATAAAATCCGCTGATCGCCTTAAGACGAAAAGCCTGGCTCGTCACCAACGCCCGCGGCAGACTTCTCCACATTGGTCCGGAAACTAAAGCGCGGCTGCAGTTCCCGAAAACGGGATACCGGAAGGCCGTATTGGGAAAGTCTACATCCACGCCTTTCTCTTTAGCGGCGGCACTCATCTGAACGGACGTGACGCCCGGAAAATCCTTGACCGCAAGCACCGAGTGACCCCGGTCCCGGTTGAAATACAAATCGCCGTCGTTGCCGTTTAATCCGCCCCCTTCCAGTTCGACCTTGGCCGCGAAACAGCCTTTGTCGAAATCCCATACAAGATTATGCTCGTCAAGAATGACGATCCCGCCTGTTTTAACCTTCGCCGGCATCGCCGCCAGCGGACCGAACGCGACAGGAACGTCGCGGAGAGCGTCCGCCCTGTCGAGAAGCCTGTGAAACTCCTCCATGTCGGAGATCGGCCTGAAGTCGGAATCGTTCGCGATCGCCCTGGAATCGCGATATCCGAAACGTATCGCCCTTTCCAAGGAATTAAGCGCGTTCTCGACTTTACCCGCCTTGGAGTACGCGCAGGCGAGATTGTAGTTCCAGACGGGATCCTCCGGAAAAAGTTCCACCGCCTTAAGACATGCCGTCCTCATGCCGAAATTGTCGGCCTCGCGTATCGCCGTCATCATCTGGGCTTTCAGCGCCTCATGACGGGGCTGAAGAGCGGGATAATCGAAAACTGAAACGGCGGCGAGAACGGCGCAGCACAAGGAAGTCATTGGCCGAACCTCATCCATTTCGGAAGTTTAACGAGTTTTGCCTCGCGGCTCTGGTTTGTCGACATCGACTGGCTCGTTCCGATCGAAGGCGACTCAAGTTCCCTTACGCGCGAAGAGAGCGTCTGCTGATACACGGCCTGCTGCTGACGGAGAGTATCGGTACGCTGACGCTCGACCAGAAGCTCATTCTCCCGGATCTTAAGTTTCTCGCGAAACTCCTGAAGCTGGCTCTGAAGCTGGGCGACATCCTTCTGACTTTCGGTTTTACGGGCCAACTCCGCCTCCTTCAGGCGCAGCTTTTCGGTCAGCTCGGTAATTCTCGACTCGGCCTCGAAGCTCTTTTTCGCGTCGAGTCGGCGCAGTTCGTCGACTTCCTTTCGCAGCTGGGCGGTGCGGGGATCCTCAGGCCTGTTGACGAGCGCCTTGCGCGTCATCTCCTGGATGTTCACTCCGGCCCGCTTCAGAAGTTCGCGGCGGCGCTGGAGCAGATTGTCGGTACGCTCCTCGTGGCGGCGGCGGAACTCTTCGGCCTCCGCCTTCTCGCGTTCGATGAGTTTTCCGATCTCTTCGACCTCTCCCGTCATAAGCGAATAGACCGCAGCCTGGATGTTGGCTATTTCGCCGGCCGATTCGGGCAGACGGCGAAGTTCGGCTTCAAGAGCGAGAACCTGCCCGCGCAGTTTCGCCTCGCGGGCCGACGACTCCTTCGCGGCCAGCATAAGCTTTTCCTGCATCGCGGCCTCGCGCTCGGCGTTGCTCCTGGCCGCTTCATCCATCCTGGCCTGAAGGCTCGCGGTGTGGCGGCGCTCCTCTTCGATGATCGACTCGAGTTCCTTTATTCTGGTATCGTCGACAACAACCTTCTCGACGATCTTTTCGACGATCTTCTCGACCTCGACGGGCACTTCGATGCGTTTTTCTATGATTTTCTCGACTTCGACGGGGATTTCCTTCTCGACAATCTTCTCCACGATCTTCTCGACGGGGACCTCTTTAAGAACGATCTTCTCGACGGGAACCTCCACGACCTTTTCCACTTCGACGATCTTTTCGACGATCTTCACTTCGCAGCTCTGCGGCGGGGCGTCTAAAACGGTCTCGCGTCTGATATCATCGTCGGAAACGCCGGCATCCTCCGCATCGAACGGAGCGCGCGTTTCGACCATGCTCGCCGTCGGAGGCAGCCGCCCTGACGAAAGCAGCGCCTCGGCCGCCGCCTTGTTGAAAGGACCGCGCGGATTGCCGTCGCCAAGATCGATCGAAAAGCGCATATCCAAAAACGGCACATCCTCGACACGCCTCCATATTTCGTTATCGTCGGAAATTTCCTGGCCCGGCTGGATCCGCCCCATTCTCGCCCATTCAACGAGTCGTTCCTCGCTCTCCGGCCCGAAAGTTTCGTCCTGGGTTCTCAAGTACCACTTTTTGCCGCTCATGACTTCCTCCTTAAAAACAATCCCGACAATCCCCCGCCTTTCGCCACCTTCGCGGCGGCGAGTTCTCGCCGCGCCGCTACTTCAAGAGCCGCGAGCTGCGCTGGATCGACATTCTTGAACATTCCTCCAAAAGCCGGGGCCGGCGGTCGCGCGGATACGGCGGGCAGCATCTCTCCTGCGGTTATGGCCTTGCGGGCCGGCGGCTCGACCTCGACGATCTTCTCGACTTCAACGATCTTTTCGACGGGTACCTCGACGCGAACTTCCCTTTCGACGATCTTCTCGACTTCGACGATCTTCTCGACCTCGACGATCTTTTCGACTTCAACGATCTTTTCGACGGGAACTTCGACGCGGACTTCCTTTTCGACGATCTTCTCGACTTCGACGGGCGGAGGATCCTTGTCGATGGCGAACTCGTGTTTGCGGTAAAAAACGGCCCCGGCGGGAATCTCATTGCGCGAAACGAGACGGCTCACCATATTGCGGTTGAACGGACCGTAGAATCGCCCTGGCTCCGCCTCGACGACCCATTTCATCTCAAGTTCGCTCATCAGTTGGGCGGGAATCCACGTTTTGCGGTCGGACGAAACGAACCCTGTCGGCTCGATCCGCCCTTCGCTCGCCCACTCTATGAGCGTCGCAAGGTCGGCAGGTCCGTAAACCTTACCTTCGCCGCTGCGTACAAACCATTCCTTGTCTGAATCGGCCATTACTGAACTCAAGCTCCTTTCCCGGATCCGCCTATCAGCTCACGCAAGCGCTGGAAGAGCGAATACAGCGCAGGGACGAAAATTATGCCCACGACGCTCGCAAAGAGCATCCCGCTGAAAGTGCAGATGCCGATAGCCCTCATGGCCCCGGATCCCGCTCCGGATGCGAAAACGAGCGGCAGAACACCGATAACAAAACTCCATGCCGTCATCATAACGGCGCGATAACGCAGATCGGCCCCCGATATCGCCGCATCGAAAACGTTCTTCCCGCTTTCGCGCTCCTGCTTCGAGAACTCGACCATCAAAATCGCGTTCTTGGCCGCAAGTCCGATAAGCATGACGCAACCCAGCTGAGCGTAGATCGTAAGAGGAGTATTAGTGACCCACAATCCGAGAAGCGCGCCGAGAAGCGCGAAAAGAACTGAAAGCATTACTGGTACCGGTATCGTCCAGCTTTCGTACTGCGCGACCAGAAACAGATACGCGAAGACGAACGCGGCCGCAAGAAGCCAGAGAAGACGGCCTTCGTTCTCTTTTTCCTGGAGTTGCACAGGACCCCATTCGATGATATACCCTTTAGGCAGCTCGATCGACTCGATAAGTTCCATCAGCTGCGAAGTCGAGATGCCCTCCTTCGGCGTAACGTCGCACCATGCCGCCCTCATCTTATTGTAACTCATGGTCTCGCGCGTTCCGCCGACGTATTCGACCGATCCGATTGATGATATCGGCACCGATTCGCCAGACGCGGTCGAAATGCGCACGGCGAGAATATCGGCGATCGACATACGGTAATCGGGATCGTTCTGAAGTTTTACTTCGTAGACGCCGCCTTTTATGTTGAAGTCGTTGACATAGAACGAGGCCAGCTGGTTTTGAAGCGTCTGGAAGACGACCTTCGGCGTGATGCCGAGAAGTTCCGCCTTCTGACGGTCGAGTTTAAGCTCCATCTGGGGAGTCGACGCCGTAAGACCGTGAACCGCGCTCTTTACGTAAGGATGGGCCCGCAGTTTATCCATAAGGCCATCGACGGCGTTGAGAATCTCGAACGGCGTTGCGCCTTCCATCGTGCAGAAGTTGAACCCGACGCCGCTGGAACCGCCCAGGCCGCGAATCGGAGCGGGCTGGGAGAACACGATCTCGGCCGCATAGAGATCCTTGGTCGCGGCCTTTAGATTGTCCATGATTTTATCTATCGCCCGCTCGGGATCCTTACGATCGTTCCAGTGATCGAGACGGAACCAGATCGTCGCGAGGTTCTCGCCCGTACCCCACATTCCGCTGCTGCCGCAGTTGGACGAAACGGCATATATTCCGGGCACCTTCAGAGTGCGCTCGTGAATCTCGTCGACCACCTTGATCGTGTTGTCGATGGACTGCCCTTCCGAAAGGCGGAGATTGGCCGTGATCCAGCCGCGATCCTCCTTGGGCAGAAAGCCCGAAGTTATCCTTCCCGAGACATACCAGGTACCCGCGCATGCCGCCACGAAAAACAGGAGCGTGAAAAACGCGCGGCGGACAAAGAACCCGACAAACCTCAAATACCCACGACGGCTCAAATCCAACGTCCAGTTGAACGGCGCGAGAAGGATTCTGCGTTTGTTCGGATCGGGCTTCTTAAGCAGGTATGCGCACAGAACGGGCGAGAGCACCAGGGCGACCACCGTGGAAAGGCAGAGCGCCACGCACATTGTGACGGCGAACTGAACATACATCATACCTACCATACCGCCGTAGAAGGCGAGCGGCATATAGCACGCAAGGGTCACCAGTGTCGTCGCGATCACCGCCCCTGTGATCTGAGTCATCGACTTCGCCGCGGCTTCCTTGGCCGAGAGACCCTCTCGAAGCATCAGAGCCTGGGTGTTCTCCACGACCACGATCGCGTCGTCGACGAGCGAGCCGATGACCAGAATAAGGCCGAACATCGTAAGGACGTTGAGCGTAAAGCCAAAAGCGTAGAAGAACGTGAACGACCCCACGAGGGAAATGGGAATCGCGATCGCGGGAACGATCGTCGCGCGCCAGTCCTGAAGGAAGAGATATGTGATCGCGACGACCAGCAGAAGCGCGATGAAAAGAGTTATGTAGGTCTCATTGAGGAACACCTCGGTGAACGCGGTCGAGTCGTCGCAGAGCACGCCCACGACTCCGGGAGGCATACGCTTGATCCATTTATCGACTTCGACCTTTACGCGCTTGGCGGTTTCAACGGCGTTGGCCTCGGGGGTTTTGTAGACGGAAAGCGATACGGCGGTGTTTTCATTGAATTTTCCGCGTTGCGTATACCCCTTGCAGCCGAGTTCCACGCGGGCGACGTCCTTGACGCGTATCTGACCGCCGGTTTCGGGGTTGTTGCGGATAATGATGTCCTCAAACTCCTCCTTCGATTTCAGACGCCCCTTCACGTTGAGTTTGAAGGTAAGGTGACGGCTGGCGTATTCGCCGCCGACGGTACCGGCCGCAGCCTGGACATTCTGGGATTCTATCGCGGATTTAATCTCCGAAATCGAAACGTTAAGTCCGGCCAGACGGATCTGATCGAGCCAGATGCGCATCGAATATACGCGACCGCCCGTCTCGACGAGACCGACGCCGTCCATTCGGGCGATCGAATCGGCGACCTGCTTCTCGACGTAGTTGGACAGATCCATAATGTCCATGCCGCCTTCGCGCCCGTCGGTCATGAACATGTAGAGGACCATCCTGTCCTCGGGACGCTTTTTAACCGTGATGCCGCTTTGCTTGACTTCCGCCGGGAGCTTCGACTCGGCGCGGCGGACGGCGTTCTGGACATTGACAAGCGCGATGTTCGAGGAAACGCCCGGCCTGAACACGCAGTAGCAGTTGTACGAGCCCCGGTCGTTGCAGTTCGACTTGTAATACCAGATATCCTCGACTCCGTTGATCTGATCTTCTATAATCTGACCGACGGAATCGTTCAGGACCTTCTCGCTGGCTCCGGTATATGACGCGGAGACCGTGATCGTGACCGGCGTGATGTTGGGATACTCGGCCACGGCCAGTCGGGAAAAGCTGACTATGCCGACAAGCGTTATTACGATAGCCACCACCCACGCCATGCGCGGATGAGTGATGAAAAACACCGAAAGACTCGGATAAAGGCTCGCCAATTTTTCGCGGATATTCATTTTGCAGCCTTGACCGTCATGCCGTTTTTGACCTTATGAGCGCCGTTGGCGACGATTCTGTCGCCCGCCTTAAGACCCTTTTCGATAAAGACCCAGTCGCCGACGAGATCGCCGCGCGCCACAGACCTGCGCGAAGCGGTGTTCCTCTCGTCGAGAATCCATACATAAGGACCCTGGACGTCCTGCATGATCGCGCTCGGCGGGACCGCGGGCATCATCTCGCCCTTCTTCGAGCCGAGCACCACCGTGACCGTCCCGCCGGGACGGAGCGTCGCCTCCGGATTCTGGCACTGGAAGAACACCTGAATCGTATCCGTCAGCTCATCCGCGGTATTCTCGACGTATTCGAACTCGCTCTCGCACGAATGCTCCTCGCCGTTGGCGAGAAATATCTGAGCCGTAGCCTCATTGCGCAGCCGGCGCGTCAAGCCGCCGAAAAGGCTCAAAAAGCGCCGGTTGGAAAGGGAAAACCGCACGCGTATCGGAGAAATCTGAACGATCGAAACGAGAGGATCGCCGGCGGCTTTCGCATAGTTGCCGCGCGTCATCGCGGTCGAGCCGATCTTGCCGGAAATCGGAGCTTTTATCTCGCAGTGATCAAGATTGTCGCGGGCGTAGACGAGATCCGCCTGGGCCGCCGCGTACGCGGCGCGGGACGAGTCGCGCAGAGAGAGCGCATTATCCACGGCGTCGAGCGAGACCGCGCGGGTTTCGAGAAGGCGCTTGTGGCGGTTGTACGACTGCTCCGCGTACGCTACGTTCGCCTTGCACTCCGAAACCTTGGCCTCGGCGTTTTTAACGGCCGCCGCGTACTTGACGGGATCGAGTTTATAAAGGACGTCGCCCTCTTTCACGAGCGCGCCGTTCTCGAAGCAGACTTCGAGAATTTCGCCGGAAACCTGAGGAACGACATCGACTCTTGAAATTGAAACGACACGCCCCGGCAATCGCGTTTCGACCTTGAGAGGTCTGTTGGCAACTTCATGTACGGGCAATGTGACTTCAGCCGTTAACGCCGTTAATGTTACAAGACAACTTGTTAGGAATATAAATTTCTGCATATTGGATAATTATACCATAACCACGCCGCATAATGCGGTGTTTTTTGCAAAAATCCCATTATGCGCCGCACGGAAGCGACAGCGTGAATATGCACCCCGCGGGTTCGTTCGGACGGACCGTGAGAGTGCCGCCCATCGCTTCCGCGAATTCCAAAGACGTCGGAAGTCCGATTCCGAAACCGCCCTTCCCCGACACAAGAACGGTCCTGGCCCTGTAATAACGGTCGAAGGCTTTGCGCATCTCCCGCGGCGACATCCCCTGCCCTTCGTCCAGAAACGCGATCCGGACAAAACCGTCCGCTTGACTTACGCGAACCTCGACCTTCCCGTACGGGGCGGCGTATTTAAGATCGTTGCCGAGGATGTTCCATAAAATCTGAACCGTCAGGGTTTCGTCGCCCGTCACCTCGATAGGACCGGACACGGCAACGCCGTCTCCGCGCACGAACGCGACATCGTCGCCGTTGAACATATCGCGATAATCCTCCTTGAAAACGGAATACGCCTCTTCGTACGCCCTGACAATATCAAACTTCTCCACAGCCGGCTTCGGACGCCTTCCGCCGAGACGCATGAAATCCCTGATGTTCGTCACGAGCCGGACCATTCTCTCGCAGAGAGTCATAGCCTCCGCGTCGTTTCTGCCGATCATGAATCTCATGGCCGCGAGAGGAGTCGTCAGATCATGCGCCGCGGCGGCCATGAAATCATCACGCGTCTGAACATAATCCATAAAGAACTTCACGCCCACCACGGTCGTGAACACCAGACCGGAAAAGACGACTATACCGACGATAAGGATCATATCGGTCCTGTTGCTCTTCTCGATATGCGAGACGGCGGCATAAACCAGCGAATCGTCTTCGCCCGTGGAACGCTTCCATACCAGGAGCCCCTTGGGGGTGTCGCGCCGCCCCCACATCAGTTTACGCTTGGTCCCGTCGACCGGCTCGAGACTCTTCCATGTGCTGTCCGGCGGAAACACGCTCTCCCACGACTTGTCGCCGCTTACGACGCCCTCGCCCTTTTTCCACACGAAATCCTGCACGCCGAAAGGCTCAATCCCTTCCGCGAAGCGTTCGAGGTCTTCGAGATAACGTATTTCCTCGTCCCGCCTCATCTCCCGAAAATCGGTCGCGAAAAAATATCCGCCCATCGCCAGAGCGACGACGGTAGGAATCCAGAGGAACGCCACCGGACGCCATAGACTGGAACGGCCGGTTTTCATCAGAGCCCCAGAAGTTTTCCGGCGCGCGCCACCTCACCCGAAAGATCGACCTTACGACCTCCGTCGACGTACCCGTTCCGGCGGAGCGTCTCGACGAAACGGCGGAACTTGTGATTCCCCGGCTTCAGATTGTCGAGCGCGTAAACCTCGGCGCCGCCGCAGGTCGCCGCCTCCGAAAGCATTCCGGTCGATTCCGCCGTAACGTAAAGGCGGCTCGCGAGCGCGACAAAAGCGGGGATCGGATTGAAACGATCCTTGGAATAAATGAGTTTGTAGTCCCACGGATACGACTCGACCAGCGCCTCGACGTCGGCCGGCGTGCGGCGCGAGGTCGTAACCCACTTCTCGCAGTCGCCCGCTTTGGAAAAGATCTCGTCGAGCCGCTCCTTCATCCATCCTGCGGCCATGGTCGAACACCTGTTGGGACCGCCGATGATGACGGCGACTGCGCGTCTTTCGCCGGGAACATACCGCGAACGGAACGCAGCCACCCCGTCCTCGTAGAACTTCGCGTCGTTTGAAACGAGATTTGCCGGAATCTCGACGACGTTGGGAAGACGTTCGGGATTGTCGAACGACGGCGCCATTATGCAGTCGAACGATTTGAGGTCGTACCCTCGCGGATAGAGAACGACCGCGCACCTGACGCCGAGCGAGCGGGCGAGAGACTTCGCGGGATAGAACGTTCCGCTCCCCGTGCCTATTACCGCGACGGGCCTCGGTCCGCCGTTTTTCAATTCCGGAACGTCGCCGGCGCCGGAGGAAAATTCCCAGAGCCACCGCGCGTTGACGCCGATTTTATCGAAAAGATACGAAAGCGCCTTGTGGAAGGCGGACCTGAAACGGACCGGCGCGATCTCGAACTCAAGGCCCAGCGCCCTCGCGAACGCCTTCGACTGGTTTTCGTGGCCCGCCTTGCCGTCGGTCAAAATCAGCGCTTTAGACATCTTCACTCCTTGAAAACGTTACCTGCGGGAGGCTTCTTTGAGCATTTCCTTGACCGCCGCGCGAACCCTGCGCTTTGCGACATTCATCGTCCCGGTGATCGTGCAGCCCGCGGCCTTGCGGTGACCGCCGCCCCCGAACTTCTTAGCCAGCTCCGTAGCGTCCCAATCGCCGCGCGTGCGGATCGAACAGCGGACCTCCCTGGTCCGGTCGGGAATCTGATAGAAAAACAGCGCGATCTCGTTTCTGGCGACGCATCTCGGAATCTCGATTATGTCTTCGGCGTCGGCCTTGGTCCCGCGCACCGAACGGAAATCGTCCCTCGTAAGGGTAACTTCGGCGACCTTGCGGTTTTTCCATACGTGCAGCGAGCGCCACGCGATGCGTTTAAGTTCAATCGACTTGCGCGAAAAGGTCCCGTAGATGAGATCGTTGAAGTACGCCGTTCTGACGCCGTGCTTAAGCAGGTCGCCCGCGGCGCGCAATGTCGCCGGACGCGTCGAATCGTACGCGAAGCGCCCCGTATCGGTAATCATCGCGACCCAAAGCGCCTCTGCGGAAATCTTATCGAGCTTCCACTCCATCCATTTCGCAAAACGCCATACCAGCTCTCCGGCCGACGAAGCGTCGGCGTCCAAAAGGCACGCGTCGGAGAAGGATCCGTCGTTGGTCACATGGTGATCGAGACATACGCGCGGCAGCTTTTCGGCAAAGGGTCTTATTTCCGGAGGAAGCCGCGCGATGTCGCCGCAATCGACGGCGATGAACAGGTCGAATTTCTGACGCTTGAGCTTTCTCAAAGGAATTATATCTTCCACTCCGTCAAGAATCTTCAATTTGCCGACAGCGTTCAGATCGGCTGCGGCGAACGCGGGATATCCCGCCGCCGTAAGAAGACGGGCAAGTGCGATCATCGAACCCAAAGAATCCCCGTCGGGGCTTAAGTGCCCGGATATGAGAATCCTCGACGACGACTCGATCGCCTTCCTGATTGAAATATAACTTTCGCGGAATTTCTGCATAAGAAAAACAGATTATACCAAAAATTCCGCAGATCGTGCAAAACGGGGGATATTCCAGGGTTACCGCGCGGTCAATCGCGCTTCTGGCCGAAATCGGGCTGACGGCGGCCGAGAAAAGACTTCCGGCCGTTGCGCTTCTTATTGGAACGGTTTCGGTTTGCGGGATGGACCCACGGCGCCGGAGCCAGACCCTCGCCTTCCTTGCCGTTCTTCCTGTCGGCGGCGGAACTGTGATAGGGATGGTCTCGGTCGACGGGAATCGTCTTTTTGATAAAGCGCTCGACAGCCTTGAGCTGATTGCGCTCCGAAGAGGTCACAAAACTTATCGCCGCGCCAGACTCGCCCGCGCGCGCCGTACGTCCGATGCGATGGACGTAACTCTCGGTCTCGAGCGGCAGCTCCATATTGATCACGCACGAAACGTCGGGAACGTCGATGCCGCGGCTCGCGATATCCGTCGCGACGAGAACTCTCACGTCTCCGCGCCTGAAACCTTCGAGCGCGCGCGTGCGCTGATTCTGGGTTTTGTCGGAATGAATCGCGGCGGAGGGGATCTTTGCGCGGAAAAGCTTCTTGTTGACTCTGTCCGCGCCGTGGCGCATTTTGGCGAAAACGATAACCTTCGTCCATTCGGGGTGGTTCTCGAGAAGATGGATCAGAAGCGAATCCTTATCGTTCTTCTCGACCATCATAACGCGCTGATTGATCTTCTCGACGGTCGGCGCCTCGGGAGCGATCGTTATCTCGACGGGATCGGTGACGAGTTCGGCGGCGAGTTTACGGATCTGCGGCGACATCGTGGCCGAGAAGAAGAGCGACTGACGGACTTTGGGCAGTTTGGATATGATACGCTTTATGTCGGGCAGAAATCCCATGTCGAGCATTCTGTCGGCCTCGTCGAGAACGAAACATTCGACCTGATCGAGAAAGATTATCCCCTGGGTCATCAAATCGATAAGACGCCCGGGGCACGCGATCAGGGTCTCGGCGCCCTTCTTTATCTCCTTTACCTGACCATACTGGGAAACGCCGCCGAACACGCACGCGAAAGGAAGCCCCGCATGCTTGGAATACTTTTTGACGTTCTCCGCCGTCTGGGCCGCGAGCTCGCGCGTAGGCGAAAGAACAAGCGCGCGCGGATGGCCTGTGCGGCGGGGCTTGCGGACCTTGACGAGATGGTTCAGAATGGGAAGCATGAACGCCGCCGTCTTACCCGTACCCGTCTGGGCGCAGCCGATCAGATCGCGGCCCTTCAGCAAAACGGGTATCGCCTCTTCTTGGATGGGGGTGGGGGTTTTGTAGCCTGCATCCGCAACGGCGTGCTGTAGTTTCTGATCGAGCTTGCCGAAAATATTTCCTTCGAACATCGTCTTGACCCGTATATTGATGGAAGAATGGTGGCGAGAAAGGGGATCGAACCCTTGACCTTAGGCTTATGAGTCCTGCGCTCTACCAACTGAGCTATCTCGCCAAAGATTTATTGCTTAAACACAACAGGTGCATATGATACCAAATATTCCGCCTGTTCGTCAATAGGGCTGCGCTTTTTATTTTTACATGTCGGCTCTTATTCCACCGTAGAGCGGATTTCGCCCGACATCAGCCGCGTGGTTATAACATCGCCTGGAGCGACGGCGTCGGCGCTCTTTACGACCGCGCCCGAGGAATCGGTTGTAAGCGAATAACCGCGCTCCAAAACCGAATACGGCGAGAGCACCGACAGCTTGGCCGCGGACCTGTCTATCCGAGCGCCTTTTTTCTCGACGGCGAGAGCGAGCGACGACAAAAGCGAATCGAAAAGTCCGTTGACGGTTTTAAGACAAACCGCACACCTCGAGCGCATCGACTCGATCTGAAGAGACAGCGAAGATTCGGCGCGCTGAAGCCGCCGCTCAGAGCCGTCCGCCCTTTTCTCTAAAGAGTACGCAAGCCTATCGGAAAGATGATCGACGCGTTGGGACTGGTTCTCGTATTTGCCGCGCAGAGAGGAGGTCACCGATGAAAGCGCGGCGTTCAGCCGTTTAAGAAGTTCCTTCTTTTCGGGAAGCGCGATCTCGGCCGCGATCGAGGGAGTTCCGGCCCGGACGTCGGCGGCGAAATCGCAAAGCGTGTAATCGGTCTCGTGTCCCACCGCCGAAATGACGGGAACGGGAGAAGATGCCATTACCCTTATCAGACCCTCGTCATTAAAGCAGAATAAATCTTCAAAACTACCGCCGCCGCGCGCAACGATGATCAGATCAGGCTTAAAATCAGAAGCGGAGGAATTGATAAAATATTTCACGCCCGCAATTAACGACGCCGGAGCGTCCGCGCCCTGAACCTTGGCGGGAAATATGCGGATCTCGACGTTAGGCATTCTCCGCGTCATCACGCGGCACATGTCGTGAACGACCGCTCCGGCGGGACTCGTAACGATACCGATGCGGCGCGGCAGAAACGGCAGCGGACGCTTTCTTGAAGAATCAAAGAGCCCTTCCCTGCCGAGGCGGTCTTTCAGCTCGAGATAACGCCGCATCAGATCGCCCGCGCCGATAAGCCTGGCGTCTTTAACCGTCAGCTGGCAGTTGCCGCGCTGAGGGTAAATCGTGGCCGTGGCGTACAGAAGAACCTTCGCCCCGTCCCTGAGACCGTCCCGAGCCTTACACCGGTCGAAATACGCCTTGAACATGACCGCCGACATCTGCGCGCCTTCGTCCTTGAGCGTAAAATAGACATGACCGCTCGGATAGCGCTTAAAACCGCTTATCTCTCCCTCTATGAAAACATTGGAATATTTCCCTTCAAGGAGCTGTTTTATTTCAAGCGTCAGCCTTGAAACCGTCAACGGATGATCCTGGGAAAAGCCGCTCATAAAATCAGGCTCTTGCGTTCTTACGCTGGAACACGCGTTTTTTTTCCTTTAGAGTGTGCACTCCTACCGAAAAGATAATGCCGAGTTCCACGAAGGACGCCAGAATGTGCGTCCCGCCGTAACTGAAAAACGGCAGAGCCATCCCTTTAGTCGGCAACGCCCCGCAAACGACTCCGATGTTGAACATCGCAGGAAAGAAAATGACGAAGGTCATCCCCAATACCAGAAGCTGACCGAACCTGTCGGCGGCATTGCTCGCGATCAGAAGACAGAGAATGAAAAGGAAGAAAAAGAGAATGATCACGGCGACCGAGAACAGCAGTCCCATCTCTTCTGCGCCGACGGCCAGAATGAAATCGGTCCACGCCTCGGGCAGATAACTCTGCTTCTGCATCGACCTGAGAAGCCCCTTTCCGAACAGTCCGCCGCGATAGATGGCGACGAGCGACATCTGGCTCTGGTGGGACGCGTTGGCGGCGGCGGTCTCGGCGCCTTCGATCGTGATTCCGGTGAAAGCGAAAAGACGGGCCATTCTGTTCGGCGTGTTGGCCACCTTCCAGATGAACGCCCCCGCGCCCGCCGCAATAAACGGAATCATGTGGAGAATTTTACTGCCGGCCACGAACATAAGCATAAAGCCGACGGCGCCGATGACCATCACCGAACCGAAGTCCGGCTGGAAAAAGACCGGCAGCGACATCATGGCGATTATCGACACCGGCCAGAACACTCCGTCGAGAAACTTGTCCATCTTCAATGCGGCCCTGTCGAGCCAGACCGAGACGGCGATGACGGTAAAGAGCTTCGCGAATTCCGCCGGCTGGAAATTCACGGGACCCAAAGGTATCCAGCGCTGGGAACCGTTGATCGGCTTATAGAGAAAAACGCAGAGGAGCGCAAGAAAAATGCACCCTGAAAAAAACGCGACGAGCCCCCAATGATTGCGCCAGTTGCGGTAATCGAAAATCGCTAAGGAAACCAGAACGAATATTCCGACACCGATGAATACCAGCTGTCTCTTCACGAAAAAGAGAGAATCGTGATACCGCATCGAGGCGCGGATCTCACTCGCGCTGAAAAGAACAATCAGGCCCAGCGCCACGAGAGTCGCGACAACCAGGCCCAATATATATAACCAGGACTTGCGCACCTGGCGTCAGAGAGCGGGAACGGGAAGTTTAATCACCATTCCGGGTTTAACGTCTTCATCCTGAGGGATGTTGTTGAGTTCGCGGATTTCGGCGACGCTCAGATTCTCACGGATGGAAATACCGATAAGGTCATCGCCGTCAACAACGGTGTAATTAGTATACTTGACGCCGGCAGCGGCGGCGGCAGGCGCGGGATCCTTGACTTCCGCGTCGACTGCGGGCTGCTCGGGATTGTCGGCAGTCTCGGCGGCGGCAGACTCGACCGCGGCAGGGGCCGTTTCGACGGGCTTTTCGATCTTGGCGGGATTCTTGGATTCGACCTTGGCGGCGGCGGGCCTGGCGGTTTTTTCAACCTTCGAGGCGGGAACCTTAAGCTTCTGACCGACACGGATGACATCCTTCGAAAGACCGTTCAGTTCCTTAAGCTGACGGACGGAAATTCCGGAGGCGATCGCGATTCCGCCGAGGGTATCGCCGTTTTTGACGACATACTCCTTGGTCGCGCCGGTATAGGCCTTAGCGGCCGCGGCGGGCTTGGCGGGCTTGGCGGAAGAGGAGGCGAACGAACCCTCGGGCACCGTCTGATCCCCTACATCGACCTTGCCGGGAAGCTTGATCTTCTGACCGAGACGAACGACATCCTTCTTAATCTGCGGATTGTTGGCCTTGATGGCGTCGATCTTGATGTTGTAGCGCTTGGAAATCTTGGAGAGTGTGTCGCCGCGCTGGATAATGTAGGTCGTAAATTCAGGTTCCTTGACGACAGGCTTAACGCTTTCGACGATCTTAACCTCAGGCTGATCGACAACTTCTATGGTGGCGGGCGGCGGGGGCGTCGTCTCAACGGGTTTAACGGGCTCGACGGGCTTGGCGGGTTCTACCACCGCTGTCGTTTGAGTTTTCGAACGCGGACTCTTATACTGGGGATCCAGACAACCTGAAACCGCCGCGACGGCAGCAAGCGAGAGAGCCAAACTGAGTTTATTCATTTTTATTTTCCTTCTTGTTGTACCCAAAACGCGAATTTTTCGCCGCGCTCGGAATAGTTTTTAAATTGATCGTAGCTCGCGGTCCCCGGCGATAACAGCAAAGTTTCGCCGACTTCCGCTTCATTAAACGCACTTTTAACGGCATTATCTAAAGTACCGCAGATTTCACAATCCACATCCTTAGACCATGCCTCAAAAAACGCGTTCGAGCATTCTCCTATAAGATACACTTTTTTAACCCGTTTCGTCAAGAGTTCTTTAATGATTTTTGGATTATCGCCCTTCGCTCTTCCGCCGGCGATAAGCCTTACGGGACCTTTTACCATCTCAATCGCCGCCGCCATCGCCGCGAGTGACGTCGATTTAGAGTCGTCGATACATTTTACCCCTCGAAAAACGCCGATTTCGTTCATTCTGTGGGCAAGCGGCTCAAACTTCAAAAACGCCTCGCGGATCTCGCTGTCCTTAAGTCCCGCGGTCCGCAAAAGAGCGATGGCGCGGCATCCGTTCGACCGAAGAATCGGATTATCGAAATACGACCCTTCAAGAAGCGGCGCATCATTCGCCTCATCGCATGTTTCGACGGCGATTTTAGCCATCGTCAAAAGCCGTCTTTTAAGCGCGTGGTAAAGTTCGACGGAGCCGTGACGGTCGAGATGATCCTCCTGATAATTTAAAACGGTCGCAGCTTCGAATGTTCCCGGCTTAAGCGACGTCGTCTCGAGCTGAAAGGAACTGACCTCGACGACTGCCCACTCGCAATCCTCGACATCGCATACGGCGAGCCCGTAATTGCCGCAGGCGACAGCCTTTCGCCCGGAAAGATTAAGCGCCTCGGCAACAAGCTTGACGACGCTCGACTTGCCCTTCGAGCCTGTCACGGCAAGAAGCTTGACGCCTTGCGACAAAAGCTTCTCGACTCCGAGCTGAAGCTCGCTCTTGACTACGATAGCGGGACTCGCGACGACGAGATCGTACCCTTCGGCGACATCTACCTCGTACCCTTTTTCTTTAAGGGTTTTTTCGGCGGCCTTCCCGCTTATTCCGTAGCCGAGAACGAGCGCTTTCAATTTTTAAGCGAAGAGCTTGGCGAGCTTTTCGAGCTGCGCGACCTTCTCTTTGTTGTCGGCGAGTTTCTTGCGGGCGTCGGCGACAACGGCCTCGGGAGCGTGAGCGACGAAGTTCTCGTTCGAGAGCTTCGCCTCGGACGCCTTGATAAAGCCGGCGAGCTTGGCGAGTTCCGCCGCGATGCGCTTCGATTCGGCGGCCTTGTCGACGAGTCCGTCGAGACTGAGATAGACCGTACCGAATTTCGTAAGCTTCGACGGCATCGGAAGATCGGCTCCTGCCGCGGTAAACTCGATCGCCTCGGCGCGCATCGCCTTCTTAAGAGACTCGACTTCGAGCGCGGCGCGGTTATCGTCGGTCGAAATCGTCGCCTTTACGAACACGGCGGGCGAAACCTTGTATTCCGCGCGGAGTGCACGAAGAGCGGTTATCGCCTCGCGCTTGGCGTTAACAAAATCATAAACCTCTTCGCTGAGTCCCCACGCCGCCTTCTCCTCGTCGGAGTAGCCCTTCGGAAATTCCGCGAGCATGATCGTCTCGCCGTCCTTGAGATAGCCGAGCTGATGGGCGACCTCTTCGGTGATGAACGGCATATACGGATGAAGGAGCTTAAGCGCCTTAAAGAATACATCGCGCAACACGGCGAACGCGCGGGCCTTGTCGGGAGCGTCCTTGGCATACTCTACGTACCAGTCGCAGATCTGCGTCCAGAAGAAGTCGTAGACCGCGAGCGCACCGTCCTGAATGCGGTAGTTCTCGAGAATTTCGCCGAGCTTCTTACAAGCGATATCCGTCGCCCAGAGAATGTGCTTCTCGTCGCTCGTCAGATCCTTGATCTCGGCCATCGGGACACGCTCGCCGAGATTCGCCTCCTGCATTTCCATGAAGCGCGCGGCGTTCCAGATCTTCGTGCAGAAATTGCGGCCGATCTCGAACTTCTCCTTATTGACCTTCGTATCGCAATCGAGCGAAGTGATAAGCGCGATCGAGAATCTGAGAGCGTCGGCGGAGTACGCGTCGATAAGCTCTAACGGATCGAGCGAGTTGCCCTTCGACTTCGACATCTTCGAACCGTCGGCGGCGCGGACGATACCGTGGATCACGATATTCTTAAACGGCGGCTTGCCCATAAAGTGGATACCAGCCATCATCATGCGCGCGACCCAGAAAAAGATGATATCCTGGGCGGTTACGAGATCGCTCGTCGGATAGAACTTGTCGAGATCAGGCGTCTTCTCGGGCCAGCCGAGAGTCGAGAAAGGCCAAAGCCACGAGCTGAACCAGGTGTCGAGAACGTCGGGATCCTGCTCGAGATCGGCGAGCGTCAATGCGGCGTTACCCGTCTTGGCCTTCGCCTGCTCGAGCGCCTCCTCGGCGGTCTCGGCAACAAACACCAACTCCTCTTCCCCGTTCCCCGTTCCCTGTTCCCTCTTCAAATAATATGCAGGAATTCTATGCCCCCACCAAAGCTGACGCGAAATGCACCAATCCTGAATGTTCTCCATCCAGTTGAAATAAATCTTGCTCCAGCGCTCGGGAACAAACTTAACCTCGCCCGACTTGACGGCTTCGATGGCGGGCTCGGCGAGCGGTTTCATCTTAACGAACCACTGCTTCGAAAGACGCGACTCGACGACATCGTGACAGCGGTAGCAGTGGCCGACCTGATTGTCGTAATCTTCGATATGATCGAGATAACCCTCGGCCTCAAGATCGGCGACGAGCGCCTTGCGGCATTCGAAGCGGTCCATGCCGACGTACTTCGCGCCCGCGAGCTCGTTCATGTGGCCGTCGTCGGTCATGATGTTGATCTCTTCGAGACCGTGACGCTTACCTACGAGGAAGTCGTTGGGATCGTGGGCGGGCGTAATCTTGACGATACCGGTACCGAACTCCTTCTCGACGTAATCGTCGGCGAGAACGGGAATCTCGCGGCCCGTAAGAGGAAGAATCACGTTCTTGCCGACAATCGCGGCGAAACGCTCGTCCTTCGGGTTGACCGCTACGGCCGTATCGCCGGGGAGCGTTTCAGGACGCGTCGTCGCGACGCAGATATAATCCTTGTTAAGCTCGCCCTTCGCGCCGAGGGCGCTGCCCGCGACGGGATAGCGGACATACCAGAGGTGACCGTGATTCGCCTCGTGCTCGACCTCATCGTTCGCAAGAGCCGTACCGCAGCGGGGACACCAGTTTACGATGTAGTTGCCCTTGTAGATGAGGCCCTCGTTGTAAAGCTGAGTAAAGACCTTCGCGACGGCCTTCGAGCAACCCTCATCGAGGGTAAAGCGCTCGCGCGACCAGTCGGTCGAATTGCCGAGCATACGCTGCTGATGGACGATCGTTCCGCCGTACTGCTTCTTCCATTCCCAGACGCGCTCAACGAAAGCCTCGCGCCCGAGATCCTGACGGCGCTTACCCTCCTTGCGGAGCGCCTTCTCGACGACGTTCTGAGTCGCGATGCCGGCATGGTCGGTACCGGGGAGCCAAAGCGTATTCTTACCCTGCATACGGCGCCACCTGACGAGAATATCCTGAATCGTCTGGTTGAGCGCATGGCCCATGTGAAGAATGCCCGTCACGTTCGGAGGCGGAATTACTACGGAATAGCTCTCGCCGTCGCGAGGCTCCTGATGAAAATAACCGTTCTTCTCCCAAAGCGGATACCACTTTGCTTCGGCTGACTTAGCGTCGTAATGCTTGTCCATCATTGCTCTTGAACTTTTTATCGTTTTTTGAAAAAAATCTCTTTTTGAGAAAATCTTGGGTATTATATCATAATTTAATGCGCTTCAAAAGGCGTTGAGAAGCGCATCAAAACTCAAGGGACTAAGCGCATAAACAAGATACCGCGTCAGCGGAATCTGAAGACACGCGAAAACTTAACGCCCTTAGGCTCGGGCTTGGAATTCGCAAGAGGCGCAAACCTGTCCCACGGCTGATCCGCGCGGGCGCCCGACCAGAACTTCTGCCCGAGCGTCTGCAACGCAGGGTATATGCGGTCCCAGTTGTCGGCCTCGGTATAAGGCGGCTTACCTTCGAGCTTAACCTTGCGCCCTAAGGCATCATTCCAGAGCGCGAACTTTCCGCCGGCGAGCTGATCGAGCTTGTCGTCCGGAACGGTATAGTTCCCTATATTGCGCGGCTCCCAATGCTCATAAAGATAACGGCAGTTCAGATAGTCGTAATAGTAGCCCGCGAACGGCACGAGGTAAACGAGGCCGTCGGGAATCGAAACGACGGTGTAGCCCGCGTCGATCGCATCTTTAGGCTGATAATAGGGATTGTGCCAGATATCGATCGTGATGTCGCGGTGCGCCCGGACGGGCGTCTTCCCGGAGGCATGCGTGAGCGCGCCCCACGCGCACACCTTGTAGCCGAAGCCTTCGACCATCTTGAACATCTCGTCAGTGAATTTTCTGAACTTCTCGGCTTCCGCCCTGTTGTATTCGTCGGTTCCGACGTGCATGTAAGGCCCGATGAACGTCGGCTCCTCGCCCGTCATGTATTCCGCGAAAAGAGGCTTGAGCCAGGCGACGATCTCATCGGTCTTATCGAGATCGAAGTGGTCTGCGCCGTATTTCTTGGAGGCGAACTCGGGCTTAAAGCGCGTAAAAGCGAGCGAATGGGCGGGAACGTCGATTTCCGGAATCACCGTGATGCCGAGCGACTTGCAGTACAGCATGAATTCGCGGAATTCCCTCTTCGTGTAATGGCCGTCCTTCGCGGTGAGACCCGGATAAACCTCGGACTCGAGACGGAACGCCGCCTGCTTTTTCGACCAGTCGGCGTTGGGATTCTTCTCAATCTCGCAATCGTTGATATGAATGTGGAGCGTATTCATCTTGTAGTACGCCATCGTTCTGGCGAGGTCGCGCAGGAAGTCCATCGAATGGTACATACGCCCGACATCCATCATAAAACCGCGGACGCGGTATTTGGGTTTGTCGAAAATTCTGCCGCACGAGACCTTTGGTCCGGCGGATTTAAGTTGAGCGAGAGTCTGCCGCGCCCAGAGAAGACCCGTCTTCGCGTCGGCCTCGATTTCGACGGCGCCGGGGCGGATATTCATACGATAGCCTTCATCGCCGAGCGAAGCGTCGGTCACTATTTTTTCGACCACCTCGGCGGAGGCGAGATCGCACGTGCCCTCGGCCGGGGTCCATTCGGTCGGTTGCGGAATGACGGGCAGAAGCGCCGCAAGTATCAATGATGCAGTCATGGTTATCTCCTTTCAAAGAACTCAGCCGGCTTTATCGCTTTTGGACGAGCCGAAGAAATAAATCTTGTTTTCAGTCCCGCTCAAAAGACGGGCGATGTTGGATCGGTGCTTCCAGATCACAAAAAGCGCGATTACGGTCACGAGCACGCACTGGGGAAGATCGGCGTACCCCCTCGTGCCCAATATCGGAAGCCACACGGTAACGGCGAGAAAAGCCGCCGCGGAACAGCTCGCGAGCGATATATAGTTAAACGAGGCGAAAACGACGACAAAAAGAGCGAACGCGACACCGACGAGAGCCGGCACAAGCCCGATAAGCATGCCGAACGCCGTCGCGACTCCCTTGCCGCCCTTGAACTTCATATAAGGAGTGAGCATGTGGCCGACCACCGATGTGACGCCGACGACGAGAGGAAGACACGTCCAGAGATCGGCCGCCCAGCACTTAGCCGCCAGCGTAGGCAGAAGCCCCTTGAGAACATCGCACAGGAAAGCGAGAAGCCCCCACTTCTTGCCGACGGTGCGGAAAACGTTCGTCGCGCCGATGTTCTTCGAGCCGACGGTCCGCACATCCACGCCGCGCATCCTGCCGATTATGAAGCCGAACGGGATGCCGCCGACGAGATACGCTCCGAGAATCCACAACGCGGGCAAAACGTGTTCATTCATAAAATATCACTCCTTCCGTTTACGATGATTTTGTGATGTATATCTTCGCCATATCGGTACGATAGGCGGATTTTTCGGAAATGTCAAGTTCCTCGAAAAGTTTTTCGCCGGGACGGATGCCGGTAAAGACGATCGGAATATCGACGTACGGGCGATACCCCGCCTGGACGATCATCCCCTCGGCGAGCGAAAGAATATTGACGCTCTCGCCCATATCGAGCGTGTAAATCGCCTTCTCGGACCGGCTTGCGGCCTGAAGGACGAGACTTACGGCCTCCTGAATCGTCATGAAATAGCGGCGCATGTCGGGGTGGGTGACGGTGACGGGCTCGCGGCGGGCGATCTGAGAGCGGAAGAGAGGCACAACCGAACCGGAACTTCCGAAGACGTTTCCGAAACGGACCGCGCAAAACGAGGTAGCCCCCTCTATCTCCATTATCGCCTTCTCGGCGGCAAGTTTCGTCTTACCCATAACCGATACGGGATTTACGGCCTTGTCGGTCGAAATGAGAACGAATCTCTCCACGCCGCAGCGGACGGCGAGCGACGCGATCGAACGCGTCGCCTCGGTGTTGTTGCGCCAGCCTTCGTCGGGATTAAGCTCAACCATCGGAACATGCTTGTAGGCGGCGGCGTGAAGAACGACCGACGGCTTTTCGGACGCGAAGATTTCGTTCATCCTCGCGGAGTCGTTGATATCGACCATCAGCGGCACGAGAGAAACGCTTCTGGACAATGAACGCATATCGCGGTCGATTTCGTAAAGCGCGTTCTCGCAGCGCTCGACCATTAAAATTCTCGCCGCTCCCGCCGAAGCGGCCTGACGGACTATTTCAGAGCCTATGGTTCCGCCGGCTCCGGTAACCATTACCGTGCGCCCCGCGAAGAATCGGGCCGCCACCGAGTTGTCGAACGTCTTCTCGTCGCGGGAGAGAAGTTCCGCGTCCCTGCGGCCTAATGCGCTGTAGACGCGCCAAAGATAGCGCACCCCCACGACACCCGCGAAAGTGAACGCGAAGCAGATGACGGTAATCGAATAAGGAGGACGGATATGGGAGAACGAGACGTTCGGCAGGAAATAACGCATAAGCGTCAGGACGACGCACGCGGAAAAGGCGGCGAGCGCATAACGCGGCAGTTCCCCGAAACTGATCCGGCGCCAGGCGAAGCGGTAACAGCCCGTGAGAAGAAGCGCGGCGAGATAGACCGAGACGACGACCGCATACGATTTCGCGACTGCGCTCCACCCGCCTATCGATACGGGCTCGGCGAAATCGAACCTCAGAACGAAAGCGCTGAGATAGGCCGCGCCGACGATCAGGGCATCGACGGCGACGCCGACGACGCGCGTCGCGAAAAACTTAACCCAGGCCTCTTTGGTGCGCGTCATTTAGAGAAACGGGAAGAAAAGCGCGGGGGCGAAAACGAGCGAGTCGAACATATCGAGAAATCCTCCGAGTCCCGCAGGCATGAAGGTCGCCGAATCCTTAACGTCGACCTCGCGCTTGAAACGGCTTTCGACAAGGTCGCCCAACGTTCCGATCAACGCCGCCGCGACACCGAACGCGAGGGCCTTGTGCCAGGCGAACTCCGTCATCGGAATGAACGCGCACGAAATAAGGCACGAGGCGAAAACCGAACCGGCAAGTCCCTCCCAGCTCTTGTTCGGCGAAATCGCCGGGCACATCTTATGCCTGCCGAAAGCCTTGCCGAAAGCGAATCCGCCCATATCGGAAATCTTTACGATGGCGATGATGTACAAAAGCCATTTCATTCCGCACATAACCGGAATCAGCATGAAGAACGTAAGCATGAAAGGAATATAAACGAAAGAGAGAAGCGTGGAGCCCATCGCCTCCATCGGTTTCGGGGACTTCCCGAACAACGCGATGAGAGCGAAGAAAAACACCACGACCACGAACGCCATCGGAATATAAACGTAGCTGAGCATCCTTTCGGCGTAATAGAAGACCGTGATGAAATATCCTAACGAGGCGACGATCCCCGCCCACGGCATCGTCTCGTACTTCCTGGCGACAAGCTGCGAGAACTCAAGCTGCACGAGAAGCGCGAGGAGAATCATCGCGGGCAGCACTGCGGATACCGGAAGAAATATCAATGCGCAAACCACAAAAGCCGCGGTCGACAAAGCGGTGACGATTCTTTTAACCAAAGGATTCATTTCAGTCTACCTCCCATACGGCGTTCGCGCCGCGAATAACTTTCCAATGCCCTGTCGAATTCGGCACGATCGAAATCGGGCCAATAGACGTCGGTAAAATACCACTCGCTGTACGCCGACTCCCACATGAGGAAGTTGCTCGTGCGGCACTCGCCGCTCGTGCGGATGATAAGATCTGGATCGGGGATGTCGGGCGCGTAAAGAAATTTAGAAAACTCCTCTTCGGTCAGTTCGCCCTTCGCGCCGGACGCAGCCCACGCTTTGGCGGCATCGACGATCTCGGCGCGCCCGCCGTAACTGAGCGCGACGGCGAGGGTGAATTCGCCGCCCGCCGTTTTTTCTTCTAAAGCGGCGATTTCGCGTTGAAGTTCAGGCGGCAGATCAGTTTTACGCCCGATGACCCTGAATGAAACGCGCTCTTTGACGAGCGTTTTCCCCTTCGCCTTTATGAAGGACGAAAGAAGTTTCATAAGTCCCGAAACCTCCTCTTTCGACCTCTTCCAGTTCTCGGTCGAAAAAGCGTAGACGGTCAGATACCTTATCCCGGCCTCGCGGCAGTAACGCATGACGGCGTCGAGCGTTTTCGCGCCCGCCCGATGGCCCGAAAGACGCGCCCTGCGGCGCTCCTTCGCCCATCGGCCGTTGCCGTCCATTATTATCGCGAGATGTTCCAAAAGTCAAAAAGTTAGATGTTGATGCGGAGCGTCGTCTCGCGGGCGGGACCGACGGAGAGCACTCCGAGCTGACCGCCTACGAGATCGAGAATCCTGTTGATGTACTTCTTGGCGTTCTCGGGAAGTTCGGCGTAGTCGGTGATATGGGAAGTTTCGCACTGCCAGCCGGGGAGTTCCTCGTAAACGGGCTCGCACTGCGCGAGGGCGTCGAGATCGGCCGGGAACGTCGTATACACGAAACCGTCCTTGCGCCTGTAGCCGGTGCAGATCTTGACGACGGGGAACGTGTCGAGAACGTCGAGTTTAGTGAGCGCCCAGTAATCGACGCCGTTGATGCGCTGGGCGTAGCGGCCGATGACGGCGTCGAACCAGCCGCAACGGCGCGGACGGCCCGTCGTCGCTCCGAACTCGCCGCCGCGCTGGCGCATAAGCTCGCCGTCGGCGTCGAAAAGTTCGGTCGGGAACGGACCTTCGCCGACGCGGGTCGTATAAAGCTTCATGACGCCGATGACGCGGTCGATGGCGCGCGGAGAGATTCCGGAGCCGGTGCAGGCGCCGCCCGCGGTCGGGTTGGAGGAAGTCACGAAGGGATACGTGCCGAAGTCGATGTCGAGCATCGTCGCCTGGGCGCCTTCGAAAAGAATCGACTTCTTCGCGTCGAGATTCTGGTGGAGAAGCTGGATCGTGTCGGTCACGTACGGAAGAAGCGCGGCGACCATCGGGGTGTAGAGCTTAACCATCTCTTCGGCGTCAAGCTCGAGGGCGCCGAGACTGCGCAGCTTGAGATTGGCCTCGTTGACCTGCTTGCGGACGAGATCGAGGAAGTTCGGCTTGAGAATATCGCCTACGCGCATTCCGTAGCGGCCGACCTTCGCCGCGTACGCCGGCCCGATGCCGCGACCGGTGGTGCCGATCTTCTCGCCTTCGGGACGGACGGCCTCTTCGGCCTTGTCGAGGGCGCGGTGCCACTGCATGACCATCTGGGCGCGCTCGGAAATGTGGAAGCGCCCTTTAAGTTCGAAGCCCCAGCTCTCGACCTGCTCGAGCTCACGCATGAGATCGAAGGGATCCATGACGACGCCGTTGCCGATCACGCAATGCTTGCCGTCGTGCAGAATGCCGCTCGGTACGAGGTGGAGAACATATTTCTTGTCGCCTACGACAACGGTATGACCCGCGTTCGAGCCACCCTGAAAGCGCACTACAACATCAGACTCTTCGGTAAGGAAGTCGATAACCTTACCCTTACCTTCATCGCCCCACTGGGCGCCAACCAATACGGTATTCATTCTTCTGTTTTCCTTATGATGGTATAATGTATGAAACCGTGCCGTATTATACCAAATTTAGCCTTTCAAGAAAAGGCGCGATATAATTTTCGGTAACCTCCATACCTAAGTCGATAGTCGGCTTGTTACTGCCGTGAAAATCGCTGCCCGCGGTCTTTAAATAGCCTAATTTTGAGGCAATACGGACAAAATCGACATTTTCGCCGGGGGTATTGGCCTGATACAAAGCCTCAACCCCGTCAAGCCCCGCCTCTTTAAGGCGCGAAAGTTCTTTTTCGGCGGCTGCGATATCCACACCCGTCTCGCGCCATTCGCGCCGCCAGTACTTGGGATGCGCCATTACCGCGATGCCGCCGGCGCGGTGGATGACGCCGAACGCATCCTCCTGGGAAGGATGAAACCTCTCTTCGTAACAGCGGGTCTCTTTAGGCGAATCCGGAAGAAGATATTTGTTGAACGCATCGGCCACGCTCGAAGAAAAGCCGTGATTCACAAGCCAGCGGGCGAAATGGGGCCTCGCGAGAACATCGCCGTTGGCATACGAATTTATATCGTCGGATTCCATTTCGATTCCTATCGACGCGAAATTCTCGAGAATGCGCCTGTTGCGGCCGTTGCGGCCGTCGAGAACCTTTCTCAAAAAGGATTTAAGTTCTCCGTTATCGGGATCGAAGCCGAAAGCGAGAAGATGGAATTTGTCGAATCCTTCCCCCGGCTCGATCGAAAGCTCGATGCCCGGAACGAATCGGACGCCCTTTTCGGCGGCCGCGCGCGCACAGGCCGCGACTCCGTCGCAATTATCGTGATCCGTCAGCGAAAACGCATCGAACGAACGAGCGGCCTCTGCGAGCTCTTCGGGCGGGAGAGTCCCGTCGCTCGCCGTCGAATGGCAGTGAAAATCAACGATCATACGTCATCCGCCGCGTTCAGGCGCGCAACGCGAGAGTCATCACGCCTATGACGTCCTTCTCGCCGGGGCGTTTAAGCTGTATATCGACAAGACGCTCTTCGCCGGCATCCGGCAGATCGGAAAGATCGACAACGCCCTGCGCGATAGCCTCGGGGGCGTCCTTCTCGCCCACCATGGCGGAAAGCGCATCGATCGGCGCGGAGGCGATGTCCGCATATCCGACCATCGCCTTCTCCATGAAATCCGCGCCCATCCTGAGCGCGTACTTGGCCGTAAGACGGGCGAAACGCTTCAATTTCTGAACGGTGACAGATTCGGTGATCGAGACGGCGAGCGCGCTGTGGCCCTCGATTTCCTCCCTGAAGAGAACGCGGTTCGCCCACAGCTCCCCGGAAAAATCGGCCTTGCCCCTGCGGATAACGGCCTCGCGCGCGGCGGATTTCCGGGCGACGCCCTTTCGCGGCCAGATCAGATCCGCGCATACGAGATTGCGCGTCTTGACGAGCCTGCGCTCCGGCAGAGAAACGATCTCGGCCTTTACGAGAAGAACCTCAACGTCTTTCTTAGACACTTTAGCCATATTTTGCCGCCTTTCTGTTTTACCGAAACCGGAAAATCACAATCCGCGTTTTTTCAGCACGACGAGAGTTTCGAAACGGGCCGTGCGCGGGAACATGTTGAACCATTCGACGTCTTCCACCTCGTACGCGCGGGAAAGCCGTTTAAGATCGCGCATCAGCGTGGCAGGGTCGCAACTGACGTAAAATATCCGTCGAGCGTCCGATTCGGAGAGCGCCTGCACGGCGGCGAACTCCATCCCGCCCCGGGGCGGATCGACCACGACGGTCGTCTCGGGCGTAATTTTAATCCGGCGGATATCGCGCCCTACAAGTCCTACGTGGAAGCGCGCGTCGCCGCGCCCCTGGGCGGCGGCGTTCCGGCGGGCGAAATCGATCGCGCGTCGGCCCGACTCGATGCCGGTCAGACGCTCCGGCTCCATGCATAGTCCGAATACGCCCACGCCGCAGTAAAGATCCACGACCTCCCTCGTCGCGGAGGCGCGAAATTTTTTGACGACCGCCTTTACGAGATCGTCGCCCACGCCCGGATTGACCTGATAGAAACCGTCGGAGGGAACCTCAAAAACCTTTCCCGCCGTCTCTTCCTTTATCGTAACGTTTCCGGGCGCGTCCCCCATCCACCACACGACGCCCGAACGCTTCGAGAACCGGATCGTGACGTTCTCCTTATCCCGGACGGAGCGCCTGACGGATTTCGGTCCGGTCGAAAGGAGGCGGAACACGTTCTCGCGGATCTCAGGCAGTTTCGCGTTGATTTCAGGCCGCGCGAGCGGATCTTCGGTTATATCGACGATCTTATGGGAAGGTTCTTCGCGATAGCCTAAAACGCGCCGTGAAAAATCGTCTGAAAAATGGTAGACAACCTTGTTGCGGTAATTGAGCGACGCGCTCCCGGCCGTGTCGGATGAGCGTTCGGAAAGATCGCAGCCGGGCGGCAGCGCGATACGGTTGCGGTCGAAAAATTCCGCGAGCTGCGCGCGCTTCGCGGCCTTCTCGCCCTTTACGCTGAGATTCCAGTAGACGGCGCCCGGTATCGGAGCGTCGCCGGTTCCGGTACGTTCGGCGGAGGCGTCCTCGATCTCGACGAGGCGCGCTTTCACGAAACTTTTCTTTTCCTGGACTATCTCGGCCTTGACCTGCTCGCCGGCGAAAGCGCCGGGGACGAAAACGACGCGTCCGTCGCCGAGGCGACCGAGACCGTCCCCGCCGTAGACGGACTTGGCGATGTAAACGGACGACGTCATAATTCAACGAATCCCATATCGCTCGGCATGGACCAGCCGCCGCGCGGTGAAAGGCCTACCGGACCTACGACGGGGCCGTCGGGCATCGCGCTGCGTTTGAACTGCTGGGTCAGAAAACGCCTGAAGAATACGTCAAGCCACTTCTCGACGGCCGCTTTGTCGTACTTCCCGGCGAACGCCTTCGCCGCCAGGAAAAGGATTTTGCCCTTCGTCGCTCCGCGCCGCAGAAAATGGTAAATGAAGAAATCGTGAAGTTCGTACGGCCCCACCCTGTCTTCGGTCATCTGGGCTATCGAGCCGTCGTCCGACGCGGGCAGAAGCTCGGGAGATACGGGAGTGTCCACGATGTCGGCGAGCGCGTCGCGGACGGCGGGATTCGAAAGCGCGTAACGGCCGACGATCGCCTTCACGAGCGTCTTCGGAACTCCGGCATTCACGCCGTACATGCTCATGTGGTCGCCGTTGTACGTGCACCATCCCAGAGCGAGTTCCGAAAGATCGCCCGTGCCGACGAGAAGCGCGCCCGTCTGGTTGGCCTTGTCCATAAGAATGAACGTGCGGGCGCGGGCCTGGGCGTTCTCGTAGGTGACGTCTTTGACGCTTTCGTCGTGACCGATGTCGCTGAAATGGCTTTTTACGGAGGCGGTGATGTCGACCGTCTCGAGCGTCACGCCGAAGCCCTCGCAAAGTTTCTCCGCGTTCCCCTTCGTGCGTCCGGTGGTCCCGAAGCCCGGCATCGTCAGAGCGAGAATGTCCCGGGCGTCGTAGCCGAGCTTCCTGAACGTCTCGACCGCCACGATGAGCGCGAGAGCCGAATCGAGCCCCCCGGAAACGCCGAGAACGATCTTTTTGCAGCGGACGGCCTTAAGGCGCGTGGCGAGAGCCGACGACTGGATCTCAAGAACCTCGGCCGCGCGCCTGTCGAGCCCGGCGGGATCGGACGGCACGAACGGAGAGGGATCGACGTCCCTTAAAATATCGTCGCCTCCTACGACAAACCGTTCGGCGAGCGCCACGCGGCGAACCGGCCCGGCTCCGGACGTTTTGAACAGCGGATTGCGCGAGCGTTCAAATTCAATGAAACCGACGTCGATATCGGCCGCCGCGACGGAGCCGTCGCGCCCGAACCGCTCGCCGTCCGCGAGAACCTCGCCGTTTTCGGCGATGACCGCAGGTCCGGAAAAGACGCAGTCGGTCGACGATTCGCCCGCTCCCGCGCCCGAATGGACGTAACCCGCGTTGAGAAGCGCCGAGCGCGAACGGATCGCGTCAAGCCGGCGATCGTGGCGGGAGATTATTTCGGGCGCGGCTGACGGACAGAGGATCACATTGGCGCCGGCAAGCGCGAGATTTACCGCCGGAGCGAGAGGAGAAACCGCGTCGGAGCCGATTTCGACGGCGTAGGATACGTTGCCCGAGGTAAAGATCAGATCCGTGCCGAAAGGTATTTGGGATCCGGCGAATTCCACCGTTTTAAACGACGCCGCCGCCGATGCGGGCGCGAACCACCTGCCGTCGGAGGAAGGATCGACGACGCTCTTGGGAACGAAGCCTTTAACGGAACCGCTCTCGACGAGCGCCGCGCAATCGTAGATCCGGCCTTCAACTCTCAGGGGAAGACCGACTACGGCGGCCACGCCCGGAGATCGGGCCGTAAACGACGCGAATTTTTCGAGCGCTTTACGGGCGGACTCAAGAAGCGCGGGCGACAGAAAAAGATCTCCGCACGTCGCGCCCGTCAGACACAGTTCGGGAAAGACGACGGCGTCCGCGCCCTTCTCGACGGAACGCGAGAAAAAATTTTCAACGGCAGCCTCGCTGGCCGCGCAATCGGCGATCTTCACGGGCGGAACCGCCGCCGCAACTCTTGTAAAATCTTTCATGCCCGTATTATACCAAAAACTCGTGATGGAGGAATTTCGGGTTCAAAAGACGGTTGACCTCTTTTATGAAATCTTTGTCCCGCGTCCTGACATCGATTCTGGACAGACCGCCGGAAAATTTGGCCATTCTCAAAAAGTCGCATATAAACCTGTCGGCGCGGTGCAAGCCCTCGCCGCCCGTGTACGAGACCCTCAGACGCCCCTCGACCTTTGAATTTTCCGTATGTCCGTCGAACACTATCCACACGAAATCGGAGGGATTGTCTTCAAGATGTCGTTTGTAAAGAGAAATCAGCCCTTTCGGATTTTCAGCGTCTTTCGTCGCGCCGAGAACCGCGTTCCACCCGTCCACGATGATGAATCGCCCTTCTTCAGGCAGATTGCGCAGATCCTCCGCCGCCAGAAGCGCCATCGCGAAATGGCCTTTAAGCTGCGTATTCTCGTTGCGCAGTTCGAGATTCTCCGCCTTCAGCCTCTCGATTTCCGATTTGAGCTCCCTTACATGGGCCACCCGCGAGGAGAGTATCACATCCTGGGCTTTCATCTTCAGTCACCTTTTCTCGTTAATTGCGAAACGGCCTTCAGAACTTCGGCCGCGACCGTTCCGTTCACTCCCGCGGCAGCGGCGATCTCTCCGGCGGAGGCGCGGGCGATACCGTAAACGGATCTGAATTTTTTAAGAAGCTTCATCTTTTTGGCCTCGCCTATACCCGTGACCTCGTCGAGGACCGATTCCCGTATGGCCTTGTCGCGAAGCGACTTGTGGTACGTTATGGCGAAGCGGTGAGCCTCGTCGCGAAGGCGCGTTATAACCATGAGCGCCTGACTGTCGCGTTCGAGATTTATATCGTCGCGCCCGTCGTCGAGGACAATCGTTTCCTGCGACTCCGCAAGTCCGATCGTGGGAATGTCGGAAATCCCCAATTCCGCGAACACCGCGCGCGCGGCCCTGAGCTGGGTTATTCCGCCGTCGCAGATGTAGAGATCGGCGCGGGGAGACGATGCCGAAATCGTAGACTCCGGCCCGTAACGGCGGTACGCGACTTCCGCCATGGCCCGCGGATCGTCCGCGCCCTCGAAGCTCTTTATCCTGAAATGGCGGTAATAGCGCTTATCCGGAAGCCCGTCGCGCGCGACGACCAATGAGGCGACATTGTAAGTCCCGAAGAGATTCGAGATATCGACGCACTCGATCGTCCTCGGAGGCTTTTCAAGCCCTATGGCCGCGGCAAGCTCCCCGATCCCTTTAAGCGCGTCTTCGCGGCGCATCTGCGGAGACTTGCGTACGAAATGCGCCTTTGTCATCTCCTTCAGCGCGAAAAACGTATCGCGCATTTTAGCCGCGCTTTCGTAATCCCCGCGGGCGGCCGCCCCGGTCATTTTTTCTTTCAGCTCATCGAGGACTTCAGGCCTTTTGCCGTCGAGAAATTCGCACGCCTCGTCGAAACGCTCTAAGTATTCCTCCCGCGAAATCCGCTTAAGGCACGGCGCGGAGCACGTGCGGATGACATCAGCGAGACAATGCTCATGCGTCGACCCGTCGGGCTCGATCGCCTTGCAGGAGCGTATGCCGTAGCGCTTCTCGACGAAGTCCTTCGCCGTGCGCACGACGGGGCTGGACGGGAACGGCCCGAAATATCTGGCTCCGTCGTCGCGTATGATCCTTACGCACGTAAAACGCGGAAACGTCGCGTCACGGTCTGCCTTGAGCGCGAGATAACGCTTGTCGTCGCGCATCAGAATGTTGAAGTGAGGCTTGTACTTCTTGATCAGCGATGCCTCGGTAAGCAAAGACTCCGCTTCGTTCCTGACGGTCATGAACTCGAAATCCCAGACCGTGTCGACCATCGAACGCACCTTGGGCGCATGCTTCGCGCCGGGCCGGAAATAACTGCGTACGCGGTTTTTGAGATTCTTCGCCTTGCCTACATAAATAATCGCGCCCTGGCGATCTCGCATGAGATAACAGCCAGAGCGGTCGGGAAGAGTCTTAAGACGCTCGCGGATTAAGGGCGTCAAGCTTAGGCACCTTTGAATCAGGCCTCTTTCTCGATTTTCTTGGGCTCCTCGGCGGGAACTTCGTCATCCTGCTGAGAGTCCTTCGCGCCTTCGGCGAGGCCCTTCTTGAACTCGCCCTTGGCTTTGCCGAGGGAACGCGCGAGCTCGGGAATTTTCTTGCCGCCGAAAAGAAGAAGAATAAGGGCGATGCAGATGATGATCTGAACGGGACCCATGTTCTGGATAAACGCAAAAGTCATTGTAACTCCTTGATGATTGTTTTTCGATTAGAGCGAAGCGGCGGTCGCGTCAAGCGACGCCATGTCGGCGACGTTTAGAGTCGTCAAAGCGGGATCGATCTTCTTTACGAGACCCGAGAGCACCTTGCCCGGACCGAACTCGACGAAACGGTCGCAGCCCAGAGCCTTCGCGGTCTCGACGTCGGCCGCCCAGTTCGTGGTGCCGGTAACCTGCTCGAGCATCATCGCGCGGATTTCGGCGGGATCGGACGAGTGGGGTTTGCCGGTAATGTTAGAAAGAACGGGGAACTTCGGAGCCTTGAATTCGATCCCGTCGAGGACGCCGGCGAGCTTCTCGCGCGCGGGTTCCATAAAACGCGAATGAAAGGCGCCGGCGGTCGCGAGAGGAAGCGCGCGCTTGATGCCGAGCTCCTTGGCGACGACGGCCGCCGAGGCGACGGCGTCCTTGGACCCCGAAAGGACCTGCTGGGCCGAAGAATTTATGTTCGCGACCGTGCACCCGGTCTTTTCGCAAAGCGCGGCGAGCTGCTCCGGTGAAGCGCCGACGATGGCGATCATGCCGGACGGTTCACGCTCGCACGCCTCCTGCATAAAGCGGCCGCGCGCCTCGAGCACCTTGAGCGTCGAATCGAAATCAAGAACCCCGGCGGCGCAGAGAGCGCCCCATTCGCCGAGCGAAAGACCCGCCGCGCAGGCGAACTGAACGGGCTTCCTCTTCTGGAGCGAAAGATAGGCGGCGTAGGACGTCACGAAAATCGCCGGCTGGCATACGTTGGACCTGGTCAATTCCTCGGCGGGACCCTCGAAACAGATCTTCTTGAGATCAAATCCGAGGACGGCGCCGGCCGCGTCGAAAAGCTTCATGACCTCGGTATCGGCCTCGGCGAAGTCGCGCCCCATACCGGGAACCTGAGCTCCCTGTCCTGCAAAGATACAGCAATCAGACATTTTTAAAATCCTTTGAATCAGAACTGCGCGTTCATCACGACCATAATCGGAAGAGATCCCTTCGGAATCACGTTAAAGAGACCAATCTGCAGACCGGAAAAATTGACCGCGCCGTTGAAGACGCCGATCTGAACGCCGCGCCCCGTCTCGACGATTTCGTTAATCAGGCCGATCTGAAGACCGCGGAAACGACCGGCGTAATTGACCGCGCCGATGGAGCAGCCGCGATATTCGTTGACGTCGGCGTTGGCCGCACCGATCTGAAACGCTTTGCAGACGCCCTTGTTGTAATTGAAAACGCCTGCCTGGAAACCGTTGATCATGCCGTTGTGGTTGATAAGCGAGACCTGGCCGCCGTAAAACTCGCCGCGGTTGTAGTTTGCGACGGAAGCGAGCTGCAGTCCCGCGGTATTGCCCATGACCGCGTTGGCGAGACCGGCGATCTGAAGACCGTATACATCGCTGTTGCTCCAGTTGGCGACGCCCTGAAGCAGAACGCCGGCGGCGTCATCGCGGTTGAAACCCGTCAGACCCGTATCCAAGCCGTACATGACATGATGCTGGGCGTAAAAAACATTGAGCGCAAGCCCGTAGACGTTCCAGGAACTCGTCGGAAGCTGCAGGGGCGTCGCGAGAGAAAACGAAAAAGGAGTGACGGGATGATCGATATTCTCCTCGTCGTAGGAAAACCCTTTCGCGAAAGTCGTGCACGCGACGATACAGGCAAAAACTGAAAAAGTTAATTTTTTCATTATATATGACTCCTTGATTTGAGAATGCCGACCGGGACCCATTCCCAGAGCATCCCCTATATTTTCTCATATTATGCCGAGAATTTCAACCCGGAACATCCCACCTCAAAAATTACAAATGACCCGCGTGTCGCGTCTAAAGCCGCGCCCCGTGGCTCATTTGTGATATATTTTTCGTCGCCTCCTGTACTAAGCCTTCTATTTTAGGCAATGCTGCGCCACTCGGCAGGAATCTGTCGAGACTTGCCTGAGTGAATTTTACAGGCCACCCAGCCGCCCGTTGCTTGTTACAATCTCAGAAATTCTCTTGAAACATACCGCTGCGGCATC
>JAZQTB010000099.1:0-1573 GCA_045630425.1 Kiritimatiellia bacterium | reverse complement strand
CGAATTCCGTTTTAGAACACGTCTTTTATTCAGGTTCCACTAATGGTGTGTTTTCGCTACCTGTGTCGACTGATCAAACTGCTGTGTTGAAGGTTAGCGTCAGCGGCTCAGGCGTTGGTCGTCTCGTAGTCGGTGAAAAGGGTGTGCCGCTTGTCGCGCCAATGAAACAAAGAAGCGTAGCCGTTACCAATACGCTTTTACTCGCGGTTGGTAAGGGAGTAAAGAAGTCGATTTGGTTTACGAAAAGCGAAGGACTTGAGCTCGCGATAGATTCCGATGATTTTATGATAGGCGAATTGCCGTCGCTCTTATGGCCCCACGGCTGGATAGCGTTCCCGCATACGGAGGCGACAGTGCCGTGCATACATGATTTTTACAGCAAGGGCCGGATTGTCACACTTCTTTACGGCGAGGAGTTTCCCGGGATAACGGCATCGTGGTCGAGCGGGACAAGTGATGTAGTTATTACGAATGTCGCCCCTGTCTCGGCTGAAATTTACGGGCATTTTAAAAAGAATCAGACTCGCGAAATTTCCTATCAGGTCAATCATCCTAAACAGCTCAATACGGCAATCGCACATTTTACGCAAACGCTTCGTTTTTGTCCGCAGTTTACAGAGGACGAAGAGCCGCCTGAAGAATTGCCCGAAGAGGATGAGGATGAAAAATATTTCGACTGTATGTGCGGCGTGAATGCGCCGTGCTTCTGCGGGGAAGATGGATGGTGCTTTTGTTATTCTCCTGATTGCAGATGTAATGAAAACCGCTCGCCGACGATAACCGACAATGAAGATGACGAAGTTGAGTTTGAGAATATTTTAGAAACTCTTACGCCGAGCGTAAACGCGCTTTATTTATATCGTGATAATGAGCGGATCGTTAATCTTGAAGTTCCGGACGGTGATCCGCAGCATTGCTGTCCGTGTCCGGAGCACTGGAAATCAAATTACGTTTCAAAAGCCTTGTATACTTCGCGTCTCTCGGTAAATGACGCGGCAGGAAATGATTTTAATATTTCGTATGAACCTTGTTCGGTTACTGTTTCAGGCGTTTCGCCAAGTAGAAGTTTCAGAGATTCGACAGTAAACTTCATCACAAACGGAATCGCGTACAAGCGGTTGGATTATACAGTTCTCGGAGTAAAAATTTCCCGAGGGGGCATTCCTTTTGAAAGATATAACCAGCTTTCGCCTCAATTAGGTTTTCCTTTTGAAGTTTGTACAGATTTTAGCAAGGCGGAGAGTCTTTATCTGAATACAGATGTTTTAATGGCTGACGGCTATGTTAAAATTTCGCTTGAAGATGTTACGGGAGAATTCAAGATTTGGCTGCCGGGATGGTATGATACCGACGGGCATTTGCATGATTGCGAAACGTTGCTCGATTCCGAAAGCAAGAGCGCTCGTTATATGTCGATGAGACAATGGAAGAATATTCTGAGGCGCTATTATAAGACGACGAGCCTTGGAGTTCTCGTTACTTCATCCGTCGCAGGTTCATGTAAACTTAAGCTCGAATATCTCGCAGCCGACGGCGATAATTATATCCACGACTTCGCCGAGCAGAGAATAAC
>JAZQTB010000098.1:0-37143 GCA_045630425.1 Kiritimatiellia bacterium | reverse complement strand
CGCTCCTCACGGGAGGAGGCGAATCTAAACGCGGGAGCGAGTGAAGAGCGGCTTTGCGAAATGACGAACGTTGTCGAAAATGCTAAACGCGGCCTCGGTTTGGGCCGAAGCCGGGCGCATACTTTTTAGATGAGACGATTTATGCAGGACTCGACCCCGAGCCAAATCTAAAGATTGGCGAGCGGGTCCAGAGGACGCAGAAATCGACCATATCAAAAGTGGAGCACGGTTGCCCAAATCCGTGGCCGCATTTATAAATAGTATAGCAATATGCAAGCAACAACATAGCGCAAAGCCGTTAACGGCTAAACAATAATTACTGTTGCACAGAATGTTTCGTGACTAAAAGGTGGGAATATTCCAGTGATTTTCGCTATTGAAAAACACCATACTCTTTGATATACTAATAAATGATTTTAGGGCGATTAGCTCAGTTGGTTAGAGCATTACCTTCACACGGTAGGGGTCGAGGGTTCGAATCCCCCATCGCCCACCAGTAAAAAGTGCATTTTATCCGATAAAATCACTTACAAAGATGGAGTATAAGATGGAAATCGTAAAAATTCTTTTGTACGTCGTTGAGGTGGTCGTTTGTGTGCTTCTCGGCCTGATCGTCATGATTCAGAAGCCGAAAGAGGGCGGCCTGGGCGGAGCATTCGGCGCCAGCGCTCTTGAGGGCACTCTCGGCGCGGACGCAGGCAACATTCTCGTAAAGGCTACGGCCGTGCTCGGAACTCTTCTTATCGTCAATACGATCGTTCTGGCGCGGATTTCCGCGACGCCGGATTCCGTTGTCGAGACGGTTGCCGTTGAAGAGCAGCAGAGCGCTCCCGCAGTTCCCGTCGCGCCCGCCAACTGATCCTCGGCTCAAGAGCGAATGGGAGGCAAGAAGTGACTGTTCTTGTTACCGGCGGCTCGGGGTTCCTCGGAATAAATCTCATCCGTTTCTTGCGTACGCGGGGGGTGGATGAGATTCGTGTTTTGGACATCGCCGATTTCGAATACCCCGAGAAAAACGAGCCGTGGCTGAAATTCACTCTGGGCGATGTGCGCGACATACCCGTCGTAGAGAAGGTGACCGAGGGGTGTGACGTCGTTGTTCATTGCGCGGCCGCCTTGCCGCTTTATTCCGAAGAGGATATCTTCACTACCGAGGTCGACGGTTGCCGCAATGTCCTGAACGCCGCGCGTAAATTCAATCTCGATCGCATGATTCAGATTTCTTCGACCGCGGTTTACGGCGTTCCCAAAAAACATCCCATTTACGAGACCGATCCGCTTGTCGGTGTAGGTCCCTACGGGCAGGCGAAAATCGACGCCGAAAACATCTGTCGCGAGGCGATCAGGGATGGGTATCCGGTTTCGATAATCAGACCTAAAAGTTTCGTCGGGCCGGAGCGTCTCGGAGTGTTCGCTCTATTTTACGACTGGGCGTATACCGGGCACGGCTTCCCGATGATCGGCAGCGGGGAGAACCGTTATCAGCTTATGGATGTCGACGATCTCGATCACGCCATCTGGAATGCGATGACCTATCCTAAAGAGGTCGTCTCGACCGAGTTCAACATCGGAGCCAAGGAATTCACCACGATGAAGGAGGATTATCAGGCCGTTCTCGATCGGGCCGGTCACGGTAAGAAGATTAAGGGAATGCCTGTCAAGCCTCTCGTGTTCATTTTGCGTATCCTCGAGAAACTTCATCTTTCGCCTCTCTATCCGTGGGTTTATGAAACGGCGATGACCGATTCGTTCGTTTCGATCGAGAAGGCCGAGAAACTTCTTGACTATAAGCCCAAATATTCCAATAAAGAGGCTCTTGTCAGAAACTACGACTGGTATGTGGAACATCTTGATGAATTCAAGGGTAAAAGCGGCGTAAGCCACCGTGTTCCCTGGAAGCAGGGGCTTCTTGCGTGCGCGAAGTGGTTTTTTTAGGTAGCGGTTAGTGGTTAGTCGTTAGTGATTAGTGATTAGTCGTTAGCGGTTAGTGATTAGTCGTTAGTGATTAGTCGTCAGCATGTGAGGTGTAAAATATGTCAGCTGAAATTTGCCAAAAGCTTGTAGAGTCTTTGAAGAAGCGCGGATTCGAGGCGGAATATGCCGCGTCACGCGAGGATGCCGTAAGTCTTGTGCTCGCTGAAGCCGTTAATGCCAGGAGCGTCGGCTGGGGAGGGAGCGAAACGGTAAAGGAACTCGGTCTCAGAGAAGCGATGGCCGACGCCGGCAAGGATATCCGTGATCACCAGCTCGAGATGGATCTTTTTTTGCTCAGCGCAAACGCCGTCACGTTAGACGGGCGGATCGTCAACATCGACGGTCGCGGCAACCGCGTCGCCGCGTCGATCGCGGGGCCTAAGAGAGTGGTTTATCTGATCGGGCGCAATAAGATAGTCGACGGCGGCATCGACGCCGCGATCGACCGCGTAAAACGCTTCGCCTGCGCGCCCAACTGCCGTCGGCTCGGCAAGCGCACTCCCTGCGCCGAAACGGGCGTCTGCGCCGATTGCGACTCTCCCGACCGCATCTGCAAGGTTATGGCCGTTTTCGACAGAAAACCGACCGGAATATCGGCCAAGGTGATCGTCGTCGATTCCGATCTCGGCTACTGATCCGTTTAAATCATCTCCGCAGATATCGCACCCATGTTGAATGTACGCGCCTTACCCGGCTTGACATACCTACTCGAAGGTATGTATAATATGCGGTGACATTTCTGGAGGAACACACATGGCTCGAAAAGCAAAAGATGAAGCTAAAAGGACTCGCGAGAGAATTCTTTCGAGCGCGCTTTCGCTTTTCGCAAATAAAGGTTACGACCATACGACGTTTACCGACATCGCCGCGCGTCTCAGGATGACCAAGGGGGCCGTCTACTGGCATTTCGAATCCAAGGAGAAACTGCTTATCGAACTTGTCGGCGAGATGCTTGTTCTTTTCGAGAACGAAATCTCCGCGCTTCTGCCGCCGGGCGAGAAAAGTTTCGATCGGCTTTCGTTCCCCGATGTGGCCGATATGATGGTGCGCCATGCCGTGCGGACCGTTTCGGATTCGAAGCGGGCGGCGTTTTTCATGCTGATGCACGAACAGATCCGCTGGTCGTCCGCATCGATGGGCTCTGTCCGCGAAGGCATTCTGAAGAGCAAGAAATTCGGTCCGTGGGAGGCGTTCAAGGTCTCTGTTCAGAACGATATCCGCTGCGCCCGCGCTTTGCCGGAAGCGGATCCCGTGGAAATCGCGAGCTGCTGCATGGCATTGTGGAATGGGCTCGTCAGGTCTCATATCGATAAATTTCTCCAGTGCGATCTTGAAGCGACGCTAAAAAAGGCGTACGCGGCGATCTGGAGCGATATACAAACCGCCAACAAGGATAAAATTTAACAGAAAGGAAGTTAAAATGAGTGAAGGGAAAAATACGGAAAAGAACGAATCCTCGAAAATCGGATCCGTTATCGGAGTGATCGTGCTTGTCGCGGCGTCGGTGGCCGGCGGCTGGGTCGCATGCGATATGTGGCCGAAACCCAAGGAGAAGGCGATGGCTATTCCGTTTCAGGCACCGAGCGTGGCCGTAATGCCCGTCGAGGAGCGCGCCTACAACCTGCCCGAAAGGTTCGTCGCTCACGCGGAACCCGTTCAGGAGGTAGAGCTTCTTCCCCAGGTCGACGGCTACATCAAGGAAATCAGGTTCAAGGAAGGCGACGTCGTGAAAGCCGGCGATGTCCTTTACATTCTCGACGGCGAGAGATACGAGGCGATAGTGAATCAGCGTAAAGCCGATCTTGCGGCAGCCGAAGCCGAAGCGCGCCGCAGCGAGCGTTACTGGGACCGTATGAAAAAGGCCGACGAACGCGGTGTCACGCAGCTTGAGCGCGATAACGCCGAAGCCGGCGCCGAATCCGCCAAGGCCGCCGTTCTGCAGGCCAAGGCCAACCTCATCGTTGCCGAATACGATCTTAAAAAGACGCGTGTCATCGCTCCGATTTCCGGTCAGATCGGCAAAACTGCCGCTCACGTCGGCGACTATGTCTCTCCCGCAAAAGGTCCTCTCGCGCGCATCGTTCAGATCGACCCCATTCGCGTAACATTCCCTCTCACCGACCGCGCGTACGTCGCCTGGCGTTCCGCTTCGCTTAAGGGTACTGCGCCCGATTACCGCTTGAGGCTTATTCTTCCCGACGGCAGCGAGTACGACGGACTCGGCGAATGGGCGTTCGACGACAACACGATGAGCAAGGAGACTGCGACCATCATCATGCGTATTAAATTCCCCAATCCCGACAGAATGCTCGTTCCCAACACTTACGTGACGCTTTTGGTCGATTACAAGAATCCTCCGAAGATGCCTTGCGTTCCTCAGCAGGCCGTCGTTGATCTTTCATCCGGCGAGCGCGCCGTATGGATTCTCAAAGACGACAATTCCGTCGAGCAGCGCGTCATTGGCGCAAGCGAGCCGAGCGAGGGCTGGATACCCGTCAAGAAGGGCGTCAAGGTCGGAGAGAAGGTCGTCATATCGGGCGTCTCAAAGCTCGCTCCCGGCATGAAGGTCGTTTTTGCCGAGCCTACGGGCAACGACGATCTCGATCCGAACTACAAGTCGCCGATCAAGGATTGAGGGGGTAGGGGTTAGGAGTTAGTAGTTAGGAGTTAGGAGTTAGGGGTTAGGGGTTAGTAGTTAGGGGTTAGTGGTTAGTAGTTAGCGGTTAGTAGTTAGTGGTTAGGAGTTAAGTTATGAAAATATCAATACGAAAATCGATTGATCAGATCAAGACGTTTTCGCGGACGTTCATCGAGCGTCCGCGATTCGCGATGGTTATATCCATCGTTTTAACGATGGCTGGATTGATGGCGTATTTCAATCTGCCCGTTTCGCAGTACCCGCGTCTTACGCCGCCGTCCATCTCCGTGTCGTATACGTACCCGGGCGCGAGCGCCAAAGAGGTTATGAATACCGTCGCGATGCCGATCGAGGATCAGGTCAACGGCGTGGACGACATGCTCTACATGGTAGGCTCAAGCTCTGACGACGGCAGCTACGCGCTCAACGTTTCGTTCGAGGTCGAGTCCGACCGCGATATGGACATGGTGAAGGTCCAGAACCGCGTCTCGCAGGCCGAGGCGAAGCTTCCGACGGAAGTCAAGCAGCTGGGCGGGCGAATCCGCGCGCAGTCTGAGGACATGCTCGGCTTTATGGCGCTGCGTTCGCCGTCGGGAAAACTTTCGCGCCTTCAGATTTCGGATTATATCTACGCCAACATCCAGCCCGTTCTTCTTCGAATCCCGGGCGTCGGCGAAGCGACGGTGTACGGTCCGCGTCTGGCGATGCGCGTCTGGCTCGATCCCGACCGCATGGCCGCCCAGGGACTCAACAGCGAAGAGGTCATAGCCGCCGTTTCCAAGCAGAACGTCCAGGCGTCCGTAGGTTCGGTCGGCGCCTCGCCCATGCCCAAAAACGCCGCTCACGTCTTCACGATTACGGCGAAGGGCCGTCTAATGAAGCCCGAGGAATTCAACGAGATCGTAATCCGCCGCGACGCGAACGGCGGTATCGTGAGGCTCAAGGATATCGCCCGCACGGAAATCGGTGAAGAGAACTACATGTTCTCAGGCCAGTACAACGGCGAAAACGCCGTTATGATCGCGCTTCAGCAGAAGCCGGGCGCCAACGCCATCGAAACGATGGATGAAATTTATGAAACATTTGAGAAACTTGAGAAGGATTTCCCCGAAGGTCTTCAGTGGGAAACCCCCTATGACGCGACCGAGTATGTGCGGGTCTGCATAGAGGAGATCATCCTGACGCTCCTTATCACCTTCGGCCTCGTGGTTTTCGTCTGCTATCTCTTCCTTCAGGACTGGCGAGCGACGCTTATTCCGTGTCTGACGATCCCCGTGTCGCTTTGCTCGACGTTCATCCTGATGGCGGTTCTCGGCTATTCGGTAAACATCCTCACTCTCTTCGGCCTCGTTCTTGCCATCGGAGTGGTCGTGGACGACTGTATCGTCGTGGTGGAACGCGTCCAGTTCCTGATTGAGACGCGCCGCCTCAATTCCAAGGAAGCGGCGATTCAGGCGATGAAGGACGTGACCGGCGCCGTCATCGCGACAACGCTCGTTCTGCTCGGCATCTTCGTCCCCGTCGGCTTCATGAGTGGCATTACCGGACGAATCTATCAGCAGTTCTCCGTTACGCTTTCCGCCGCCGTCTGCTTCTCCACCGTGTGCGCTCTCACGCTCGCGCCCGCCCTGTGCTCGCTTCTTCTCCGGGAAGCCCGTCCCTACAGGCGCGGTCCGTTCGCGTGGTTCAACGCGGCTCTCGAAAGGTTCAAGAACCTCTTCGTCACGATGGCGAAGTGGCTCGCGAGCAGGATTTTCCTCTCGTTCGTTCTGCTGGTTCTGACGGTTCTTCTCTCGCTCGAATTCTTCTCTAAAACCGAAACGGCGTTCTTGCCCGAAGAGGATCAGAGCGTGATTTTCTGCGCGATGGAGATGCCCGAAGGCACGGCGCGCGACAGAACGCGCGACGTCGCCCTGAGGGCGGTCGGTCTTCTCAGGAGCCTGCCGGAGATAAATTCGGTGATGACGATCACCGGCTGGGGCATGATCGGCGGACGCGGCGAAAACCAGACGACGGTCATCGTCGATCTTCACAGATGGAACAAGCGCCCCGATTCAGAGCAGCACGTTTCGAAGGTCATTCCCAAGGTTCAGGCGATGCTGAACCGCCAAATCCCCGAGCCTACGTGGAAGGTGTTCGCGCCACCCGCGATTCCCGGCCTCGGTAACGCAAACGGTATTTCGTTCCATCTGCAGGACAAGACAGGAACGGATCCCGCGAAGCTCGATGCGGTCAAGAACCTTGTTCTCATGAAGCTCAATCAGAATCCGAACGTTCTCGCGGCGTTCTCCGGCTTCAACTCAAAGACTCCCCACATCAAGTTTGATCTGGACCGCACCAAGGCCGAGATGTACAAAGTTCCGGTCGCGACGGTCTACGCGACGCTGCAGAACTATCTCGGTTCGCGCTACGTCAACGACGTGAACCTCGGCACCCAGGTAAACCGCGTGACCGTCTGCGCCGTTCCCGAGGCCCGCGCCACGCCGGAGGACATCGAGCGGCTCTATGTCAGGTCCGATACCGGCGCGATGATCCCGATAGGTTCGCTCGGCACGATCACGCGCGAGCTCGGGCCGCGCACCATCTCGACGCGCGACAAGTACATGTCGGCCGATGTCACAGTTCTCCCGAAGCCGGGCGTGGCTTCCGGCACGGTGATGGACGAGGTCCGTGAACTTATGGATGAGGCGCTGCCCGACGGATACGGCTACGAGTGGTCGGGTCTTTCGTACCAGGAGGCCCGCAACGACGGCGCGGCGGCCCCGCTCATTCTTCTGGCGGTTCTTTTCGGCTATCTCTTCCTCGTCGCCCAGTACGAGTCGTGGACCATCCCTCTGCCCGTGATGCTCTCGATTTTCGTTGCCGTTCTCGGCGCGCTTCTCGGCCTTAAATGGTTCGGGATATGGATGACGGGCTCTCCCTATCCTCTCTCGATCTACGCCCAGCTGGGACTCGTGCTTCTTGTCGGCCTCGCCTCGAAGAACGCGATTCTGATAGTTGAGTTCGCCAAGGACAAGCGCGAAAATGAGAAGTATTCCATCGTCGAGGCCGCCGGCAGCGCGGCGGGCGAACGCCTGAGAGCGCTTCTGATGACGGCCCTGACCACTCTTCTCGGAACGCTTCCGATGATGATCGCCACGGGGGCGGGCGCCGCGAGCCGCAACCATCTCGGCACGACCGAATTCTTCGGTATGCTCGCGTCGGTAGTTTTTGGTATACTTTTGGTGCCCGGTCTTTACGCGTTGTTCCAGACCTGGCGTGAAAAGGTAAAGCGCTTCTTCACGTATCTTTCAACAACATCCGCCCGTCGTCGTCAATTAAAGGAAAGAAAATGATCATGAAACTGCATCCCGTATTCTGCACGGCTCTTCTGCTTGCCGGCTGCTCTTCGCTGCCGTCCGTAGGTCCCGACTACGAAAAACCGAAGGTCGGCATCCCAGACTTTCCGCTGCCGGACGCCGGAACGACGAAGGCGGACGATAAGGATTCGCGTTACGTCATCTCGACCAACGAGCTTTCGGCGTGGTGGACCGGATTCAACGACGCCACGCTCGCGCTTCTCGTCGATACCTCCGTTTCGAACAATCTCACCTACAAGATGGCGTTCGAACGTCTGACGGCGAGCAGATGGGAACTTTTCGGTTCGTACGCCGCGTTTATGCCGCAGATTTCGGCGAACGGTTCCGCGACGCGCACCGACAAGAAGCCGTACACGGCTTCCGGATGGTCGACCGGACGGTCCTTCCATCAGGACCTCTTCAAGGCCGGTTTCGACGCGTCCTGGGAAATCGACATTTTCGGAGGCGAGCGCAGGGCCACCGAGTCCGCCCAAGCCGAGTACGAGGCCGCCGGGCTGTCGCTCAACGACGCGTGGGTCTCGCTTACCGCCGAAGTCGGCCGCCAGTACATCGAGCTCAGGACGACCCAGCAGCGCATCGCCGTGGCGCGCGCCAACCTGAAGCTTCAGAGCGAAACGTACGACATCGTCAAGTCCCGTCTCGAGTCGGGCATAGGCGACGAGCTTTCCGTCAGCCAGTCCAAGTACATCGTCGAGCAGACCCGCGCCGCGATTCCGCCGCTTCTCGCCCAGGAAGAGCGTCTTATGAACTCTATCGCGATCCTGACGGGTTCCATGCCTGGCTCGTGCCACGAGCTTCTTAAGGCGTGCCCCGACCGCGACTGGTTCGTGCCGGCCGGACGCCTCGCCGAAACTCCCCTCGATCTGATCCGTATGCGTCCCGACGTCCGCGCTGCCGAGCGCAGGCTCGCCGCCCAGTCGGCCCGCATCGGGGTCGCCAAGGCGATGTGGTTCCCCAAGCTTTACATCAACGGCTCCATCGGGCTCGAATCGGTAAAGGCCGACAAGTTCCTCAAGCGCAACGCGCTCTACGGTTCGTTCGGTCCGTCGGTGAACTGGCCGATTTTCCAGGGCGGCAGAATCTACGCGAACGTGAAGATCGAAGAGGCCCGCACGCGCGAGGCCTGCCTCAACTACGAGTTTACGGTCCAAAAGGCGTACGAGGAGGTCCGCGACGTGTATGCGGACTACACGCGCGAATATCACCGCTACGAGGCTTTGCAGTCTGCGGTCAAGGCGGCCCAGGAGGCCGTCACGATCTCCAACGACCTCAACAAGAACGGACTTAAGGACTTTACCGCCGTCATCGACGCCCAGCGTTCTCTTCTGACGCTCGAAGAGTCTCTCGTCGTTTCGCGCGGCAGCATCACCGCCAATCTGATTTCGCTCTACAAGGCGCTCGGCGGCGGGCTCGCCGTGAAGTGACGCGCTCCGGTGCGCCCGCGAGCGCGCCGGGAACGGTTTTAAAAAAAAAGAAAGAGGTGTTTAATGAAAATGAAAAAGGTTCTTTTGTTTGTCATAACGGGCGTGGCGGCGGCGGTTTCCGCGGCCGTGAGCGAGAAGGTCGTTCTGTGGAGAAACGGCGACGACGGGATCAGGTCCTACCGTATCCCGGCGCTCTGCACCGCGCCCAACGGCGATCTCGTCGCGGCGTGCGACGCGCGGAAAAACAACGCCGGCGACCTTAATGTCTTCCAGCCCATCAACATTACCGTCCGACGTTCTTCCGACGGCGGGAAATCGTGGACGAAGCCGGAGAATTCGTGGACATGGGCGTGGAACGACAGTGAAAAGTGGTCCGGCAGCGACCCGTCCTTCATCGTGGACGAAAAAGCCGGGAAGATTTTTCTTTTCTACAACGTCTGGAAGTGGGAGGATACGAAGACATGGGACAACAACGTTTACCGTTTTTACGTCCAGGAATCTTCCGACAACGGTAAAACATGGTCTAAACCCCGTGATATTTCCGCAGACATCGCGTTCCCCGAATGGCCTTTCGGGAAGCCCCGCAACAGGGGCGGCTTCATATTCCTCTCGTCAGGCTCCGGCATCCAGACCAGAGACGGCACGCTTCTGCATACGATCGTCCATGTCGGCGACGGGAACGCGCTTTTCGGTTCCGACGATCACGGTAAAACGTGGAAGGCATTCGGAAAGCCCGTTAAGAAGGGTGATGAATGCAAGGTCGTTGAGCTGAGGGACGGTTCGTGGATGATAAACTCGCGCTGGGGCGGCGGCGGTCGTCAGATACATGTTTCCAAAGACCGCGGCATGACATGGAATTCATATTACGACAACAATCTTACTGATCCCCAGTGCAATGCGCAGATCATGCGCTACGGCAAGGGCGTTCTTCTGTTTTCGAACTGCAAGTCGCGCGGGCGCAACAATCTTTATCTTCGCGCTTCGATCGACGAGGGCAGGACTTGGACCGACGGAATCGCGATCGAGAAGGGCGGTGCCGCGTATTCCGACATTACGCCTGTCGGCAAAGACAGGATCGGAATCATATACGAGGGAGCCGGATATTCGACGATCAATTTCGTCACCGTTCCCGTTTCGGACGTCAAATCTCAGTTTAAGTGAGAATAACGTACGGTAAAATATGATATAATACCAAGAGTTTTTCAAGGAGCAATCAATATATGAAAACATATAATGTCGGTTTGGTCGGTGTCGGCGCGGTCGGTACCGAAATGATCAGAGTCCTCAAGGAGCGCAACTTCCCTTGCGGCAAGGTTCAGGTTTTCGCGTCGCGCGAGCGCGACGAGCAGATTCTCGGCGAGACGTACCATGTCCTCAAGGCGGACGAGAACAGCTTCAACGGAATGGATATCGTCCTTTTCGCCGGCAAGACGGATGTCGCCATCGAACTTAAAGACGCCGTCGTCAAGGCGGGCGCGAAGATGATCGATAACTCCCGCGCGTTCCGTCAGGATCCGGAAGTCCCGCTCGTCGTGCCCCAGGTGAATGCCGAGGACCTCGACTGGAACAAGGGCGTCATCGCCAACCCGAACTGCACGACCGCCATCATGCTCGAGGCCGTCGCGCCTCTTCACAAGGCGAAGGGCCTCAAGCGCCTCATCGCGTCGACCTATCAGGCCGCTTCCGGCGCCGGCGCTCCCGGGCTTGCGGAGCTCGAGCAGCAGATTCAGGAATACGCCGCCGGTAAGCCTCTTACGGTCAAGGCTTTCCAGCATCAGCTTACCTACAACCTCATTCCCCACATCGATAAGTTCGACGAGACCAACTGGTACACGCTCGAAGAGCTCAAGATGCGCAACGAGGCGTCCAAGATGCTTCACATCCCCGATTTGAAGCTGAGCTGCACGTGCGTCCGCGTTCCGATCGCCCGCGCCCATTCCGAGTCGCTCAACCTCGAGTTCGAGGAGCCCATCACCCCCGAGGAGGCCCGCGAGATTCTTTCGAAGGCCGAGGGCGTGAGGGTCGTCGACGATCCGCTCAACGGTGGCTATCCGATGCCTCTCGACGCGACGGCGAAGTACGACGTTCTCGCCGGCCGTATCCGCCAGGATATCTCCCGCGACGACGGCAAGGGGCTTGAGATGTTCGTCTCGGGCGACCAGCTTCTCCGCGGCGCGGCGCTCAACGCCGTTGAAATCGCCGAGCATCTCATCAAGCGCGGTCTCGTCTAATATTTGCGCCTATGAAGAATCAGATGAATGTCGTTGAAAAAATTCTCGCCGCCCACCTTCTCGAAGGCGACGCGGCGAAGGATTCCGAGCTCGGTATCCGTATCGATCAGACTCTGACCCAGGACGCTACCGGAACGATGGCGTACCTCCAGTTCGAGTCGATGGGCGTAAACCGCGTAAAGACGGACGTGTCGGTTTCCTACGTCGACCACAACACCGTCCAGATAGGTTTCGAGAACGCCGACGATCATGACTTTCTGCAGTCTGTCGCGAAGAGATACGGTATTATCTATTCCAAGGCCGGCAACGGCATCTGCCATCAGCTCCACCTCGAGCGTTTCGGAAAGCCGGGAACGACGCTTCTCGGCTCCGATTCCCATACCCCCACCGGCGGCGGCATCGGCCAGATCGCGATCGGAGCGGGCGGTATCGACATCGCGGTCGCCATGGCGGGCGGGGCGTTCCATATCCCGACGCCCAAGGTCCGCGCCATCGTTCTTAAGGGCAAGCTTAAAAAGGGCGTGAGCGCCAAGGACGTAATCCTCAAGGTTCTCGAGAAGTTCGGCACGAAGGGTAACGTCGGCTGGATTTTCGAATATACGGGTCCCGGCGTCGCGACGCTCGACGTTCCTTCGCGCGCGACGATCACCAATATGGGCGCCGAGCTCGGCGTTACGACGAGCGTCTTCCCGTCGGACAAGGTCACGAAGCAGTTTCTCGCCGCCCAGGGGCGAGCGAAGGATTTCGTCGAGATCCTTCCCGACAAGGGAGCAAAGTACGACGATACTTTCACGGTCGATCTTTCGAAGCTCGAGCCTCTTATGGCCGCGCCCCACAGTCCGGGGAACATCGTCACGGTAAAGTCGATGAAGGGCAGGAAGGTAAATCAGATAATGATCGGCTCCTGCACCAACTCGTCCTACCGCGATATCCGCACCGTCGCGCTCTATCTTAAGGGTAAGCATGTCGCCGACGATGTCGAAGTCGGCATCGCCTGCGGCTCAAGGCAGGTCATCGATATGCTCGCGAAGGACGGTTCGCTCGGAATTCTCCACCGCGCGGGCTGCCGTATGCTCGAGAACGCGTGCGGATTCTGCATCGGCGCGCACATGTCGCCGAGAACGGGCGCGATCTCCCTCAGAACAAACAACCGCAACTTTGAAGGCCGCAGCGGAACGAAATCCGCGGGCGTCTACCTCGTATCTCCCGAGACGGCCGCCGCGTCGGCTCTTACCGGCAAGATCGAACTTCCTACGCTTAATCCCGTCGCGGGCGTTCCCAGCCCCAAGAAGTTTCCGGTCGACGATTCGATGTTCCTTTACCGCGCCACGGCCGGTAAGGGCGTAAGAGGCGCGAAGATCGTGCGCGGGCCCAACATCGCCCAGGTGCCGAAGGGCGAAAAGCTTGCAGGTACCTACGACGCCGTATGCGCGATCAAGGTCGGCGACAAGATCACGACCGACCACATCATGCCCGCCGGGGCACGGCTTAAATTCCGCTCCAACATTCCCGAATACGCGAAGTTCGTTTTCGAGCCGTGCGATCCGAAGTTCCACGACAACTGCCTCGCCAACAAGGCCGCGGGCGCGGTAAACGTCATCGTCGCGGGCGAGAGTTACGGTCAGGGTTCGAGCCGCGAGCACGCGGCGCTCTGCCCGATGTATCTCGGCGTAAAGGCCGTATTCGCGAAGTCGATCGAGCGCATCCACCGCGCCAACCTGATCAACTTCGGCATTGTGCCGTTCGAGTTCGCGGATCCCTCCGATTACGGCAAGATCTGCGCCGGCGAGAAGTTCGAGCTTAAGGGCATCCGCGACGCCGTCGAGGGCGACGGAGTGCTCGAGCTTAAGACGAAGAAGGGCGTGATCGCGCTTAAGACCCGCCTTTCGGACCGCGAGAAGCATCTTATTCTCTGCGGCGGACTCCTCGCTTCGCTCTAAGCCTCAGGTATGGCGTTCAAGTGCCGGCAATGCGGCGCGTGCTGCCGCATAAAGAACGGAATCGTCAGGGTCGATGACGCCGAGATATCCCGCATTGCGGAATATCTCGGCTTTACCGAAAGCGATTTCATCGCTACCGAGACAGAGATCGCTCCGGATCGTAAGGGGCTTGTCCTGAAAAGCCGTCCCGATGGTTCGTGCGTTTATCTTACCGAAGATAATCTCTGCACGATACACGCGGTAAAGCCCGATAAGTGCGCATCGTTTCCTTACGAATGGACCAATCCCGATTCTCACGAAGTCTGCCCGGGCCTTGTTGCTCCGAATGAGTGAAATTTGGTATAATACGCGGTGATGAAACGGATATTAGCGTTTTTACTGCCGGTTCTTATTGCAACAAGGGGTTTCGCCGCTTGGTATTGGCCGTTTGGCTCCGATGACGAGAAAAAGCCTCCGCGCATGTCTGAATTGATGGAGGCTTCTTCGCTTATGCTGGATGAGGCGTCCGATCTTGCCAATCAGGGGAAGATACGCGAGGCCGTCGAGAAGTACAAGGAGGCTTACGCCGAGCTGGAGCGTCTTGAACTTGAAAATCCCGTCAGAGCGGCGACGAGCGAGTTTTCGACCGTGCGGAATAAAAAGGCGTATGTCTCGGCGGCGATCGATTCGCTCCTTTTGGAGCAGGCTTCCGGCAATGTCCGCGCGGTTTCGGTCACCGACACTTCAGAAATCGAGAGAAAATACAAAGAGGAGCAGGAGGCGAAATTGCGCGCCGCCGAAACCGCCCGGGAGGGATCCGGACCGGAGCGGAGTGAATCCGTCGGACGGACCGAAATCGCGGAGTCTGCCGCCAAAACGCCGGTAAAAGATAAAAACGATCCCGGCAAGACCGTTTCCGATAAAAAGGAACTGTACAAAAAGGCTCTCGTCAAAAATCCCGAGAACCGGAAAATCAAGGTCATGCTCGCGGCGGAGGATTTGAAGAACAGGGATTACGCGGCCGCGGAGCTTACGATAAGGAATCTCCTTTCCGAGACGCCGAACGACGCGACGGCGCTTAACCTCAAGGCCGCGCTGGAGGCGGCGAAAGGCGATTTCAAGGCGGCTAAAGAGACTTTGCATCAGTTGATAACCTCCAATCCGAAGGAATATTCGGGGTATTACAACCTTGCAAGACTTATCGTCAGGATGGAGGGCGACGCCGGAAAGCCCACGGCGGGACGGTACTACGAAACCGGGCACAAGTATTACGGAGGCCCGAGAGACGAGAAACTCGAGGAGATGTTGAGATGATATCCGTTCTTGCCGCCGTGTTTTTTGCCGCAGCAGCGCCGAACGCGGAGAGTTCGGTTATGGAGGCGCTTTCTGAAAAACCCGTATTTTCGGAGAACGCGACGGCTGCCGAAATGATCGAGGGTTGCCGCGCGATGGTTCCCCGGGATGTGGAGATCCGCGGTCATATAAACCGCCGGAGCCGTCGCGGAACCCAGATTGCCGCGTACCGTTATGTCCTCAAGCGCGTAAACGGCGAGACTGAACTTTCGATATCCGACAAGGAAGGCCGGAGCATTGACTTTAAAAAGCGGGGCCGGCTTCTCGATACCGATATAACGTGGAGCGATCTTACTCTCGATTATTTGTGGTGGAATGACGTTTCGTTCGATGCCGAGAAGGAGTCTGAAACCGCACAGGGGATCCTCTGCCGCGTCGTTCTTCTGAAAAACGGCGAGCGTACCGTCCGCGTATGGATCGACAAGCGGACCGGCGCGATGCTTCAGTCCCACGAGGTGGTGAACGCAGAGGTGAAAAGGGAGCTTTTTTGCACGAGTCTTAAAAAATTCGGAGACAGATGGGCGCCGAAGAATATCGAAGTCGGACCGCCGGGCGCTAAGTACCGCACGAAAATCGTCATCGAAGACGTGAAATAAGGGGGAATAAATGAAAAAAATCATAAAGGGCCTCGTTTGGACCGTTTGCGCCGTTTTGTCGCTTCTGATTCTTTTGGCGCTGATCCATCCCCTTTGGGTCGGGCCGACCGGTGCGGCCGTCGCGCGCTCGATCGTTCCCGATATGACGAAGTCCGAGTTCGGCATGGACGCGCTGGGCGTCAACCTCTATTCCGGGACCGTGTTTACCGAGGGAGTCAATGTCAAGAACCCCGGTGACGCGAAAATCGACGCCGTCAGCCTCAAAGCCTTTCGCGTCACGTTTTCCTCCGCTTCGATGTTGACGGACGAGCGTCATATAAACGAAATAGTCATCGACGGACTGAAGGTCTACGGCGATAAGACGTTCTCCAACCTCAGAGAGATAGTCGCCAACATCAATGAATACATCGGCGAGGAGAAAGACGAAGACGAAAAGTCCGGATCGAAGCTGGTCATCGACAGGGTTTTCATAACAGGCACGGAGTTTAAGTGGGGCGTCGTCAAGGTTTCGCTGCCCGATATAGAATTGAAGGATATCGGCAAAAACGGGGCCGTCTCCGACGAAGAGGCGTTCACGGCGATCGTCGACGCCATCTGCGCCGCGGCCGACAAGGTCGCGCTCGGTCTGGGCAAAACCCTGAAAATCGCCATTGAGGGCGGCGGCATGATCGCAGACGGCATAAAGGCCGTCACCGACGCCGTAGGCGGCAATGCGGCTGAAGTCGGCTCAAAGGCGGCGGACGGGACCAAAAAAGCCGCCGCGGGCCTCAGGAAGACCGTCGAAGGCATCAAAGGGATAAAAGAGATTTTAAAATAAACGGATTTACGGGGTAAGACCCGGTCAGAAGACAAAGGAAAATATGGAAAAGAAAACCAGCAGCAAAAAGAAGGATCGCAGAGTTGAAATGTCCGTTGAAGGACTTAAGGAGGACTTTGCGTGGCATATCAGATATTCCCTGGCGAAGGATATCGACCGCGCCACTCCGCGCGACCAGTACACGGCGTTCGCCAACGCGGTGAGAGACCGCATCGTCGAGCGCTGGATCAACACGCAGGATAATTATCGCAGGCAGAACACGAAGCGCGTCTATTACATGTCGCTCGAGTTCCTGATGGGTCGACTGCTCGGCAATAACGTCATCAACCTCAAGGCCGATCAGCTTTGCCGCGAGGCTCTCAAGGAGTACGGCATCGACTGGAACGATCTCCGCGATTACGAAACCGACGCGGGCCTCGGCAACGGCGGTCTCGGCCGTCTCGCCGCGTGCTATCTCGATTCGATGTCGACTCTCGATCTCGCCGGTCTCGGCTACGGTCTCAGGTACGACTACGGCATTTTCCGCCAGAAGATAGTCGGCGGCAATCAGGTCGAGGAGCCCGACGGCTGGCTCAAGGACGGCTATCCGTGGGAGATGGAGCGTCCCGAATATGCTCAGACCGTCAAGTTCGGCGGTCATGTCGAGTGCATCACCGAGCGCGGACGCCAGCAGTGGCGCTGGGTTCCGGGCGAGCAGGTTCAGGGCGTACCCTACGATCTTCCGATCGTCGGCTACAAGAATGCGGTCAACACGCTCCGCCTCTGGTCCGCAAAGGCTGTTGAGGAGTTCGATCTCGCCGACTTCAACAAGGGTTCGTACGTCGAGGCCGTCGAATCGAAGGTTCTCGCCGAGAATCTCACGAAGGTTCTCTATCCCAACGACAACACGATGGCGGGCAAGGAACTTCGTCTCCGCCAGCAGTACTTCTTCGTCGCGTGCTCGCTCAAGGATATTCTCCGCCGGTACCGCGAGCGCAACGAGGGCTGGGACGCGCTTCCCGACAAGGTGTTCATCCATCTCAACGAGACGCACCCCTCGCTCGTCATCCCCGAGCTTATGCGTATTCTCATTGACCATGAGGGTCTCGACTGGGACAAGGCGTGGGATCTTACGCGCCGCTCGACCGGTTACACCAACCACACGATTCTTCCCGAGGCTCTCGAGAAGTGGCCGGTTCCGATGATGGAGCGTCTTTTGCCGCGTCACCTCCAGATCATCTACGAAATCAACGGGCGCTTCCTCCAGCAGATTTCGGCTCTCTATCCCGGCGACGTCAAGCGTCTCCAGCGCATGTCGCTCATCGACGAGTCCGGCGAGCGTTATGTCCGCATGGCTAACATGTGCCTCGTGGCGACCTCGTCCGTCAACGGCGTCGCGGAGCTCCATTCTCAGATTCTCAAGGATTCGCTCTTCAAGGACTTCTACGAGCTTTATCCCGAGAAGTTCCACAACGTCACGAACGGCATCACGCCGCGCCGCTGGCTCCTGAAGGCGAACCCGATGCTCGCGCAGCTCATCTCCGAAAATATCGGCGAGGAGTGGATTACCGAGCTTGACCGTCTTGAGAATCTTGAGAAGTTCAAGTCCGAGAAGGCGTTTCTCGACGCGCTCGCGAAGATCAAGCGCAGCAACAAGGGTCAGCTTTCGAACTGGGTCAAGCAGAATCTCGGAATCGGTCTCGACCCCGAGGGCATCTTCGACGTTCAGGTCAAGCGCCTTCACGAGTACAGGCGCCAGCTTCTGCTCGTTCTCTACATCATCATCTTCTACAACCGTCTCGTCAACGATTCGAAGTACGATCCCGTTCCGCGCAGCTTCATCTTCGCGGCCAAGGCGGCGCCAGGCTACTACATGGCCAAGCTCATCATCCGCCTCATCCACGGCGTCGCGGGCGTCGTCAACTCCAATCCGCGCACGCGCGGGAAGCTGTCGGTCGCGTTCCTTCCCGACTACCGCGTCTCGCTCGCCGAGAAGATCATCCCCGCGTCCGAAGTCTCCGAACAGATTTCGCTCGCCGGAATGGAGGCGTCGGGCACGGGCAACATGAAGTTCATGATGAACGGCGCGCTGACGCTCGGCACCTTCGACGGCGCGAACGTCGAGATCAACCAGCAGGTCGGCGACGAGAACATGTTCCTCTTCGGCATGCGCACCGAGGACGTCGCCAAGGCGCGTCCCTCGTACAGCTCGAAGGACATATACCGCAACGACCCCGAGATCAAGGCTGCGCTCGATATGATTAAGTCGAACGTGTTCTCGCTCTTGGAGCCTGGACTCTTCGATCCGATTCTCCGTTCGCTTCTCGACTACAACGACTACTATATGCTCCTCGGCGACCTCAAGAGCTACTGCGAGGCCCAGGACCGCGTCGACGCGACTTACCGCAACGCGAAGAAGTGGAACACGATGTCGCTTATCAACATCGCCCGTTCCGGCCGCTTCTCGTCCGACCGCGCCGTCCTCGAGTACGCGAAGGACATCTGGAACATAGAGCCCGTGAAGTTCAACTGACGGGTCCGCAAAAAAGGAGACAGTATCAATGGCGGCTATTTATGAATATACGGGCGTTGTGGAGAAAATCCTTCCCGTCCAGACGTTCGCGAGCGGTTTCACGAAGCGTGACGTCGTGTTGACCGATGATGTCGGGCAGGGCGGACAGTGGCCGAATCACATCGCCTTTACGTTTAAAAAGGACAACGCGAGCGTGCTGAATTCCGTCAAGGAGGGTCAGCGCGCCAAGATCCGCTTCGCGATAGACGGCCGCGAGTGGACGAGTCCGCAGGGTCAGGTCAAGTATTTCACCGACCTGACGGGTCTTAAGCTCGAAGTCCTCAACGGCGACGGCTCGTCTACCGAGCCCGTCCCGGCTCCGGCCGAACCCGAGGATTTCGGGGATGTCGGGGACGTGGACGATATGCCGTTCTGATGAATTGGTCAGAAGCGATAGCTAAAACGGGCGCGTATCTGGAATCGAAAGGTGTTCCGGATGCGCGCGTCGCTTCTGAACTGATGGCCGCGCGGCTGTTGAAGTCATCGCGCGGATTTTTGAATTCATTTTACGAAAAGGAAATCCCGGAGAAGTTTCTGGATGCGATGCGCCGCGCCATGCGCAGACTCGTGGCGGGAGAGCCGCTTCAGTACGTTTTAGGCGAATGGGATTTCAGAACTCTGACCTTGAAGTGCGATCAGCGCGCTCTCATTCCGCGCCCCGAGACCGAGGAGCTCGTGACGCGCGTTCTTAAATGGCTTAAGGGTAATCCCTCCGGCGGGCCGCGCTTTATCGTGGATGTCGGAACGGGGACCGGGGCGATAATACTTTCGCTTGCGGCGGAATATGAGGGCCCCGCCGTTTTTCTCGGCACCGACGTAAGCGAAGCGGCCGTTTCGCTCGCTAAGGAGAACGCCGCCAAATGCGCTTTGGACGGCCGCGTGAAATTCTCCGTCATGGACGGCCTCGACGATTTCGACGAGCCGGAGGTGATCGATGTTCTCGTTTCAAATCCGCCGTACATCGAAAGCGCGGTCTGCGAGACGCTCGATCCGAGGGTCAGGGATTTCGAGCCGCGTCTCGCGCTCGACGGCGGAGTGAGCGGACTTGATTTTTACGACCGTTATCTCGCCGATGCGCTGAATGTTCTCAAACCGGGCGGCGCGGTCTTTTTCGAGATAGGCGGGAATCAGGGCGACGCCGTCGCGAAGCTGATGGAAGGTTACGGATTTTCCGATATCCGCGTCGAGAAGGATTACTCGGGCCACGACAGGTACGCATCGGCGAAACTCACGTAGAACAAGGCGATATGGATACAGCGATAGCCATAGTTGGTATGAGTTGCCGGTTCGCCGGCTGCAGTACGCTCCAGGCGTACTGGGACGCGATCATGGCCAGGCGCAGCATGCTTACGGTGCCGGGCGCCGACGCCGAGCTGCCCCACGGCCAGCGGAGCATTTTCGGGCGGCCGTATCCCGTCAGGCTCGGCCAGCTCGGAGATCTGTATTCGTGCGTTCCTTCGATGCAGAATTTCCCCCGGCAGGTGAACGCGGGCGAGAACCAGGACCTCTATTTCGCCACGCAGCTCGCGTTCGACGCTCTTGCCGACGCGTCGATCCGCCTTCATTCGCGCGAGCCTATCCGCGGCACGGTGCGTCTCGGTTACGCGCCGCCTTTCAATTCGTCGACGATCAACTGGCTGCAGCATACCTGCTTTCTCGACCAGACGATGGAGATCATCCGGCGGTTTATGCCTAATGCTCCGCTTGAATCGCTCGAGTCGACGAGAGCGAAGCTCAAGGAGTCGCTTCCCGAGCCGAACGCCGCGTCTTTCCTTCTCGGCTCCGGCTACCGCTTCGTTTCGTGGATCGCCCGCGAATGCTCGTTTTCGGGCGCCGCCACGATTCTCGACGCGGGCATCCTGAGCGGAGGCGCGGCGCTGATGGACGCGCTCGACGATTTGAGGTCGGGCCATGCCGACGTCGCGCTCGCGGGCGCGATAACGCCTCCGATGAGCCGCGCCTATCTCGAGGGGCTTTCGGGCGAAGTGCGCTTTTCGACGCGTCACGAACTGCATCCGTTCGAACAGGACGGCGACGGCACGATACCCGGCGAAGGCGGGGCGATGTTCGTGCTCAAACGCCGCGAGGACGCGCTCAAGGCGCGCAACAGAATCTACGCTCTCATAAAATCCGTTTCCATCGGTCATAATCCGGAGGATGATCCGTCGCGCATTCTTTCGGACGCCATAGAAAGGGCGGGCGCCACGGTTCCGTCGATCGGGCTTATAGAGGCGGACGGTTCGGGGATAACGGAAATGGAGAGCCGCGAGACCGAGGCGATTCAGCGGCTCTGGGGCGAGCACCGTCCCGGAGGACCTCTCGTCGGAGTCGGATCCGTGAAGGGCAACATCGGCCACACGATGAGAGCTTCGATGTCTGCGGGGATCGTAAAGGCCGCGCTCGCGCTGCGCTACAGGGTGCTTCCGCCGCAGGTTACGCCGGACCATCCGTCCGAGGCGATCGCGAATCTCGGCTCGAGCGCATATCTGCTTACCGAGCCGAGGCCGTGGATCACGGGCGACAGCTCCAACCCGCGCCGCGCGGCGGTTATGGCGTCGAACTTCATTCCCAGCAATCCCATCGGCGTCGCGAGCCGCGAAGGCCGCAGCGCGGCGATCGTTCTTGAAGAGGAGCCGGAGGACAGGATATGACGGCTGATTTTTCGATCATCGGAGGGACGGAGCTCGTCGTCATTTCGGCCGAGAACGACGCGAAACTCGTCGAGGAGATTTCGCGGCTCATAACGTTCATCGACAGAATACCCGACTGTTCGCTCGTCAACGTCGCCTATACGTGCAGTCTTATGCGCGGCGAAAGCGTTCTCGCGCTCGTCGCCTCGTCCGTGCAGGATCTGCGCGAGCGCCTTTCCTCGGCGAAGAACCGTCTCGAGTCCGGTACGGCGACGCGCCTTAAAGACAAGAGCGGAACGTATTATTTCCGCGATCATCTTTTAGGCGAAGGAAAGGGTAAACTCGCCTTTGTTTTTCCCGGCGCGATTTCGTTCTATCCCGACATGCTGCGCGATCTGGTCGTCCTGCATCCTGAATGCCGCGCGCCGTTCGACGAGCTCGAGGAGGCTCTCGTCGGCGAGCCGGGTTTCACGCCGTCGAATTTCATTTTCCCGCCCGCGCCTTACTACAGGCACGACGCCGACATCTTCAGTTCCGGCGCGTATTCGCAGGCGCTCGTCGCGACGTACGCCGGGTGCGCGGCGATGTCCCGTCTCCTCGACGCGGCTGGTCTTAAGCCGGACGGCGTGGTCGGATGCGGCGGCGGCGATCTCGCGGCCGTCGTGAAGTCCGGGGCGACGTCCGCCGCGACGTCGCGGACCGAGCGCGTGAAGGCTCTTCGCGATATTTACAAAATCGTCAGCAAGGCCGTCGACAACAAGGGTCTGCCCAGAATCGTCATGGTTACGGCGATGGTCCGCCACGAGGAAGATCTCGATGCGGCTCTTTCGTCCTTTCCCAAAAAGAAGGTCTATCTGGTCTGCGATTTCTCGCCTAAGATGAAAACCCTCGCGATCGAGCCCGATTTCGAGGAAACGGCGATGAAGGCGTTCGCGAACGCGGGAATAAGGATCCTGAGGCTCGAGCTCGACAAGCCGTTCAATACGCCGGACTGTTCGCCGATAGTCCCCGCGATCAAGAAGTTCGCGACCGACTACATGAAGCATAAAAGCGTATGCGAGGTTTATTCGTGCGCCATCGCGGACAGACTGCCCGAGAGCCCGCGCGCCGCGCGCAGGGATACGGCGGATCGCTGGGCGAAGCCCGTGCTGTTCGCCCAGACGATCCGCAAGATGCACGAGGACGGCTACAGGGTGTTCGTCGAGGTCGGCCCGCGCGGAATCATGACGGGCGCCGTCGAGGAGACTCTTTCCGGGCGCCAGTTCGCCGCGGTCGCGCTCAATTCGATTCACCGCCGTTCGCTCCTTCAGGTGCAGCACGCGCTCGCGCAGCTGGCCGCGCTCGGCGCCGGTCTCGACATATCGGGATTCTTCGTCCGCCGCCGCGCCAGAAAGCTCGATTTCGACGCGACGCTCTCGATGGAGTTCAGGACGGTCATCGAGCGTAAACTTTCGCGCTCGTTCCCGAAGATGACTTTGCTCGGCGAGCCTGTCGCGACGGCTCTGGCGTACACGGGCGAGCCTAAGGCGCGCGGTTCGCGCGCCGCCGAGCGCGCCGCGGTGAAGGCGGCCCGCGAAAGTTCCCGTCTCCAGTTCGCCGCCGGAACGAGCGATCCGCTTATTTCCGACGCGCCGCCGACGGAGTCGATACCGGGCGTGTCGTACGAGTTTACGAAACTCTTCAGGATTTCCGACGCCCCGTTCATCGCCGATTTCGCGTACGGCGTAAGCCAGCTTTCGTATTCCGATCCCAATCTGCGCGGTCTCGTTCTGCTGCCGATTCCGTTCGCGGTCGAGATCATGGCCGAGACGGCGCAGCGCGTCGTTCCGAACCGTGTCCTGGTGAGGATCGAGGATTTCATCTGCCGCCGCCGCGTCGCGTTTTCGAAGGGCGAACTTAAGCTTACGGTGAAGGCCGAGCGCGTGTCGCCCGCCGACCCGTCGACCGCCGCGGTCAAGGTACAGATACGCGACGACACTCCGGACGCCCAGTTCACGTGGCCGCTCATGGAGGCGAACTTCATCATGGCCGCCGAGCGCCTCGAGCCGACGAGCGCCCAGGTCGAGCCGCTGGCGCATCCGCGAAGCGTCCACTGGTCAGGGCGCGACATCTATCCGTCGAAGCTCGGCTTCGGCAGCCGCCTGCGCGGAATCGTGTTCGCGGAGAGCTGGGCCGAAAGCGGAATCAACTACGAGGTTGAGGTTCCTTCGTCGTCGGGCAGCGTGACGTTCACTCTGATGCCGTCGTGGACGGTCAACCCGCTTCTTCTCCAGATCGTGACGAGCGGATTCATGCTGTGGCGCTGCCACGAGAAGTTCACGGGCGCGTTCTCGTTCCCGTTCCGCTTCAGGCGTCTCGAGATGAAGGGGCCGGGGCTAAAGGAGAGCTCGCGCCTCAACTGCTATCTGCGGCTTACGGGCGTGACACCGCGTTCCCATCTTTGCGACATAACGGTGACGGGCGGAAACGGCAACGTCGTCATGGAGATCGACGGCTGGGAGGAGATCACCGAGCGCGTGCCCAAGAATTTCTGCGATATGGTTCTTCAGCCTGCGACGAGCTTCATTTCGGAGTGCGTGCCCCCGGAGGTTTTCGGAAATCCCGGGACGGACGTCGCGTCGGCCGTCATAACCGACGTCCCGTACGCGATGTTCGAGCGCAACGAGGAGCTTTGGCTCAAGATCTTGAGCAACGTCGTCCTGAACGCGCCCGAAAGGCGTGAGGCCGCGAAGATGAAGGGTTCCGTCGCCCGCCGCACGGAATGGCTTTTCGGCCGCATCGCGGTAAAGGAGGCCGTCAGGCGCTATCTCAAGAATTTCCATCAGGCGCGCTGGAGCTACGCGGACGTTCAGATATGGCCCAACGAGAACGGCAAGCCTCAGGCCATCGGCGCGTGGGGAGACAATCTCACGTCAAAGCTCGACGTGGCCATCGCCCACACGTCGCAGTTCGTCATCGCGCTCGCCGCCGCGAACGCGAAAATCGGCGTGGACGTCGAGTCCATTTCGCGCAACCTTTCCGAAGAGTTCACCCACGGCGTTTTTTCGCCCGAGGAGCTGGAACTCGCGACGAAGGCCGCGAACGCGTCGCAGGCGATAATCCGTTTCTGGTGCGCGAAGGAGGCCGTGTCGAAAGCGCTCGGAACGGGTATCCGCTATTCGCCCAAGGAGATGGTGGTTACGGACTACCTGCCGGATTCCGGCAACATCACGATGCGTCTCACCGGCGCGTGGGTCGACGTGTTCAAGAATTTCACGGGGCGCGACATTCCCGTTTCGACGCGCGTCGTCAAAGACCATGCGCTCGCGTTTTCGTTTATCCCCGCATCACTCTTCAATGAAAACTGATTTCCCCGAATACGCCTGCGGTTATTCAAAGCGTCTCGCGTCCGTTTCGGCCGCATTCGCGAAACAGGTATACGATCCGAAGCCGTCCCGCGGGAAGACGGACGATGAAGCCGAGCGGTACGGGGTAGATCCATTCGGCGAGCTTACGCGGGCGTCGAAATGCTTCGGGCTCAAGCAGCGTTTCAGAGACCGAGTTCTCATAATGACGTCCGACAGATGCTTTATGAACTGCAGGCACTGCACGCGGCGCGGACTTTTAGGCAAAGCCCAGGTCGTGCGGACAAAGGCTCAGCTCGACGCGTGCGTCGATTACGTGAGGGCGAGGCCCGAGGTGCGCGACGTCCTTCTCTCCGGCGGAGATATTCTTACATTGGGCGATAAGGAGGTGATGCGCTTCGTAGACGCGTTCGCCGCGCTCGACCAGATCGATATCGTCCGCGTGTGCACGCGGGCTTTGTGCACGAATCCCGGGCGCGTCACCGACAAGCTCGCGAAGGCTCTTTCAAAATCCGGGAAGGTGTGGGTCAACACCCAGTTCAACTGCGCCGACGAACTTACCGCCGAAGCGCGCGAAGCCGCCGCGAAGCTCATCGGCAGGGGTATACCCGTTTCGTGCCAGAGCGTTCTCTTGAAGGGCGTCAACGATTCGGCGCCGAAAATGATAAAACTTCTGAAGGCTCTCTCGGCGGCGCGCATCCGCCCCTACTACGTGTTTATGTGCGACCCGGTCGCGGGAATCGGGCGCTTCCGCGTTCCGGTCGAAAAGGCGAGAGAGATCGAGCGCCGCGCTGCGGAGTCGCTCGGCGGCTTAAGCCTTCCGCGCTTCGTCGCCGACATTCCGGGAGCAAAGCGTAAAACTCCGATCTGATTTCGGCTCGACCCGAAAGCGTCGCTTTACAAATGCGTTTCGGGGCGAATGCGTGGATCTGTAAAACATGTCCGAGAAAACAAATATGCGGTCCGGTGAAGCGGGAGGCGGGAAATTCAGCGTAGGGAGCGTCACGCGCTTCTATATTCCTCTGCTGCTGCAGGGGTTTTCGCAGTCGCTCGCGTATCCGCTCGTCGCCGGAATCGTCACGCACGGGCAGCACGGCGTGGATGCGCTTACGGCATTCAGCCAGGGTCAGATGGTCATGTTCATGATCGGCGCTATCGGCGGCGGACTTATCACGACCGGGCTCGTTTTCGCGAAGACGTGGATGGGCTACGTCGCCTTCAAACGCCTGAACGCGCTTATGATGGCGGCGCTTCTGGCGGTTCAGTGCGTCGTTGCGATGCCGCCGTTTTCGGACTGGATATTCTCGGGGCTTTTCAATCTTCCCGGCGATCTGGCCCATGTGGCGTCGCGCACGCTTCTCTTCGCCGCGGTGATGAACGGACTTTTCTTTCTGCGCAACGTTCCGATGGTCGTTCTTTTCAACAATCTCGACAGCGCGAAGGCTAACTATGCGACGCTGATCCGGCTTGTCGTGACTTTTGCGCTCGCCGTCTCCTTTCCGAGGCTCGGGCTTGTCGGACCCTGGTGGGGGCTCGCGGCGCTGACTTTCGGCGTCGGGGTGGAACTTGTCGCGACCTGGCTCTTTGCGCGGCCGTATGTCGCGCTCCTTCCGAACAGGCCTAAGTCCGGCGACGCGCGGCCGCTCCCGAACATTCCTCGCCTTACTCTTGAGCAGTTCCGTTTTACGCTCCCGCTTTCGCTCGGCGGCTTTCTTCTGATGCTCTCCCCGGTCGCTATCGCCGCCTTCGTCGGAAGGACGGCCGATCCGAAAGATATGCTCGCGATCCATTACGTCACGCTCGGCGTCGCGAATCCCGTGGCGTTTGCCGCGCTCAGGATGCAGACGGTGGCGATCAAGTTTCCGCCCGAGTATCCCGGCGACAGGCGGCTTCTCGCGTACGCCGTCGTCGCGGGGCTTCTTCTGGGCGTGCTTCCGCTCGCGTTTTCGACTCCGCTTGTCGGAGAGTGGTACTTCGGTTCTTATCAGAACGTTCCGCCGCGCATCGTTGATACGGCGCGGTTCGCCATCGCTCTTTACTCGCTTATCACCGTCGTACAGACGATCCGCGCCCGAGTCGAGGGGCTCGCGGTGCTGGCGAAGCGTCCGAAAACCATTATGGCCGGGCAGATGGCCTACACGGTGTCGCTATTTACCGTTTGCGCCATTCTTCTGCCTATGGGAGTTCCCGGTTGGGCGATGGCCGTCACCGCAATCTACATCGCGCCGGTCTGCGTCACCGCGACCATCTATGCGATGCTCTCGGTCAAGCGCCCCCGGCGCGCACACTTTAAGTAAAAAATGGTATAATATTCAAGATGCTTTTAAAAATAGATGATCTCAGCGTTTCCTACCGCAACGACGAGGGCGAGGTTAATCCTGCGGCCATGGACGTGTCGCTTACACTTGAGCGCGGGCAGGTTCTCGGCATTGTCGGCGAATCCGGCAGCGGGAAGAGCACCGTCGCGATGAGCGTGGCGCGGCTCCTGCCGAGTCCGCCCGCGTTTTATCCCAAAGGCCGCATTCTCCTTGACGGCGTCGATACGCTCACGATGCCGCTTAAAGAGCTGCGCGCGATCCGCGGCAAGCGCATCGGCGTCATATTTCAGGATCCGATGGGTTCGCTTTCTCCTCTCCACAGAATCGGGCCGCAGCTCGTCGAGACGATTCTCCTGCATGAGAACATGTCCAAAAAGGCGGCCGAGACGATGGCGCTCGAATGGCTCGCGAAAGTCGGGATACCCGATCCCGTCACGCGCGCCAAGGCGTATCCCCACGAACTCTCCGGCGGCATGCAGCAGCGCGTGATGATAGCCATGGGGCTCATGCTGGGGCCTGATCTCGTGATCGCGGACGAGCCGACGACCGCTCTCGACGTCACGATCCAGGCTCAGGTCCTCCGCCTCATGCGCGATCTGCACCAGTCCAATTCGGGCGTGCTGCTAATCACCCACGATCTCGGAGTCGTATCCCAGATGGCTACAAAACTCGCCGTCATGAAGGACGGTCGCGTGGTCGAGACGTCCGACGATCCCGCGGCGTTTTTCGATATGCCGAAGCACCCGTATTCCCAAGGGCTCATACGCGAAGCGAAGCGTATGGAGCTCAAATGATTTTTCCGATGTCGGACTCAACGAGGATTTTCCGGTAGATGTTGCTTAAAGTACAAGGTGGCAGGACGATCGGCGGAACGCATGCCGTGTCGGGTAACAAGAATGCGGTTCTTCCGATGATCGCGGCGTCGCTTCTGACTTCCGAGCCCGTCACCCTTACGAACGTGCCCGCGATTTCCGATGTCGCCGCGATGCTCGAGGCCGCCGGGACGTTCGGCGCGAAGGTTTCGCGCGATATGAAGGGGGGCACGGTCACTCTTGCCGTGCCGAAACTCAAGGCCGCTAAAATCTCCGCCGAGCTCGCCTCGAAAATAAGGACGAGCTTCCTTTTTGCGGGTCCTCTGCTCGCGCGCGCCGGGCGGGCGTCGCTGCCGCCTCCGGGGGGAGACGCGATCGGACACAGGCGGCTCGACACACATTTCGCGGGTTTCAAGGCTCTTGGAGCAAAAGCCGTGGCCGGCCGGAAGACCCTGAGGCTGAAGGGCGAGCTGAAGGGCGCTAAAATCCTTCTCGACGAGGCGAGCGTAATGGCGACCGAGAACATTCTTATGGCGAGCGTGCTCGCGAAGGGCAGGACCGAGATTTACAACGCCGCCTGCGAGCCGCACATCGTCGATCTGGCGCGGATGCTCAATCTGATGGGCGCCAAAATCTCCGGAGCGGGTACGAATCTGATCTCGGTCGAAGGCGTCGGATCGCTCGGCGGATGCACGGTCCGCGTCGGATGCGATTACATCGAGGCCGGCTCGTACGTCGCGGCCGCGGCGGTGACGGGCGGCGAGATTCTGCTTACGGGCATCGACCCCGAGCCGTTCGCGGTGATGGAAGGGGCGTTCAGACGCTTCGGCGTGACATGGACCATCGACGCCAAAGAGAGGACCTTGAGGTACGTTCCCAGAAAGCGCCTCAAAATGCGTTACGATCTCGGAGACGTGATCCCGTCCGTTTCGGACGGACCGTGGCCGGCGTTCCCCTCGGATATGATGTCTGTTCTGATCGTTCTGGCGACCCAGACCCGGGGGACGTGCCTTTTCTTCGAAAAAATGTTCGAATCGCGCCTTTACTTCGTCGACAATCTCCGTCAGATGGGCGCGAAGATCGTTCAATGCGATCCGCACCGCGTGGTCGTAACGGGGCCTTCGCAGCTTTATGCCGGCTCGTTCACCTCGCCCGATATCCGCGCGGGCATAGCTCTCGTCATCGCGGCTCTCGCGGCGAAGGGCGTCTCGACGATAAGCAACGCCAACGTCATTGATCGGGGATATGTCGCGGTCGAGGAGAGCCTTAAGTCTCTCGGCGCGTCGATCGAGCGCAGATGAGGGCCCGTGCCGTCATCATGTCGGGCTTACGTTGAGCCTTGAATTGACGGGGACGAGCATATTCAGCTCTTCCAGGTCGTCGCGGCGCAGATTCAGGCCGTTGCGGCGGAAATAGTCGCGGAGATTTGCCGGGGTTTTGTAGTCGCCGGGCTTTATGCCGATTTCGCCCGAGTCGCCGGGCAGGAAATAGCGTTTGAAGATTTTTCCGTTCAGATAAAGATCTACGGTTCTCAGGCGCGTGCGCAGAACGAGATAAAAGCGCGGGTGGTCCATGACCTTGAGCTCGCATCCGGCTTTAAGCCTGTGGGCGTCTGAAATTCCGTTCAGCTTTTTCAGCGACGCGAGGGTCGAGCCGTGTTCGGCGGCGATCCGTGAAGTCGTGTCGCCGTTTTTCACTTTCACCCTGGTGACCCACTGGGGGTTGTTTTTGTCGAAAAGCCAGCTTAAGTTCAGCTGCCCCAGACGCGGAAGCAGTTCTTCGGCCAGATCGTCCGCATCGGCTCCGCGTATGGCGCGGATCTGTTCGATGGTGGATATCTGCATTTCAAGTTCGCCGGCTTCGGCGCATTTCTCGAGACGCAGCAGGAGACTGCGCACCTTCGGCGAACGCTTTTCGAGACCGTTCATTTCGACGGGAGGGACTTTCGCCGCCGGCGCCGGAGGAACGGGTTTCGGTTTTTCGGGAAGAACGGACGGAGCCTCCGGCGGTTCGGAGCCGGGCTCGTCGGAGGATATCCGCCCTATCACCGTAACGATGAACGATATCGCCGCTATGACCACGACGGAGACGACGAGCCATCCGAGCCCCGAATGGTCGTTGTCCCGTTCTTTGGAATCCGTTTCGATCCCGTATTTGAGTCTCGTCAGCGACATCGTTATGCGCGCTTATTTCTGTCCGGCGGCGGAGTCGTCGCAGACTCCCTGCACGCACGCGCGGAGAACCTCCATGCGTCCGTCGGTGGTCTCGACGATGAACGATTTTTCGTTGGCTTCGACGATCGTGCCGATGATGCCGCCGGCGAAAACGATCTTGGCGCCCGCGCGGAGCTCGTCGATCATTTTACGGCGTTCCTTCTCCTTGCGCTGCTGCGGACGGATGAACATGAAATAGAAAATGGCGATAAGCAGCAGGGGCATCATAAAACCCGTCCATTGGGGACCGGCGGCGTTCGCCAGCATCAAGCAACTGTTCATTTTTGTTTTTCTCCTTTTTTTTATTTGTTGTCGTTAAATCTTTTCGGGCGCGGTATCGGCGCGGACCTTCTCCTTCCAGTCGAGGAAGGTTCCGTCGGCGATCGCCGCGCGCATGTCCTTCATGAAGCGGTTGAGCGCGTAGACGTTGTGTATCGTCAGGAGTCTCAGACCGAGAATCTCGCCCGCGTGCAGAAGGTGCCGGACGTAGCTGCGCGTGAAGTTTCTGCAGCAGTAGCAGCCGCACCCCTCTTCGACGGGACTCTGGTCAAACTCCCACTTCGCGGCCTTTATGGCGACGTTGCCCTTACGAGTAATCGCCGTGCCGTGGCGCGCGATGCGGGTGGGGATAACGCAGTCGAACATGTCGATGCCTCTTGCGACGCACTCCGCCATCTGGTGCATGACTCCGAGCCCCATAACATAGCGCGGCGCATCCTTGGGCAGATACGGAACGCTCGCGTCGACCGCCTGATACATGTATTTCTCGGGCTCTCCGACGGAGACGCCGCCGATGGCATAGCCGTCGAAGCCGATCTTGACGAGCTCCTCGGCGCAATGGCGACGGAGATCGTCGTAGACTCCGCCCTGAACGATGCCGAAGACGAGCTGTCCATCGGCGTGGGGCTGATCCTTCGACGCCTTCGCCCAGCGGAGGGTCTGCTCGACCGACTTCGCCGCGCGCGCGCGGTCGCAGGGATATGGAAGACATTCGTCGAAGACCATCGCGATGTCGCTTCCGAGAATGCGCTGCATCTCCATGGACTCCTTCGGGCCGAGAAAGAACTCATGCCCGTCGAGATGGGAGTTGAAGCGGCAGCCTTCTTCGGTTATCCTGCGCATCTTCGCGAGCGAGAAAACCTGAAAGCCGCCGGAGTCGGTGAGTATGGGGCCGTCCCACCTCATGAACTTATGAAGTCCTCCCGCGGCCGTGATGACGTCCTTTCCCGGGCGGAGCATAAGATGGTAGGTATTGCCCAGAACAACTTGCGCGGCGTTCTCGACGAGGTCGCGCGGCTCAAGGGCCTTTACCGTCCCGAGAGTGCCGACATCCATGAAAACAGGCGTCTCCACGGCTCCGTGTGCCGTGTAAATCCGCCCCAAACGGGCGTTGGTGCGCGTATCTTCTTTTAGTACTTCAAAAGTCATTGGCGAGTATTGTACCAAAAAACAGTTGCCTTATGAGAAAAAATGGTGTATCATTTTATACGTTGAATCTTGAAATAGATGAAACACAACCTAAAAAGAAAGAGACAGAAACCGATATGAATAAAGCATTGCATATATTCGTATACCTATTCCTCATCCTGACAGGTGTCGCGTTTTATTTCGCTTATCAAGGCGTATACAAAAACAAAGAGGAGATGTCCGACCGCAACAAGGCGTTGCGCGACACCATAATCGAGGCGACCGCCTACATCGAGAGAAGCGACGACTATAACAGCGACGCCCAGTGTCCCGAGCCCGGCAAGTACAAGCTTGACGTTTCGCCGACCACGGCCGAGTGGTCCGAAAACTACACCGACCCCGAGAGCAACACGCCGAAGCATACGAAGAGCGACGTCGAAGACAAGATGAAGGACGTTCTCTCCGACGCCGAGGCCTGGAGCTACAATCTCGAAAAATCCGACCATAAGCCGCTCGCGTGGGGTAAGAACGAGCGCGAGGAGCTCCGCAGCATCTACGAACTCGATCCGTTGACCGGGAAGCCGCTCGACGACGGTACGGGCAAGATGACCGCCGATTCCACCGCGATGAAGCGTCTGCGCCTTTTCGTCGACGCTCTCAAGGTCCAGAAGGAACAGCTCGCCAAGACGCGCGAAGCCATCCCCTCCCTCCGTTCCCGCATCGAGGATCTCGTTTTTGAAATCAACGATCTCAAGCCGCAGCTCCGCAACGAGCGCGCGACGGTCGTAGCGAGAGACGCCACGATCAAGAACCTGAACGATCAGAAGACCAAGCTCGAGAGCGAGATCGTCGATCACAAGGCCACGATCGAACAGCAGAAGACCGAGATCTTCTCGCTCCGCGACGAAGTGACCACTTCCCGTCAGGAGACCGAGGCCGCGAAGGAAGAGCTTGCAGCCGAGAAGGAGATGGTCGCCAATCTGAAGAAGATGATTCAGGATCTGCGCAAGAGCCTCATAAGCACGGCTTCCGGCTCCGGTTCGGGTGAACTCGGCGAGGCCGTCACGTCCGTTCCCGCCGGCGACAAGGGTAAGATCGTAGTTGCCGACAATGAGGCCGTCTACGCCATCATCGAGGTTACGCCCGAGGCTATGAAGGAACTCAAGGGCAATGATCTCATGAGACCGCTGCCGATTCTCGAGTTCGCCGTCAAGCGTCCCGGCTTCAACGGACCCGCCGGCGAAATCGTCGGCCGCATCCGCCTGAGGCAGGAGGTCGCCGGCAAGAACTGGATCGTCTGCGACATTCTCGCCAACTGGTCTCAGGACAGCATCAAGAAGGACGATGTCGTTTTCGCCGATTAAATTCGCGCTGGCGGTCCTTGCGGGGATTCTCCTGTCCGGCTGCATAGCCGATTCGGCGGAGAGTTCCCAGCTTCCGTGGTCGTCGAGCAGATCCTGGGAAGGGTTGATGCCGGTGGCTCCTTCCGTAATGGACCGTTATGACTGACGGAGCGTAAGGTGATAGAAAACACAACCGTCATCAACACGGAAAGCGGCGTTCGTCTGGACGCCGCTTTGTTGTCGGCCTGTCCCGGCACGTCGCGCGCGTTCGTGCGCGAGGCGATACGTCGCGGCGATGTTCTTCTCGACGGACGCGCGGCGCCCAAGGGCGTAAAACTGAAAGGCGGCGAAAAGATCACCGTTGTGCGGCTTCTCGAGTCGGCCGACAATCTCGTAAAACCCAATCCCGCGATCAGGCCTCGTGCCGTTTTTGAAGACGACGCCCTTTTGGCGTTCGACAAGCCCTGCGCCCTGCCGGTCCAGCCGCTTTCGTGCGACGAGACGGGGACGCTGATGAACGGCGTCGTCGCCCGCTATCCCGAATGTGCGCCTTTGGGCGACAGACCCCTTATGGCGGGCGCCTTGCACCGCATAGACGCCGACACTTCCGGTCTTGTCCTCGTGGCGCGCTCCGCCGGGGCGTTCGCGAATCTGCGCGCGCAGTTTTCGGCGCAGACGGTGCGCAAGACGTATCTCGCTCTCGTCGAGGGCGCCGTCGCCGTCGGGGGAACGCTCGAAAACGATCTTATACACGACCCGTCGCTCGCCTGCTGCAAAATGATCGACTACCGCAACAACCGGCTCTGCGAGGCGGAGAAGGCGAAGACGCGCCCGCTGCACGCCGTCACGCGGTTTAATCCGATCGGCAGAACGTACGTCGAGAACGAAGAACGCACGCTTCTGGAGGTGACGATCTACACGGGCGTCACCCATCAGATTCGCGCGCAGCTCGCATTGGCCGGAATGCACATCATAAACGACCGGCTTTACGGGGCGTTCGCGGTCGAGAATCAGCTCGGCCATTGTCTCCATGCCTATTCGGCTGATTTTCTTCATCCGGTCACGGGCGAAAGAACGGTGATCGAAACCCGTCTTCCCGAATGGGCCCGCTGTTGATCCGCCGGAAAGGGATGATTTTATTCCGTTTTTCGACTTGCGCGTGAAGGGCGGGATTTGGTAGAATATATCACAAACCTGCGACTGTCTCAGGAGGTTATCCCTGCCGCGGGCTCTTCATGTCAGAAGGTGCTTGTGCCCGATGTCGGGCTTTGGGCGGGGTTTTAAGCTTCCCGGTCGCGGAAGTTCAAGAAGTTAAAGTCACTTCGCGAACGCAATTAAGAAAGATAAAAGCAATGAAGCTCGACAAAGCCGCCATCCGCAACGAATATCAGCGCCACGACCGCGATACGGGATCCTGCGAAGTTCAGGTCGCCGTTCTCACCAAGCAGATCGAAGCGCTCACGGAGCATCTCAAGGCCAACAAGAAGGACCACAGCTCGCGTCACGGTCTTCTCCGCAAGGTTCAGAACCGCCGCAACCTCCTCGACTACCTCAAGCGCGAGAACGAGGAGAGCTACAGGGAGCTCATCAAGCGCCTCGGCCTCCGCCGCTAACAGGCGCCGTCAGACGATTGACAAACAGTAATAAAGAAAAAACAATGCAAGGTACAAAACAGTTCAAGGTCAACATCGCGGGGACGGACCTCGTGATCGAGACCGGGCTTCTGGCGCAGCAGGCCGCCGGAGCCGTCACCGTGTCCTACGGTGATACGACCGTCTTCACGGCGGTCACGAATACCGACACGCCGCGCGAGGGGATCGACTTCTTCCCGCTGCAGTGCGAGTATCGCGAGAAGTTCTACGCCGCGGGCAAGTTCCCGGGCGGCTTCTTCAAGCGCGAAGCGCGTCCGACGAGCAAGGAGATTCTCACCGCTCGCATGTGCGACCGCCCCATCCGTCCTCTCTTCCCCGACGGATACTACAACGACGTCCAGGTCAACTCGACTCTGATCCAGACCGACGGAACGCGCGAGGGCGACTTCCTCGCCGTGAACGCCGCTTCCGCCGCGCTCCACATCTCCGAGATTCCCTTCATGGGTCCGATCGGATGCGTTCGCATCGGCCGCATCGACGGCGAGTGGGTGATCAACCCCACTCACGACCAGAAGGCCAAGAGCGATATTGATCTTCTTTACGCGGGTCTTCGCGGTAAGTTCCTTATGATGGAGGGCTCCGCCGCCGAAATCAGCGACGAGGATTTCATTGCCGCTTTGAAGCGCGCCCACGAGGAAGTCGAGAAGATTATCGATCTCCAGATCGAGATGCGCCGTTCGCTCGGTCTTCCTGACAAGGATATCAAGGATATTCCCCAGCCCCAGGACAAGATGGACTTCATCCGTCAGGAGGGCGGCGCCGCTCTCGCCGAGGCTCTTCTCATCAAGGGTAAGCTTGAGCGTCAGGGTAAGGTTTCCGCGATCAAGGAAGATCTCCTAAAGAAGGTTTCCGAGAAGTGGCCCGAGATCGATGCCGTCGGTTTCGTCCATCTCTTCGACGCGCTTGAGATCGAGACGGTCCGCAGGAACGTCCTCGAGCACGGCAAGCGCATCGACGGCCGCGGTCAGTTCGAGCTTCGTCCGCTCTCGGCCCAGGTCGGCCTTCTTCCGCGTCTTCACGGTTCTGCCGTGTTCTCGCGCGGCGAGACCCAGTCGTTCGCGGCTGTTACGCTCGGTACGAAGAAGGACGCCCAGGAGCTCGACTCCGTAACCGGCGGCGATCCGTCCAAGCGTTTCATGCTCCACTACAACTTCCCGCCCTACTGCACCGGCGAAGTCGGCCGTCTCGGTTCTACGGGCCGCCGCGAAATCGGTCACGGCGCTCTCGCCGAGCGTTCGATCGCCGAGGTTCTCCCCGACGATTTCCCGTATTCGATCCGCGTCGTTTCGGAGATCATGGGCTCGAACGGCTCCTCGTCGATGGCTTCGATCTGCAACGGCTGTCTCGCTCTCATGGACGCCGGCGTTCCGCTCAAGCGCACCGTCGCGGGCATTTCGGTCGGTCTCTTCACGAACGAGGATCAGTCGAAGAAGGTTCTCGTCACCGATATTCTCGGCGCCGAAGACCACTGCGGCGACATGGACTTCAAGGTCGGCGGCACTAAGAAGGGCATCACCGGCTTCCAGGTCGACCTCAAGCTCCGCGGTCTCACGTGGGATCTCGTCGAGGGCGCCGTCAAGGCCGCTCACGACGCGCGTCTTCAGATCATCGACTTCATGGAGACCGTCATTCCCGCTCCGCGCGCCGAGCTCAACAAGTACGCGCCCCGGATCGAGGAGATGCAGATTCCCGTCGACAAGATCGGCGCTCTCATCGGTCCCGGCGGCTCCAACATCCGCGGCATCGTCGAATCCACGGGTGCTCAGATCGACATCGACGACGACGGCAAGGTCTCGATTTTCGCGACCTCGCTCGAGTCGATGGAAGCCGCCAAGCGCGCCGTCGGCGCGGTCAGCGCGGTCGCCGAACCCGGCAAGATCTACGAGGGCACCGTTACTGGCATCAAGGATTTCGGCGCGTTCGTCGAGATTCTTCCCGGCATGGACGGGCTTTGCCACATCTCCGAACTTTCCGACAAGCGCGTTCCTACCGTGGACGCCGTCTGCAAGGTCGGCGACAAGATGATGGTGAAGTGCCTCGACGTCGACGAGCGCGGCCGCATCAAGCTCAGCCGCAAGGCCGCTATGGCCGAGCTCGACGCCAAGGCCTGATATAAACGGCCTTAAAGCTGAAACGAAGCCGCAGGGATGTAATCTCTGCGGCTTCGTTCATTGATGAAGAGATTTCATAGGGTTTTATTGGGCTTTTTTGAAAACTGGGTTAATCACCCCAGAAAAAGTGGGATAAGGGCTTCTTAAGGAGCTGCTTTATGGGTGGGAGGCTTTGGTCTTGTGCAATTGACATAGTTAAAGGCTATGATTTTGTGCAAGATTAGTAAAGTATGGGTGTTATTTTGTGCACCCTTATCCCACTTTTTTGAATTGATGAACGCAAGGCCTTCGAGTCGGAGTCGATTCGGCGCTGGTGCTCGCTAAATCCGCGTCGGATACGCCGCGGATTTCCGGCGGAAAAGCCGGGTCGACATCGATTTTGCGGCCTTTCTTTTTCGCCGCTTGGGTACGAATCACGCGCGCAAGCGCGCTTAGGCGAAAAACCGGCGCG
>JAZQTB010000097.1:0-21752 GCA_045630425.1 Kiritimatiellia bacterium | reverse complement strand
GAGTTTAAATGGAACGCTTGGATGCCTGCAGGGCGCGATTCAAAGCGATTGCGGGCAAAGCTGAACTGGAATGAAGCGGTGATGCAAATTTCTTGCGGCACGGTGTTTTTTAAACGCGCTTGGACGCATTGTAAAATTGTTTCTCGCGGAAGTGGTGTGTGTTTCAGAAGTTTGAATATTAATCAATTACTAGGCCGGTTTTATGTTATCGTAAGATGATATTTACCTTCACATTTTTAAAAATGTGAAGGTATAATAGCCCGGGGGACACATAGGAGATAAAAATCGGGTCTTTGCCGTTTTGTAACTGGTCGTCCGCGTAAGGCTGAAAAGTCCGATTCCGCGCAGATGTTCTTCGTGTTGGAATGAGCGCCTTCAGATGAAAAAGTCTACGACGAAAAAGAAGGGGTGTGAAAATAAATTTTCGCAGGGTTTTATTGGGCTTTTTGAAAACTGGGATAAATCATCCCAGAAAAAGTGGGATAAGGGTGGTCAGCCGCGGCGGTTGACTATTCGTCTCAGGATAGGATATACTACCTTAAGAGCAGTCGTTTTTTTCAATTCGACCGGACCGAGGTCGTTGAGGCGTCTGTAACGCTAACAAGAAAGGAAAGCACGGTGAAGAAGTTTTTAGACAAGGATTTTCTCCTGGAGACGGCGGCGGCCAAAAAGTTGTATCACGAGTATGCCGCGAAGATGCCGATCATCGACTATCATTGCCACATCGACCCTAAAGACATCGCCGAAGACCGCCGGTACAAGGCGATTACCGAGGTATGGCTCGGAGGCGATCATTACAAATGGCGCCAGATGCGAACCTGCGGTTTTCAGGAGGATTCCGTTACAGGTTCGAGATTTACCGATCCTTATAAGACGTTCAAGGCGTGGGCGGCGACGCTTCCTAAACTCATCGGCAATCCTCTTTACCATTGGACGTATCTCGAGCTTAAGAACTATTTCGGCGTTACCGAGCAGCTCGACGAATCGTCCGCGAAGAAAATATACGATAAGTGCAACAGGACTCTCGCCAAAAAGTCGATGTCGGTGCGCGGCATAATCGACAGGTCCAAGGTTAAGCTCATCTGCACGACCGACGATCCCATTGATACGCTCGAGTGGCACGATAAAATCGCCGCCGACAAAAAGTGCAAGGTGAAGGTTCTTCCCGCGTTCCGTCCCGACAAGGCGTTCAACGTCGACAAAAAGCCTTTCGCCGACTACATCAAAAAGCTTGAGAAGGTCGTCGGATTCAGGATCTCGAAATTCGCCGATCTTAAAAAGGCTCTCGGCGCGCGAATCGAGTTTTTCGCTTCGAAGGGCTGCAGGGTTTCCGACCACGGGCTCGACTGCGCCGTTTATGCCGAGGCGACCGAAAAGGAACTTGACGCGATTCTCGCCGCCGGCAGGAAGGGCGCGAAAATCGATGTCGCTGCGGGCGACATGTTCCGCACGGCTGTTCTCAAATATCTCGCCGGAGAATACTCGAAGCGCGATTGGGTCATGCAGCTTCACTACGGCTGCATCCGCGACAATTCCGACAGGATGATGGCCGAACTGGGCCCCGACACCGGTTTTGACGCGGTGGGCGACACGCGCGGAGCGAAGGCTCTCGCCGATCTTCTCAACGCGTTCGAGCAGACCGGGAAGATGCCCAAGGTGATCCTTTATTCGCTCAACCAGAACGACAACGAGATCATGGGCTCCGTCGCCGGGTGCTTCCAGACGAACGGCACTTTCCCGCAGCGCATCCAGATCGGTTCGGCGTGGTGGTTCAACGATCACAAGACAGGCATGGAGAAGCAGCTCGTCGATCTTGCCAATTTAAGCTCGCTCGCGGGCTTTGTCGGGATGCTGACCGACTCGCGCTCGTTCCTGTCGTACGCCAGGCACGAATACTTCCGCCGGATCCTCTGCAATCTTATCGGCAGGTGGGTTGAAAACGGCGAGGTAATCGCGGACTACAAAACCCTCGGAAAGATCGTGCAGGACATTTCGTTCAACAACACCAACGAATATTTCGGTTTCGGTCTGTAACCGGCGGTTCTGATACGCAGACAACTCAAATATGGTATAATATGGCAATGAAAAGAGAAGAATTAGAAGAAGAAATCCGTCAGGTGATCCTGTCGTCGGTCGAAGTCGACGGTTTGACCGCCGCCGATCTGCCGGCCGACAAACAGCTTTTTGGAGACGGGGTAGGTCTTGACAGCATCGACGCGCTCGAAATAGGCGCGGCGCTCAGGAAAAAATATCAGGTTAAATTCAAGGCGAATTCCGAAGAAAACCGCGAGCATTTCCGCTCCATTTCAACTTTAGCGGCTTTTATCGCCGATAACGCCGATATTGCCATCGAAGGCTGATTATGAAAACGAAAGAAGAAATCATAAACGAAATCTCATCTGTTCTTGTCGACGAGTTCGAGTGCGACGCGTCCAAGGTCAATGCCGACGCCCGTCTTTACGAGGACCTCGATCTTGACAGCATCGACGCGGTCGATCTGGTGGTCCGTCTGCAGCAGCAGACCGGCATCAAGGTCGAAGCCGAGGATTTCAAGTCGATCCGCACGCTCGGCGACGTCGCCGGGGTGATCGAACGCCTCCTGGCCGAACGATCCAACTGACCGTATGGACAGGTTTCGTCTGATTAAAGTGTTGCGCGTCGCGCTGATGCCGGCGCTTGTCTGGGCGATATACCTTCTCAAGGGAAATCTGTGGTTCCGGCTGTATCCGGTCCTGATGGTTTCTCTCGCTTTTGTGATCTTTTTCGTTTCGCTATTCCGCATTCCGCTCGTCGAATCCGTCGCGCGCCGTATGGGCGAGATTCTCGACGTGCGGGCGCGGAGGTACTGCAGGACCGTTACGGTCGTCTGGACGGTCTTTTTGGCGTTGCATCTGCTTGTCACGGCGGGCACGGTTTTCGCGTCGCGCGAGGCGTGGGCGTTCTATAACGGTTTTCTTGCGTATGTGATGATGGGGCTGCTGTTTGCGGGCGAGTGGATGATCCGCAGGAGAATCCGTCGTGGCTGATGTCGTTTTCAACACATCCGGATCCACCGGCGACGCCAAGCGCATCGTCCGTACGGAAGAATCGCTGGAACGCGACGCGTCTTCGATAGTCGCGTCTTTTCCGGACATCTGGGCCTCGCGCCCCGCCGTCGTCTCGTCCGTCCGTCCGGAACACATGTACGGCGCGCTTTGGCGTGTCCGCGCCCCGGCCGCGGCTGGCTCTGCGGTTGATCCCGCGATCGTCACGTCCGTGGAGGAGCTTTCGGCGCTCTGTTCGCGCTATTCGAAGACCGTGTTCGTGACAACTCCTTCGTTTTTGGAAAAGGCGCTGAATCATCCCGATTTTGAGAGTCTTAAGGGCGCGTTCACGGCCATCGTCACATCCGGCAGTCTCCTGCGCGCCGAGACGGCGTTCGCGGTGGCGCGGAAGCTCGCATGCTGTCCGACGGAAATTTTCGGCAGCACCGAAACGGGAACCGTGGCCTACCGCCGCCAAACCCGGGGCGAACTGTGGAATGTCGTTGACGGCGTTTCCGTTTCGGTCCTGCCAGACGGGCGTCTCGCCGTCGATTCCCCGTACGCGATGGAGCGCCCGTATGTGATGGGCGACATCGTGAAGCTTGAGTCTCCGGGAACGTTCCGCCTTGTCGGGCGGGCCAACCGCCGTGTAAAGATCCTCGAGAGATATGTGTCGCTTTCGGAGGTCGAATCGGTTTTTCTCTCGCATCCTTTCGTTTCCCGCGTCCGTGTCGAGACGACGGAGGACGCGGTGCCGCGCATAGGGGCGCTGATAGTTCTTTCGGAGGAGGGGCTCGGAGCGCTCGCGAAGTCCACGTACGCCCAGACGGCGGCGCGCTTCCGGCGCGATCTGGCCGGAAGGATCGAGGCGTTCGCCTTTCCCCGCCGCATTCGTTTTGTCCGCCAGCTTCCCGTAAACGAGCAGGGTAAAACCACCGTCCGGGCCGTCAGGGCGATGCTCGGCGACTGGTCCGGGGAGCCTGCCGTCTTGTCATGGCGCGCGACGTCCGACGCGCTGTCGGCGCGGCTCGTTTTTCCGCCGGATTTTAAATGCTTCAGCGGACACTTTCCGTCGTTTCCGGTATTGCCCGGGGTCGCGCAGCTTTTCTTTCTTAGATATTTCGCCGCTCAGGCGTTCCCCGATTTTCCCGAAACCGTGACATACAGGCGTCTGAAATTCCAGAAGGTGGTTCTCCCGTCCATCGAGGTCGTCCTGGAGGTCTCCCGGAAGGAAGGGGGCTCGTTCGTTTTTTCAATCGCCGGTCCGACAGGCTTATGCTCTTCCGGAATCGTCGAAAGGAGCGCCGTATGATCAGGCGTCTGGCCGCGACGGTTTTTTCCGCCGTATGTTTTACGGCGCTTTCGGCTGAAATCCCCGCCCCGTGCGCCGGTGCGCTCCGCCGCGCGCTCGACTCGAGCGCCGATTGGACGATGGCCCGCCGGTTCGCCGGTTCCGGGCGCGTCCTTGCGACGACGGGAGTCGTCGAGTGCGTCGCCGGCGAGGGGATCGCGTGGAAGGTGCTTCATCCGTTCGCATCGTCCGTCACCATGACGACGAACTCCATGATTTTCGCCGATGAGGACGGCGAGCGCGTCAAGCCTTTGGAAAAGCTGCCGTATTACGGCGAGATCCGCGCCAGAACCGACGCGTTCGCGCGGGGCGAGACTGACGCGTTCGAGGGCCTCTTCAAGGTTGATGCGGCGATATGCTCTAACGGAAATTGGAGAATGGAGTTCGTGCCGGAGAACAAGGCGATGCGCCGTCTTTTTTCAAAGGCCGTCCTTTCGGGCGGCGAAGAGCTGACTTCGGTTCTGCTTACGACCGAGGACGGCGGATCTTCGGAAATACGATTCAAGGGGAAGTAGCGTGACCGTTAAGAGATTTACGGCGGCGTTTCTCGCGCCGGCCGCGTTTGCCGCGGCCTGCGCGCTGACGTTTTCCGTCAGGCCTGTCGAGTTCAGGACTTCTCTCTACGACATTCTGGGCGACGCCTCGGACACCGTGCCTGCCGCCGTGCGCGAGAGTTCCTCGCGGACGGTGCCGATCATGGTCGGCTCCGAGGACGCGGCCGAAGCGCGGAAAGCCGCAGACGGTCTTGTGGAGCTTCTGCCGTCCGACTGCTGCGCCCGCGTCCGTTACAGGTTCGACGGAGAAGCGTTTACGGAGATGCTGTCGATGTACCGCGACCGCCGCGCCGGTCTTGCTTCGCCCCGCGACGAGAAGCTGCTCGAAACCCCCGAAGGGCGCGCCCGGATAGCCCGTGCCGCCGTTCGCCGGTATTATTCATCGCCGGTCCCGCCTCTCTTTCGCCCCGGCGAAGATCCGTTCTGTCTCGCCGATTCGTTCGTAACGTCTCTTCCCGTCTCTTTTTCGGGCTGGTCGCCGGTCGACGGCGTGCTGACGGCACGCCGCGGCGGCATGACTTATGTGCTGATCGCGCTCGAGCTGAAAGCGCACGTCGCCGACGATACGGACGCGCTGGCGGAGTTCTGGTCCCGGATAGACGAAACATGCGATAGATTCCGAAGTCCGCGCGTTTCGGTCGAGCCGTGCGGCGTTCCTGTTCATACGGCGATCGCCGCCGGCAGATGCAGGACCGAAATCGGCTGGCTTACCTGGTTTTCGTCCGCGTTCATACTTCTTCTTTCCGTGGCGGTCTTCCGTTCGTTCAGGTGGCTGCCGCTCCTTCTGGCCTCTCTGACGGTTTCGGCCTCGGCCGGAGGCGCGGTTCTCGCGCTCGCGTTTCCCTCCGTCCATCTGGTCACCGTCGTGTTCGGCACGTCGGTCCTTGGCCTCGTCATCGACTACTCTTTCCATTGGCTGCTTCAGCCCGCCGGCGGAACCGCGAGGACGAGACGGAATCTTCTGATTTCATTTCTGACGACCGAAATCAGTCTTCTGCCGCTGATGCTCTCTTCGCTTGCCGTGCTTCGCCAGTCGGCGGTCTTTCTCGGCGCGGGGCTTGCCGCGGCGCTGGCGTATGTGCTTCTGTGCTATCCGACTCCCGCGTCTTCCGCCGCCGCGCCCCGGCCGCTGAAATTCAGAATCCCCGCGCCGTATCTTTTGCTGGCTCTTGTCGCCGTATGCGCGGCGTTCGGCGCCGGCAGGGCGACCTTTAAAACCGACCCGTCTTCGATATACCGTCCTCCGGCGCGGCTCGCCGAGGCCGAAAGAACCTTCGCGGAACTGAGCGGAACGCTCGGGCTGTCGCGCGGATTTTACGTGACGGGCGCAGATGAGACCCTCGAAATCCTTCTCGGGCGCGAGCGGAAACTTGCCGTTCCGGCGGAAACGCCGCGTCTGTCGCTCTTTCTGCCGCCTTTGGAAGACCGTCTCGGAAATTTCCAGAACATCTTAAAACTGTATGAAGAGCACGGCGCCCGCCAAAGCGAGCTTCTCGGCGTCGACCTGCAGCCGCCCGGGCCGCCGCCGCGTCCGTGGACATGGAGCGACGTGCCGCCGTGCGCGGGGGCATTCGTTCACGGCAAGTCCCTGGTGATCCCCTCGGCGGCCGCGACGGAAGGGCCGCTTCCCGACGGAGTCCGCTTTTATCAGCCGAAAAGGATATTGGGCGAAATCCTGTCCTCGCTGGCGGGCGAGGCTTCCGTGCGCCTGTCGGTTTCGCTGGCGGTCATGTTTTTGGCGCTTGCCTTCTTCTGCCGGCATCGGGCGCCGGCGATCATCCTTCCGCCCGTCGTCTCTCTGCTGACGGTCGTAGGTCTACTCGGATTTGCTGGCGAGGACGTGACGCTCTTCCATGTGCTGGCGTGTTTTCTGCTCGTCGGCGCCGGGGTCGACTACACGGTGTTTCTCCACAGCGGGCCCTCTCACGCGTTCAAGCCCGCGGTTTCTTCTCTGCTGACGAGTGTAGCGGGCTTCGGCGCGCTTCTGTTCGTCTCGTTTCCGGTCGTGAACGCGTTCGGATTCGTGCTCGCGGTCGGACTGCCTACGGTGTTTTTCCTCGCCCTCGCGACCGCTCCGGCCGAAGAGCCGAAGACCGAATACGGCGCGTCCTCCGCAGGGCTTGAGATTCTCTACATCGTCTATCGTCTGGCGGGGCTGGGATTTCTGCATTTTCTCGCGGCGTGCGCGGGATCGCTGATCTGGCTCTGTTCGCCGGCCGTGCGCCGGGCCTCCCCTTCATGGCGGAAGGTCGTTATGTTTACTAAATCGCTGGCCGACAAGCTCGTCGTCATGGCGGATTCCGGCAGGCTGCCGGCGGTTGAAACCGACGGTTCGGCGGATGCGCGGCGGTTCATCGACGACGTGGCGTCGCGGAAAGGGGTCTTCGTTCTTTCGTCCCACTGCGGAACCATCGAGGTTCTGGCCGCTCTCGGATCCTGCGACGCGACCTTCCACGCGTGGATGGAGTTCGAGCGCACTTCGGTTTTCAACAGATTCTATCTCCGCCATGCCAGACGCGGAAAGGTCGTGATACATCCGATTTCGTCGTTCGGGCCGGAAACCGTGTTTACGGCGGGCGATGCGCTCGACGCGGGGGACTGTCTCGTGATGGCGGCGGACCGCGGCTTCGGAAGAACGCTCAGGCTCGGGTTCGGCGCCGGCGAAATCGATCTTTCGCAGGGGGCGTTCCGCTTCGCGCGGGCGCTGGCGCATCCGGTGTATTTTGTCGCATGCGTATGCGTCGGACCGTGCAGGTACCGGGCGGTGATACGCAGGTTGACGGCGGAAAGCGCGGATCTGATGGCTGAGGAGTATGCGCAGGCGCTTTTCGAGGTCGCGAGCGCGTACCCGGATCAATGGTTCAGATGGGAAGGGGTTTAACGATGAAGGAACGTTATCTGCTGACGGATTTAGGCGTGGTTTCGGCTCTCGGCGCAGGCGTCGACGAGACCCGCTCCCGCCTTTTCGCGGGCGATACGTCTGGTATGAGGGAACTTGGTCCGCTTTCCGGCGGCGACAAGACGGTCTTCGGCTTCGCCCCTCTCGGCGAGGAGGCGTTCGCGGCCGCGCCGACCAGGATCACGGCCCTCATCGACGCCGCCATGGCGCAGCTTGCCGGCGCGGTTGAAAATCTGCGCCTCTCCGATCCGGGCTGCAGGATCGGCGCGGTCATAGGAACGAGCAATTCCACAATGGAGGAGTATACCGACAATCCCGACAGGATAGACATGTCGTATCCGGCGCTCCGCCTGAAAGAGAAATGGGGCGTCGACGGGCCGGCGTGGGTCGTATCGACGGCGTGTTCGTCGAGCGCGAAGGTGTTCTCCTCGGCGCGGCGGCTCATCGCGGACGGATTGTGCGATGCGGTGATCGTCGGCGGCGCGGACGCGTATACCCGGACGGTCGTCGAGGGCTTCCACGCGCTTGAGGCGCTTTCACGCGATCTGACGCGCCCGTTGGACGCCGGGCGCGACGGCATAAATCTGGGCGAGGGCGCGGCGTTCTTCCTTCTTCGCAGGGGCGGACGCGAAGAGCGCGCGGTCGAGCTTCTCGGCGTCGGCGAGAGCTCCGACGCGCATCATCTGACGGCGCCGGATCCCGAAGGGCGCGGCGCGGAGAGCGCGATGCGTAGCGCGCTCTCCCACGCCGGTCTCGGGCCGGAAGACATCGACTACGTCAATCTGCACGGAACGGGAACCGTTTATAACGATTCGATGGAATGCGCCGCCGTTCGGAGGGTTTTCGGGGATAGCGTCGCGGTTTCCTCGACAAAGCCTCTTACCGGGCATTGTCTCGGAGCGGCGGGAGCCGTCGAGGCGGCGCTCTGCTGGATCGCCCTTCATCGCGCCAGAGGCCTGCCTCCGCACTGTTCCGCGTCCGTGGACAGGGGGATCGCTCCGTTTCCGGTGCCCGCCGTGGGCGATGAAACCGAATTCCGGACCGCGCTGACGAACTCGTTCGCGTTCGGCGGAAGCAATGCTGCGGTGATTCTGGGGATGCGCTGATCCAGTTGTGCATCGCGGCCGTTATGGTGTATAATTTGTAACGATGAGCAAAAGCGGAAGTTTAGAGAGTTTGCTGCCCCAGGCGGATCCGATGATCTTGTTGTCGGGCTATGAGGAATCCGCGCCTCCCGGCGAGGCGCGGACCTGGGTCGACGTTTCGCCTTCATCGCCGTTTTTCGTCGCGGAACACGACGGGGTTCCGGGGTGCGTGGCCCTCGAATATATGGCGCAGACCATGGCGCTCTGCGCGGGTTTCATGCGCCGCAGCCGCGCTCTGCCTCCGAAGCTCGGCTTTGTTCTCGGATCGCGGAAACTGGAGATACTGATTCCGTTCTTCAAAAACGGCGAGCGGTATAGGGTCAGGGCGGAATGCACCTATCAGGACGAATCGTTCGGGTCGTTCGACTGTTCGATCCGCGATCGATCGGGCGCGCAGGTGGCGACCGCCCAGATGACCGCATTCCAGCCCGAAGGCGATATGACAAAGGATATACTGGAGGAGCTTGCATGAAGCGTGTTTTAGTCACCGGTTCAAGCAGAGGCATCGGGCGCGCGATCGCGCTCGATCTGGCCCGGGCCGGGTATGATCCTGTGCTGCATTGCGTCAGAAACCGCGATGCGCTTAATGAGCTCGCCGGCGAAATCCGCGCCCTCGGCGCGTCCGGCGACGTTCTGCAGTTTGACATAGCCGACCGCGAGGCGGCCCGGGCGGCGCTGTCGAGCTGGGTTGAATCGAACGGAGCTCCCTACGGGGTCGTTCTAAACGCCGGCATCGCGGACGACGCCCCGTTCCCGGGCTTGGAGGACGAGCAGTGGGACCGCGTGCTGAGAACGGATCTCGACGGATTCTACAACGTCCTCAAGCCGCTGGTTCTGCCGATGGTCCAGGCCCGCGCGCGCGGCAGAATCATCGCCGTGTCTTCGATTTCGGGAGTTATAGGAAATCGCGGACAGACGAACTATTCCGCGGCCAAGGCGGGAATCATCGGAGCGGCGAAGGCTCTGGCGGTGGAGCTGGCAAGGCGCGGCATCACCGTCAACTGCGTCGCGCCCGGAGTGATCGAGACCGATATGATCGAGGGGGTGTTCGCGGACGAGGCCGTGAAGATGATCCCGATGAGGAGGTTCGGCAGACCGGAGGAGGTCGCGGCGGCCGTTCGCTTCCTTCTTTCGGAGGAGGCGTCGTATATAACGCGACAGGTTATTCAGGTGAACGGAGGTATGTTCTGATGCGAAGAGTGGTCGTTACGGGAATGGGTATAGTCAGTTCTCTGGGGCACTCCGTCGACGCCGCCTACGAACGGCTTAAGACGCCGCGTAACTGCGTCGAGGTTTCGGAGGATCTGAAGGGGTACAAGGATCTTCAGACCTGTCTTTGGGCGCCGTCCCGCTTCGAACGGCCGGCGGAATACGGCCGTAAGGTCGTCAGGACGATGAGTCCCGTGTCGATGATGGCGCTTTTCGCGACGGAGCAGGCTCTTGCGCAGGCGGGACTGAAAGACAGCCCCGTGGTGAAAAGCGGCCGACTCGGCGTCGCCTACGGTTCGTGTTCGGGCGGCGTCGACGCCAACGCCGACTTTTACAGCGTGCTGATGAACCGCGAAATACGGAACGTCACAAGCGCGACGTACATCAAGATGATGTCCCAGACGTGTGCGGTCAATCTGTCCGTCCATCTCGGCACGACCGGCAGGTTGCTGCCGACCGGAACCGCGTGCACCTCCGGGTCGCTGGCCGTCGGAGAGGCGTGCGAGGCGATAAGGTTCGGCCGGCAGGACGTCATGATCGCGGGCGGAGCCGAGGAATTCAGCGCCACTCAGGTGGCGGTGTTCGACACGTTGTTCGCGACTTCCCGGCGTAACGGGGAATGCGGTTCCGTTCCGCGCGCGTTCGACGTCAGCCGCGACGGTCTTGTGGTAGGGGACGGCGCGGCTACTCTCGTTCTTGAAGAGCGGGAGCACGCTCTTGCGAGAGGCGCGGAAATTCTGGCTGAAGTGGCGGGCTTCGCCACCAATACGGACGGGCGCCACGTGACGCAGCCCAATGCGGAGACCCAGGCGGTCGCGCTTCGTCTCGCGCTCGACGACGCCGGAATCTCTCCCGGCGACATCGGTTACGTAAACGCCCACGGAACGGCCACCGAACTCGGGGACGTGACCGAAGGCGCGGCGTTGACGTCGGTGTTCGGTTCCTCCCGTCCGCTGCTGAGCACGATCAAGAACTATACCGGCCATACTCTCGGCGCATGCGGCGCCATAGAGGCTGTGATGACGATCGAGATGCTGCGTCACGGATGGTTCGCCCCGAATCTCAATCTGGTCAATCCCGACCCGCGCTGCGGCGAGCACGATTTCATCGTCGGCGACGGTTGCCGCGCGGACGTGGAATTCGCGATGTCGAACAATTTTGCGTTTGGCGGGGTTAACACATCACTCATTTTCCGCCGGGTATGAAGCGTACAGTGACATTTGAGGAATATGCGATTCTCGCTCCGGGCGAAACGCCCGACGTATCGTTCGTGCCGCCGATGGTCCGCCGACGCTTTTCGCCGCTGCAGAAAATCTATTTCGCTCTCGCCGGGAAAGTCGAGAAGACGTCCGCCGGGAACGCGGTCTTTTCGACGAGGGACGGAGAAGAGACGCTGACGCGGCGTCTGGTCGATGAATTTCACGAAGACGGCACCGTCTCGCCGCACAGATTCAGCTCGTCTGTCTACAACGCGGCTCCGGGACTCTGGAGCGTGTTTACGGGAAACACCGGCTCTTATACCGCCGTAGCGTCGGGAGACGATTCCGTGGAGTGCGGACTTATCGAAGCTTTGTCGTCGGAAACGTCCTGTCTCTACGTTTATGCGGAAGAAACCGGAGGCGGTTACGGCGCGTCGATTTTCATGTCCGTCGGCGCTTCGGGACGCAGGGTTGAGGTTACCGGAGGATCGTCGGCGTCGGAATCGATCACTTTCGGCCGTCTGGCGCGGTTTTTGACGGGCGAGACGCATGTGCTGGAGGGCCGCTGGATTACTCTCAGGGATGTGTCATGCGCCGTGTAAGGGCGGTTGTCCGGGGAGCGCTTTCACTCGTTCTTTTCGCGCTGTTCGGCGTCGGCGGCGCTCTGATATCTCCGCTGGCGCTCGTTCTTCGTTCGCCGCGCCGCTGCCAGCCGCTCGTGCGCGCTCTCTGGATTCCTCTGACCGGGCTTTTCAGGCTTTTCGGGATTATCGGCATAGATTCGCGAAATCTTTCGACCGGGTTCAGAGGCTGCATCATAGCGGCAAACCATCCTTCGCTCATCGATGTCGTGCTTATAACGGCGCTTATTCCGCGCACGCTGTATGTCGCCAAGGCTTCGCTGCTGCGCAATCCGTTTATGGCGGCGATAGTCCACCGCACATCGCTGCCGGTCGACGAACATCTGCCCGATGCCGTCGTGCCGTATCTCAAGGACGGGTGGAACGTGCTTGTGTTTCCCGAAGGTACGCGTTCTCCGGTCGAAGGAGGCATGCATCCGCTGCACAGGGGGGTGGCGCAGCTTGTTCTGCGCACGGGCGCTCCGCTCGTCTGCCTTGGGATTTCACTGACGCGGAGAATTCTCTCCAAGGCCCAGAGCCCGTGGGATATGGGCGACAGCCGTGTGGTTTACGGGTTCAGCAGCGACGGGCCTTCCGTCCACAGGCCGGATGATTCCCGCGCGCTGCGCCCTCAGGCCGTCGCTCTCACGGACGAAATCCGCAATCGGATAACCGCTCTGTCCTGCCGCGCGTGACGGCGAACGGAAAACTTTTATGGTATAATGAAGTTAACGATAAAAGAATGCGGAGGGATAGAATGAAAAAGATGTTGTTTGCCGCGCTGTGCGGTTTTTGCGCCGTCTGTTCAGCGGCTTCCGATACATACGGGACGCTGCCGACGAAGGCACATCTAAGGTACCATAAGCGCGAGATTATCGCCATCGTCCATTGGGGGCCGAATACCTACACCGGTCAGGAGTGGGGCTTCGGGAACGTTTCCCCCTCGCGCGTGACTCCCGACAGTCTCGATCCCGAGCAGTGGGTGAAGGCGATGGCCGACGGCGGGATCAGGGCCGTCGTTCTCGTCGCGAAACATCACGACGGGTTCTGCCTCTGGCCCTCGAAGCACAATAAGGATTATTCGATGGCGGCCGTTCCCGGGAAGTACAGGAACTTCGACATTGTCCGCGCGACCGAAAAGGCGTGCCGCAAGTACAGGCTCGACTTCGGCGCGTATCTTTCGCCGTGGGACCGCTATCGCGCCGATTATGCGAGACCGTCGTATGTCGAATATTTCCACAACCAGTGGGATGAACTTATGACGGACTACGGCGATATCTGCGAGATATGGCTCGACGGCGCCAACGGCGGCGACGGATGGTACGGCGGCGCCAACGGCGGACGCGGCGAGCGCCGTTCCATACCGGCCGGCTATTATCAGAAGCCGCGTCTTCTCGCCAATCTTCACAAAAAGCATCCCGAAGCGGTCGCGTTCGGAGGTCATTACAACTGGTCTGTGAAGTGGTGCGGCAACGAGCGCGGAACTTCGCCCGAAACGTGGTGGAATCCTTCGAAGGGCGACGACGGCAAAGAGTACTGGATGCCTTCCGAGGCCGATACGCCCTTCCGCCGCGGCTGGTTTTTCCACGCCCACGAAAGCCCGAAGCCGATGACGCGTCTTGTCGATATGTATTTTGAGTCGGTCGGCCGCGGCGCGGTGCTCAATCTCGGTATCGCCCCCGACAAGCGCGGACTCGTCTGCGAGGCCGACGTCAAACGCCTGAAGGAGTTCGGCGATTACATCCGTAAATTCAATGAATGTGATTTCGCAGAAGCGCAGAGTACGCAATTCAGCGAAAAAAGGAACGGCGACACCCTTGTTCTCACCGTGAAACTTTCAGGTCCGAAGCTCTTCAACTGCGTCGACTTCAAGGAGAAAATAGAACTCGGGCAGCGCGTCGAAAACTTCATCGTCGAGGTTAAGATCGACGGCGGGTGGACCGAGGTCGCCAAAGGCACAACCGTCGGCTACCGCCGCATAGTCCGATTTGACGAGGTCGAGGCGAGCGAGGTCCGCGTAACGCTCAAGGGCCGCGCCAGGCCGGTCATGGACGGCAATGTCGCCCTACGCTATGCGCCAGAGGTCGTTGAGGAAGGCGCAAAGCGAAAGGATACCCTCGACAAGCGCGGATGGAAAATAATAGACGAGAGCTGCAAGTCGCCGGGCAACGCGAAAAACGTGATCGACGGCGACGAGAAGACGCTTTGGAACACCCATCCCGTCGGCCGCGGCCCGATACCGCCGCCGCAGCATTTTTCGGTAGACTGCGGGAAGGTCGTGACGATGAAGGGCTTTGATTACGTGCCGCGTATGGACAACTGCATGCACGGCATGGTGGACGGCTACGAGTTTTTCGTCTCGGACGACGGCAAGGCCTGGCGTCTCGTCAAGGCGGGCGGTATCGGCAACCTCGCCGCGAATCCCGTCAGGAACAGAATCGTTTTCGACAGTCCCGTCAAGGCGCGCTATTTCAAGTTCAACGCCACGCACTCTCTTTCGGGCAACAACCAATGCTGTTTTGCCGAGATTGATCTGTGGTGAATGCTTACTACTTGATTTCTGTCGGGGATGGTGGTAAAATTCACATATCATCAAAGAAAGGAAAATTCAAATGGACTTTATGTCAACTGTAAAAGGTTCCTTGCTCGAAGGCTTCTATCCGCGCGGCTGGGATATGAAAAAAATCGACAAGTGCTGCCAGAACAAGCCGGAAGATATCACCAAGCCCCAGAAGTTCTGGAACAAGGCCTTCGAGCCGGTTCAGTGCGCCGACCTCACCGAGTTCGACACTAAGATGGGTCACGAGATCGCCAACGAAATCAAGAAGGCGAAAGAGCGCGGCGAGAAGATCGCCTTTATTCTCCCGGTCGGTCCGATGGGCATGTACAAGTGGGCCGTCTACTTTCTCAAGGAATGGAACGTCTCCTGCGAGCATGTCTGGTGCTTTAACATGGACGAGTGGGCCGATTCCAAGGGCAATACTCTCGTCGGCGACGCCTCGTTCCAGTACGCGATGGAGCAGGCGTTCTACAATCCGCTCGGCGAGCTGACCGTTCCTGTCGATCACCGCAACTTCGCGACGAGGAAGAATCTCCCCACCTACGAGAAGAAGATCGCCGCGCTTAAGAAGGAAGGCGCCAAGCTCGTTCTCGTCTACGGCATCGGACGCATGTGTCACATCGCCTTCTGGGAGCCGCAGATCGGCGGCGAGTTCAAGACCGACGCCGAATGGCTCAAGCAGACCCACCGTCTCGCCGTCCAGCTTCATCCGCTCACCATCGAGCAGAACGCCCAGACGTCGTTCAAGTCGCGCACGACTCTCGTTCCGTGCCGCGCCAACACGATCGGCCCCGGGCTCATGTTCCAGGCCGACTACGCCATCGGCGGCGCCGACGGCATCTACGGCCGCGGCATGCAGTGGCAGGGAATGTCGCTCTGGACGACGCTCCGCTACGGACCTTCGCGCTGGATAACCTCGACCTGGATCCCTACGCTCCCCGGACGCCTCTTCTTCCTCAAGGAACTGGCCGGTCCTCTTGTCGCAGAGGCGAACTGATCCATGCCCGTCAACCTCGACGACGTGTCGGGCAGGGCGCAGGCCGGCGGCGATGCCGTCGGCCTGTTCAATTGCGCCGGCGGATGCGGAAAGCTCAAATGCCGTTAGAAGAGTTTTAAAAAATATGGTATAATTGCAGGCATGGTTACAATGATTATTGCTGTTGCCGCCTCGTGCGGCGCTTATTTCGCGTTGCATTTCGCGGCGGGATGGTCGAATTTGTGGAGCGTTGTTTCGGCGGTCGGCGCGTTCGCGGGGATTCAGATTCTTTTCGGTATCTCCATCCGGAAGAGGATAATGGCCGAAATGCAGCGCGTCCAGTCGATTCTCGCCGAGGGCCAGAAGAAGATTCAGGCCAAGGTCCAGCGCTGGCAGCTCCGCCCGCCGGGCTCCATCCAGGCGGCTCAGAAGGAGATCGCCGACGATATGCGCGTCTTCGTCAAGGCGGCGCTCGACGCGACCGAGGGCCTTTCGAAGTATCGCCTTTTCGTTCCCATGATCGAGCGTCAGAAGGCGACGGCCCAGTTTCAGCTCAACTGGATGATCAAGGACTTCGCCAAATGCGATGCGCTGATGCCCAAGGTCATTATGGCCGATCCGACCCTCGCTGCGATGAAGATGGCGCGCATGTACATGCTTAAGAAACCGATCGAAGAGATCACCGCCGTCTACAACAAGGCCGCCCGCCGCGTGCGCTACAATCAGAACGTGCTTCTCGCCGCGTGCTATACGTGGATCCTCGTTAAGAGCGAAAAGATCGACGAGGCGTTCAAGGCCATCACCGAGGCTCTCAAGTCGAGCGATAACGCCACGCTTAAATCCAATCATGAACTTCTCATGAATAACCGCAGCGCCCATTTCTCCAATTCGGGCCTCGGCGATCAGTGGTATCAGCTCCATCTCGAGGAGCCGAAGGTCAAGATGCAGCGTCAGCGTTCCGTTTACCGCTGATTTAAGAAAGGGCGCGAATTATGAACGCAAAGAAGGCCATAGTGCTTGCTGCGGGATTGGGTACGCGCCTTAGACCTCTTACAACAGTCTGCCCCAAACCGCTTATGCCCGTCTGGGGCGAGTCGATGCTCGCCCGGGTCGTCGCGCTTCTCAGATCGTGGGGCGTCGAGGATATCGCGGTAAACTGCCACTATCTTCACGATCAGGTCGAGCGGTGGTGCGCCGCGAACGGCTGCCGCGCCGTTTACGAGCCCGAGATTCTCGGCACGGGCGGAGTTTTGAATCCGCTTCGCGACTGGATCGGTGATGATGACTTCTATCTCGTCAACGGCGATATAGTCGTCGAAGGTATCGACGCGTGTCCGTTCGACATTTCTGATTCGTCTGACGACGTCATCGGCGAATGCCTCGTAACCGAAGAGGGTCCCCGTACGATCGAGGTCGAAAGCGAGAGCCGTTTCGTCACCTGCTGGAAGAGCCCCGACGCCGGATATCACGGAACGTTCACATACTGCGGGATAGCGCTTCTAAAGGCCGGCATTCTTGAATTTGTCGAGCCGGCCGGATTTTCGTCCATCATCCAGGCGTATGAACGGGCGATGACGGAAGGGCGCTTTATGAAATCGCGCCTCGTCGGAGACATGCTCTGGACCGACGCCGGCACGATCGATTCGTACGTCGACCTGAATACGGCGGGCGAAGATAACGCGTTTGACGCGCTCCCCCAGATCGCGGCGGCGGCGAAGGCGTCCGGTCTGGAAGACGCTCCCGTCCGTTTCCTTTTCGCGCGCGGCAGCGACAGATGTTTTTTCACGCTCGGTTCGGGCGCTATCGCGATCGTTTACGATGACTTAAAGCGCGCCGAAAACGCGCGTTACGCCTCGCATGCGCGCTGGCTTAAGGAGCGTGGCGTGAGCGTTCCCAGGGTTCTCGCCGATCTTCCTGATAAAAAGACTCTCGTTCTCGAATGCGTCGGCTCAGAGCGCAGGATGACTCTCGACGATTACACGAAGGTTGTCGAGGCGCTTGCACGGTTCAACGCGCTTGACGCTTCGGCGCTCGAGCTCGAGCCGGAGTTCGACGGGGCTCTCTGGCAGTGGGAGCGCGATCTTTTCGCCGAGCACTGCCTTAAGAATCGTTTTGGCGTTGAAATGTCCGCCGAGGTCCTTGCGGAATTCAAGAAGGTCGAATCAGTACTTTCCTCCGAACCGAAGGTGCTCGTTCATCGTGATTTTCAGTCGACGAATGTTCTCTGGAAGGAAGATAAACTTTACTTTATCGATTTTCAGGGGATGCGACTCGGTCCCGCGATTTATGATTTAGCGTCGCTTCTTTACGATCCTTACGTTAAACTTACCGACAAGGAGCGCTCTCTTCTTGCGGCGTATTACGCGAAACTGCGCGGCCGCGACGATATCGCCGAGAAGCTTCCTTATGCGGCCGTTCAGCGCCTCGCTCAGGCTCTCGGCGCTTACGGGCGGCTTGCGGGCGTCGGTCAGACGAAGTTTACGAAATACGTTCTGCCCGCTCTCGAGAATCTGCTTGCGGCCGCTGATGACGCCAACCTCGACGCGATAGGCGCTCTCGCCGAAGATTTGATAGCGCGGGAGACTGAAAGTTCCAATTCATCGTGCGGACACGGGCCGGGCTGTACTTGCGGAGGCGGGCATGGGCGCGGTTAGAGATTTTGTCCGTAGGGTCCGCGAGCGCGGCGTGAAACGACCGTCGAAGGTGAAGACCGTCGCGATGGGGCGCGAGCGCACTTTCGAGGCGTGGGATCTGGGGCACGATACATACATTTTCGAGAAGTCGGTAACGTCACATCTTGCGGATCATCCGAGTGTTCTTATCGTTGAGAAGCGCGTTCTTAAGCCTAAGGCTAAAGGACGCGTTTTTACGATGACTACGGGTAACCATTCCGTCGCCGCCTTCCCGCTTCTCGACGGCAGATTCTGGAAGATCTCGAATCTCCCGTCCCAGAGTCGCAGCGAGGTTTTGATGCATTCGATTCTCTGCGCCAACGTCGTAAAGGACACGATTGAAATATCTCAGCGTGAAGTCCCCGCGAAGGTGCTTTTCGCGGCCGACGAATGGCTTATGGGGACCATCGGCTTTACGATGCGCGATATCGTGATGGGCGACCGCAACGACGTGACGATCGAGCATTACCGTCAGCTCGGACAGGAGTGGCGCGTAAAGCCGCTCGCGTGGACGATCAACGAGATTAACGTCGCTCTCGCCGCGTCTAAAAAACGCATTTCAACGAAGCTTACATACTATCATTCGATGAAGGGCGTCCATTTTTTGACGTATCCCGAGTTCAAGAGGTTTACTGATTTAGCCCGAACGGACTGTGATGAATATTTTAAGGGACTAAGGGAACTTGTCGGCGTTTATGAGGGAAATAAGACCTCGTTCACGCGGATGCCCAAGCACCGCGGCCACCATGAGATCGAGTTCTTCGGTCTGCGCCGGGGTGTGGCGCTTGAGAAGCTCATTCCTGAAATCGAGAAGCTTATGGAGTCGATCGTTCTCGGCAAGATCGGCCAGCTCGGCGTAATCCAGCGCTCCGAGGAGATTCTTGCGACGTTCGCCTCGCTGCTCAATAAGCCCGAATATGCCGAAGAGGGCAGTAAGCTTTTCGTTGAAACGCTTTATATGTACATAACAGGCGAGATATACTCCGTCGTGGGAGAGGGTTCCACGCCCGCGTTCGACGATCGCCGCACGGCGCTTCCCGGAGCGACGTTTGTTGACGGGCGGCCCGTATTCCACGAAGGCGCCGACGACAGAAGCGAAGTGCTCCTCTCGAATATCCGCCGCATGATGTCCAAGGATGAGATTATCGAATACGCCAACGTCTACGAGCTTCGCGTCGAGGACGAGATGGCCGAGATCGGGAAAGGCCAGACGCGCGAAATCGTCTACAAAACGAACCGATCCCCCCTTGAGCAGAGTATGGTCGAGAAACTTCTCTCGCGGGCGGGTAAAGGCTATTCGAGCTATATGCTCTCGCGCATTCAGGTTTTTAAGGCTCTTGGGGTAGGTTTGAGCGAGTATCGCGTTCTCCACCGCCGTGCGCAGGTAAAGAAGCATCTTGTCGACGTTTATGTGCGCCGCCGTTGTGAAGGCGAGCCTATGGATTCGATTCCTGAGAATTATTTCTACAACGCAGATGATTCCTCGATCGAAGAGAAAGAGGTTGTGCTTGCATTGGCGACGCTGATGGGCGACGCCGCAGCCCAGAACATGGCGATGAAGAAGTATGATCCCGACACGAATTCTCCCCTTTACGGCATCGGCAAGGAGATTTACGAATTCGAGTATGATATCATGCTTGCGCGCATCGTCCCGAAAAAAGTTTCTCTTTGCTCCATTCGCGGCAGTCTCGGCTGGCCGTCGCTTGATTACGACGATGAGAATCTGTCGCGGCTTTTCAATTTCTATCTGGCCCACTATGCCCATGCGCTGAAGGATTATCAGCGCCGCCACAAGGTTTCGATGAACGAGGTCGCCGAGCGGTTTATGGACGGCTTTGAATACCGCACACGCGCGATGGTGTGGCAGCTGTCCGTGATGCGCGACAAATTCGAAGCCTTCAAGCCCGATCTGCCCGCCGTCTACGGTTTCGACAGGAAGTGGCATTTCGCGATGTGGGCGCTCGAGCGTCAGGAGAGGCGACTTTCGATTTTAAGAAAAATGTTCTTCCAAAAAGTGGAGATTGTCGAAAATGAAAGTAATAGGAATAATCCCGAGCAGATTCGGGTCGAGCCGTTTTCCCGGTAAGCCTCTTGCCGTATTGGCGGGCAAGCCCCTCGTCGCGTGGGTCGTCGAGGCCGTAAAGAAGGCCTCTTCGCTCGACGACGTTCTCGTCGCGACCGACGATAGGCGTATCGTCGAGGCCGTCGAATCCTACGGCGGCAGGGCGGTCATGACTCCGTCGGAACTTCCGAGCGGAACGGACCGTATCGCGTGCGCGGCGGGCGATTTCGCAGATGACGATATTCTCGTCAATATCCAGGGTGATGAGCCGCTTATCGATCCTAAACTCATCGACGAGCTCGTACTAAAGCTCAAGAACGATCCTCGCTGGTCGATGGCGACGGCCGTGACTCCGATCAAGTCCGCCGCCGATCTCGCGGCGAAATCGGTCGTCAAGGTCGTTCTCGACCGAGATGACGGGGCGCCCTATTTTTCCCGCGCTCCGATTCCGTGCGATCGCGACGGCGAAAGCGACATCGCAGGCGGCCTTTACGTCCGCCATCTCGGCATCTACGCCTACCGCGGCGAATTCCTCCGCCGCTACATCGCCGAGAAGCCGTGCGCGCTCGAGATGACCGAGAAGCTCGAGCAGCTTCGCGCCTTGTGGATGGGCGCTAAGATCGCGGTCGTGAGGACCGACGATGAAGGCGTCGGCGTCGACACGCCCGAAGACGCCGAGAGAGTGGCCGCGATTCTCGCCTCGCGCGCATGAGGGGAGGGGCCTGAAATGAAGCGCCGTTTTTATTTTTCCGTGCTTGCGCTTTTCGCGTTGTTTATGGGCGGATGCATGACGAACGACGAGACGATCTCGTTCAGCTACAGAAATCCCCTTATCCGCTTTACGAAGAACGGGCTCATGTTCCGTGATGAGTACGTAACGCCCAAGAAGGCGATCGAGCTCATGGAGAAGCATCGGATTCCAAAGAATGCGACGATCCATCTTCTTGTCGACGAGGATTACGGCGATGAACGCGCGATGTGGGTTTTTCAGCGCAATTACCTCGCCCGCGCCGGTTATACGAAATCTGTTCTCATCCGCAACAAGGAGCCCGAAGCGCGGATCCTCAAAGAGCGCGAAAAAGGAATCAGGGATCGGTCGGACGCAGGACGCGGCTCGTTCCGCTATAAAAAAGCCGACGAGCGTTGACGGGGCGGCTCTCTTGACCTCCCGAAAGCGAGAGGAAGAGCCGCTGTCCGGGGCGATGAATTTTTTTTTAAAATACCCCCTTGCGCGTCGGAAAAAGATTTGATAAACTATGTCCTCGTTCGCCCGAAAGGGTGAGCGACCGATCTTTGAAAGTCGATATTGGAGAAAACAGTAATGTTTGTGTGAGGAGCTACGAAAGTTCCGCGAGGGACTTTCAAACTAAAAACTTTCTTTTTCTGAGAGTTTGATTCTGGCTCAGAACGAACGCTGGCAGCGTGGATTAGGCATGCAAGTCGAACGGGATCACCGAGGTAGCAATACTGAGGTGTGAGAGT
>JAZQTB010000096.1:0-2555 GCA_045630425.1 Kiritimatiellia bacterium | reverse complement strand
AGTAGAAATTACCATCCACGCCGAACGCCAAATATTATATCATATCCCATATTCATTTACTACCATCGAAACAGGTGTATTTTGGTATAATGGTGAATATATGAGTGCCAAAGCTAAAATTTCAGGATCGGTAGTGGCGGGTTTTCCCTCGCCAGCCGAGCAGTATTTAGAGCCGCCGCTTGATTTGAACGAATTTCTTATCAAGCGTCCGGCAGCTACATATTTTGTCAGAGTCGAAGGCGATTCAATGATCGGCGCAGGGATTCACGATGGCGATTTACTCGTTGTGGATCGCTCCTTGCGCCCCGCAAGCGGCGATGTCATCATCGCCAGCGTTGACAGCGATTTTACAGTTAAAACCTATCGTCGCGACAAGGATGGCGTTCGCCTTGAACCTGCGAACCCCGCCTACCCCATCATCTACATCAGAAAAGGACAAGAACTCGACTACTTCGGCAAGGTGACGGCTTGCATTCATCAGTTTACCAAGTCCGCTTCCGTTCCCCATTCCCCTGTACCCGTTTCCCAAAAATCATGATCGGACTCGTCGACGGCAATAACTTCTTTGTCTCCTGCGAACGTGTGTTCAACCGCCGTCTCGTAGGCCGCCCCGTTGCCGTCCTCTCCAATAACGATGGATGTTGTGTAGCCCGATCAAACGAGTTCAAGGCTCTCGGCATTTCGATGGGAACGCCGTATTTTCAGCTTAAGCATCGGGAGAAATCTGGCGAGCTATCTTTCTGCTCATCGAACTACGAGCTTTATGGAGATATGTCGAACCGCATCATCTCAATCCTTCGAGAAGAAGCGGTCGATGTAGAACAGTATTCAATTGACGAAGCGTTCATCTATCCGCCCACGACAGCGGCAGAAGATTATGTGTCTTACGGAAAGCGCATCCGGGCGAAAATTCTCCGCTGGGTAGGAATCCCATGCGGCGTAGGTTTCGCGCCCACCAAGACTCTCGCCAAGATCGCCAATCACATAGGTAAGAAACGCCCGGAAGGTGTGTTTCTGTTGCCGAATGATCCAAGTGACATCCTCTCGCAGCTTCCTTGCGATGAGGTGTGGGGTGTAGGCCGCCGCCTTGCGCCAAAGCTCCGTGCCGAGCGCATCCTAACCGCCCAGCACCTTCGGGACGCAGCGGATGATGTACTTCGGTCGCTTGGCGGCGTTACACTTCTTCGCGTAGCGATGGAACTTCGCGGCATATCCTGCCACGAAGAACGTGACTACGATGCCGATCCCGATTCCATTTCCTGTTCCCGGTCATTCGGAGAGCCTGCTACAACCCAAGAGGCTCTCGCGGAATCCCTCGCTTCGTTTACCGCGCAGGCTGCCGCCAAACTTCGCCGACACGGGCTTCTTGCCGCCGGGTGCAACGTCTACGCGCAGATCTTCGCCGAGGGCGGAGGTGGCGACTGCGTGGGGCGTACGGTCGTTTTCCCTACCCCCACCGATGCGACGAACGAGATTCTTCGCGCCATCAGCGATGAGGTCAAATACCTCTATCTTCCCGGTATCCGTTACCGCAAGACCGGCATCGTGTTCTTCGGACTCGAAAAGCCGGGAACAGCGCACCAGCTCGACCTCTTTGCCGATGCATCAACGCCAGCCCCTCGCCAATCGGCTCTCTACAAGGCTGTCGATGCCCTCAATGCCAAGTACGGCAAGGGTAAGGTTTTCTCCGCCGCAGAAGGCATCGGCAAAAAGTCATGGCACATGAAACGCCAAAAGCTCTCGCCCCGCCCCACGACACGGTGGGATGAGCTTATGGTCGTGCGGTAAAAGAATCTGCTTTTTATCCGATAATACAACTTGCTATTGATGCGGCCTTTAGGCATAATGGACGTGGTGCCCTGAAACATAAAAAGCGGACGATCCTCGTAGAAAAAACTGAAGACCGAAAGGAATGGTGCTTCAGTATAAAAAACCGAAGATCGTCCGCAAGCGATGTAAGCGTATCGCTAAATCTGTGATCAGCCGAGCAGGATTTCCATCACGCGCCCAACGCCAGCAAGCTTGGCGACGGTTGCGTCGAAGTCTGCGCCGTCGGCATAAGCCGCCAGCGCAGATCTTGCTTCATCACGAAGTTCCTTGAACTCTGCCGTTTTCCTGATTATGTTTTTCATGCGTTTCCTCCTTCAATCAAGGTGTGACCATGATGCCACAATCCCGCTAAATTAGCAAGCCTCAAAACCGATTCATCTATCGACGACTGAAACAAGTCCGGAGAGGAATCCGTCCGTAGCCTGCGCCGCTGCAAGCGTCCCCGAGAACGCTCCGCGAAGCTGAAACACCCCGCTGGCATTACCCGTCTTCGCAAGCTCGAAGGCCATCTTATTCACCTCTTGAAGAAGTTCTGAAATTCTCCCCGCCTTGGTTGCAAGGGCGTTGATTTCTTTCTGCGTGATTTCCATCTTGGTGTTCCTTTCCTTCAATCCCGCTAAATTAGCAAGTGCGCTCGACCAACAGCTCCCAATTCTTCGTCTTGTTGCAGACCCCGTGAATCGGAACATTCATGAAGCCGTCAGAGGCTTCGACCTGACCATTTT
>JAZQTB010000095.1:0-20548 GCA_045630425.1 Kiritimatiellia bacterium | reverse complement strand
GTCGCGGTGAACCATCGTGGCGAAAGCGTCCACCGTCTCGGAGTTGAGGAGGATGTCCATCTTCACGATGTCCGAGACCTGGTATCCCGCCGGCTCGTAGTCCATCGAAGCGTAACCGTGGGTTACGGACTTCAAGGTGTCGTGGAAATCGATCAGAATCTCGTTCAAGGGCAGCATGCAGTGGAGCATGACGCGCTTGGCGTCCATAGTCTCCGTCCCTTCAACGAGTCCGCGGCGGTCCATAACTATGCGCATGACGTCTCCGATCGACCCGGACGGCGTTATGATGCGCGCCTTGAGCGTCGGCTCGGCGATCGATTCGAGCGCCGAAGGATCGGGCATCTGAAGCGGGTTGTCGAGATCTTTCTCGGTGCCGTCGCGCAGCTTGAGCTTGTAAACGACGCCCGGCGAAGTCGAGATGATGTCGAGATTGAATTCGCGGCGCAGCCGCTCCTGCACGATCTCCATGTGCAGAAGGCCGAGGAAGCCGCAACGGAAGCCGAAGCCTAGCGCGAGCGAGCTTTCGTGGTGGAACGTGAACGCGGAGTCGTTGAGATGGAGCTTCTCCAGACCCTGGGCCACCTTCTGGAACTCGTCAGTGGACATCGGGTAGATGCCGCAGAACACCGTCGGGTGGATATCGTGAAAACCCTCGAGCGGCTCGTTCGAGCCGAGCTTCGTGGTCGTCACGGTATCGCCGATTTTAATCTCGCTCGGATCCTTGACCGTGCCGACGATGTAGCCGACCTGACCCGCCTCGAGACGTTCGACGGGCTTCTTGTTCGGCGAGAAAATGCCGACCTCGTGAACGGTCGTCTGGACGCGGCTGCCGATGAAGGTGACGCCCTGACCGGACTTGAGCGAGCCGTCAACGACCCTTACATACGTAATGACGCCGCGGAATTCGTCGAACACCGAATCGAACACGAGCGCTCTCAAAGGCGCGTCGACGCCCTTCGTCTCGGGAGGCGGGATGCGATTCACGATCGCCTCTAAGACGTCGGGGCACCCGACGCCCGTCTTGGCGGAAACGAGAAGCGGCTCGTCCATCGGAATGGCGAGAAGATCCTCGATCTCGCGGCTGACCTCTTTGACGTCGGCTCCCGGAAGATCGACCTTATTGAGAACGGGCACGATCTCGAGCTTCGCGTCCTGCGCGAAGTAGGTGTTGGCGACCGTCTGGGCCTCGACACCCTGAGCCGCGTCGACGACTAAAAGCGCGCCTTCGCACGCGCCCATCGAGCGCGAAACCTCGTACGCGAAGTCGACGTGACCGGGAGTGTCGAGAAGGTTGAAGAGATACGTCTTGCCGTCCTTGGCCTCGTACTGCATGGTAACGGGGTGGGACTTGATCGTTATGCCGCGCTCGCGCTCGAGATCCATCGCGTCGAGAGTCTGCTCCTTGAGCTCACGCTGACTCACCGCGTGCGTGAGCTCAAGAATGCGGTCCGATAGCGTCGTCTTGCCGTGGTCGACGTGCGCGATGATGCAGAAATTGCGTATGTTTTCGAGTTTCACTTTTATTTCGTAGCTTTGATGCGGTCCCACGCGTCGTCGTAGAGTTTCTTGGCGACGGGATCGTTTTCAATCGTGTCCAAAGGCTGGCCCTTGGATATCTTTTCGGGAGCGAGAACAATCTGTTTGCGGTAGTCGGGGTCGAGAGCCTCGATGGCCGGCTTGACGGGCATCGGACCCATGATATACTCCATGTTCACCTTGGCGACTTCGGTCTGATAGACGAAATCGATGAACCTGTAGGCGAGATCGGGATTTTCGGACTTGGACGAAATCACCATCTCGTCGCAGGCGATCGTAAAGCCCTCGTCGGGAAGGACAAATCCGATGTCGTCGCGCTCCTCGCCCTCCTCTTCGCCGAGAATGACCTGGGTGGCGTCGGTCGAATAGCCCAAGCCCACCCAAGTGGCCTTCGAGGCGACCTCGTTCTTATAGCTCTCGGAATCGAACTTGCGCGCGTTCTCCTTCCACTTCAGAACCTGGGCTACGGCGGCGTCGATCTCGGCGGGATTCTTGGAATTGATCTTGTAACCGAGCGACATGAGTCCCGCGCCGATAACTTCGCGCATATCGTCTAAAAGCGTGATCTTGCCCTTGAATTCAGGATTTTCGAGCGCCTTCCACGAGGCGATGTCGACGCCCGCGGGAACCTTGTCCTTGATGTACATGAAGCCCGTGTACGTAACGGCGTACGGGACGTTGTACTTAAACGACGCGTCGAGAATCTGGGTCGTGAAGTCCGCGTCGAAATTCTTCTTTACGTTCGGAATCTTGGAATGGTCGAGTTCCGCGATAAGACCCTCGTTCGCCATCGTCGAGACGAAATACGAGCTGGGCATGATGATGTCGTAACCCGACCCGCCGGCTTTGAGCTTGGCGTACATCGTTTCATTGGAATCGAATGTGTCGATGACCACTTTGCAGCCGTTCTCCTTCTCGAACCGGTCGATCACCTCCGGCGCGATGTAATCGCTCCAGGTGTAGATGTGCAAAACGCGCGAGTTGTTTCCGCAGCCCGCGAGATACGCGAGCGAACCGGCCGCCACAATCTGACGGATGATGCGAGGTATCGTCATTTTATTTATTTCCTTTTGTTTTTGTGTGACCACCGCGCGCGATGAGTTTCGAAAGCCCCATCAGCACGCAGGTGAAAAGCAGCATGAGAGTCGAAAGCGCGAATACGGCGGGAAGATTGCGCGAATGCTTGGTCATCGAGCTGACATACGTCGGGAACGTGTTCGTCCCCGCGCCGTTCACGAACGTCGTGATGACGACGTCGTCTATCGAAAGCGTAAAGGCCAAAAGCCCGCCGGCGATGATTCCGGGCATCAGGATCGGAAGCTGGACGCGGAAGAACGTGTACCACGGTCCCGCACCGAGGTCGTAGGCCGCCTCGATTATCCTGTCGTCGAAATCCTGAAGCCGAGCGAGAATCGTCATCACGACGTACGAGACGCAGAACGTCACGTGGGCGATCAGAATCGTCCAGAAACCGCAGTCGACGCAGCACGCGACGAAGAGCATCAGAAGCGAAATGCCGATGAGGATGTCGGGCATTATCAGCGGCGTGTAGACGAGAGCGTGGTGCAGAGACTGGAGTTTGCCCTTCCACTTGTGGAGCGCGAGCGCGGCGGTCGTTCCCAAAACGCACGATATCACCGTCGCCAGACCCGCTATGGTGAGCGAAAGCCAGAAACTCTCGAGAAGCGCCTCCACGCGCCTGTCGCCCGAAAAGATCATCGAATACCACTTCCCGGTAAAGCCGATGAATCCGCCGTCCGCGTCGAAAAAGCTCATGGAGATTCCGTTGGGTATGAAACCGTATACGACCACGAGAATGATCGGCACGTAGAGAAACGCGAGAACGAGCGATAGAACCACGGTCGAAAAATACGATCTCTTCATGCGGCGCCTCCCGTCATGAGCTGGGCGGTGCGCCCGTCGAGCCGTTTTCTGTCGCGGAGCTCCTGGCGTTTCTTCCACCACACCGCGCAGCCGAGCGGGACGAGAACCGAAATCGCCATCAGCGTCGCAAGCGCGGAGGCGTGGGGAATGTTGCGGTTCTGCATCGCGCGCATGAATATCTTGTTGCCGATGAGAATGCACTCCGTTCCGCCGAGCATCTGGGGAATCACGTACGAGCCGATGGCGGGGATGAACACCATGAGAACGGCGGAGATTATCCCCTGCCGGATGCCGGGGATGAAAATCTTCCGGAACGCGTAGAAGTTTTTGGCGCCCAGATCGCGCGCCGCCTCGAGAAGGGAGAAGTCGAACTTCTCTGCAGCCGTGTACATCGGCATTATCGCGAACGGGAGAAAGGTGTACACGGAAACAAGAACGACCGCCGTCTCGGAATCGAGGATCGTCGAAAGCATCGGGTCGACCCTGTCGGGGGAGGCGAAACCGGTCCAGATGAAAAACTTCTGGAGAAAGCCGGGCAGCCAGTCGAACATCCATTCGGAAACCCTCAGGTACGTCAGATAGCACGCCTGAAGCCATCCGTCGGGATGAAGAAGCTGCTTCCACGCGAACACCCGCACGACGAAGCTCGTCCAGAACGGCATCATTATCGCCCCAGCGACGATCGCGCGCCACCGCGCGGGAAGGCGCGATATCGCATAGGCGCACGGGAGCGAGAGAAGGATGCACCAGAACGTGACCTCGAACGAGATACGGATCGTCTTCCAGACGATGGCGGGATAATCGGGATCGACGAGATCACGCCAGGTCGAAAGGCTCCATTCGCCCACGCCGCCGTTGGGCGTATGGGCGTGGAACGTAAACGCGAGGACGATCAGCGCGGGAACCGCGAAGAACAGCAGAAGCCACACGAGCGACGGCAGCGTCGTAAGCCACTCGGCTTTTCTCGATTTCAGCGGATCGCTCATTTCACTTCCACCATATAGCCGTCGTCGGGATGCCACCAGACGAACACCTCGTCGTTCCAGGTTATCGTCTCCTGGTCCAGAAGGAATCGGGAGTGGGGCTTCAGGGCCGCGATGCGCAGATCGCCCGACTTTATCCAATACTTGGTGTAGACGCCCTGGTATACGATATCCTGGACTTTCGCGGGGAAGACATTGATGCCGGCGCCCTTCTCCGGCGGCGGAGGCTCAAGGGTGACGCGGATCTTCTCGGGTCTTACCGAAAGGTCGACGCGCTGCTCAACCGCGAGATTCCTGTCGTTGTACGCCTTTATGAGGGGAAAACCCGCGGACTGGATCGTGCAGTAGTCGCCGTCGACCGACGAGATCTCGCCCGAGAAGAAGTTGGTGTCGCCGATGAACGACGCGACGAAACGCGAGGCGGGAGCCTCGTAAATCTTCGCCGGTCCGTCGAGCTGCTCGACCTTGCCGCGGTTGATCACGGCGATGCGGTCGGAAAGACTCATTGCCTCGCCCTGATCGTGGGTGACGTACATGAACGTGATGCCGACCTGATCGTGGATCGTATCGAGTTCGATGAGCATGTGCTGGCGCAGTTTAAGATCGAGCGCGGCGAGCGGCTCGTCGAGGAGCAGCACCTGAGGTCTGTCGACGAGGGCTCGGGCGATGGCGACGCGCTGCTTCTGGCCGCCGGAAAGCTGATTCGGATACTTCCAGGCGTGCTCCGACATCTGGATCATCTCGAGAATCTCGTCGACCTTCTCCTCGATCTCGTCTTTGGGACGTTTCGCGAGTTTGAGCGAAAAGGCGATGTTGTCCCAGATCGTCATCGTCGGAAAGAGCGCGTAGTTCTGGAAAACGGTATGCACGCGCCTCTGGTTGGGAGGGAGATCGGTGATGTCCTTGCCTTCAAGGTAGATGCGCCCGGAGTCCGGTTTCTCGAAACCGCCGAGCATACGCAGAAGCGTCGTCTTTCCGCATCCGCTCGGACCGAGAAGAGAGAAAAACTCGCCCTTTTTAATCGTAAGGGACACGTCGTCCACAGCGGTCATCGCGCCGAACCTTTTCGTCACGTGATCGAAGACAAGAAAATCATCTTTCAATTCTTGGCACCTCCTTTGAATAAATATGTCGAATGATACCTAATTTTTCCGTTGTATGCAAGTGGGAATTTTTGCTGATTTCTTTTTCACACACGACTCGGAATTTATGATATAATATTCGCGTGTTTTTCGTTTGGGGATTTAGCTCAGTTGGTTAGAGCATCTCGTTTACACCGAGAGGGTCGGGGGTCCGAGTCCCTCAGTCCCCACCAGACGACACTCCGTTCCCGAAAAGTGCGAAATCCGCCTTCAGAGGGTCGCAAGGGAAAACCTCTTTCAGTTTTTGCGTCAATTTCTCCGCCGTCGACATCGAGGCCGCCTTTGTTTTCAGAAGCCCCAGTTTCTTCGCCTGGGCGAGAACATGGGTGTCAAGCGGAACAACGAGCGTCCTTTTGGAAATGAAATCCGACCACAAGCCCAAATCGACGCACGAACCGTCGCGCACCATCCAGCGGAGAAACATGCATACCCTCTTGCACGCCGAACGCGGATTTTTAGGCACGACGGAATATTCCCCCGCGCATCCGGAAAAAAGCCCGACAATCTTTTCAACCGCCGCAAAACCGTCGCAGACACCGTTTTTTTTCAGGCATTCCCCTAAAGATCCGTACGCAATCAAAATATCGCGATAGGTGCGGAAAAAGGCATTCATCGTTCCTTTACTGAAAAACCTGTAGAACGGGACCGTCGATCCGGCGGGAAACGAAGACTCGAACAGACCTTCTCTTACCCACCGGTCAACATTGCCGTCTGAGAGTTCCAAAATCAGGGCGATCTTCGGCAGAAACTGCTTCCTCGATCCGAAACTCAGGCCTGCGGCGACAAACGCCGTCGCCTCGCGGTTCCTTTCGCCGTTCACCTTATGCATGAACTGCGATGGATCGTCCTTAAGAAACGATTCGTTTTCATGCCGTTCGGCGGACGATACGAGAAATTCTTTTACTTCACTTTTCAAACGGGTCTGCCGATAAGAATCTGCGGATGGGCCTGAAGAATCTCAAGTTTTACCTTATCGCCGGGTGCCGGCGCGGAGGAACAATTCTCAGGCTTGTCCCAGACGACGATTCTGTTGCCGCCGTCGCGTCCGGAGAACCTGTCGGCCTTGCGCTTCGAGGGCCCTTCGAAAAGAACTTCGCGCACGGTTCCGACCAGCCTGTCGTTTCTCTTTTGGCCGCGCAGCTCCTGATCGGCGAGAAGCACCTGATCGCGGCGCTCCTTCTCCTCTTTCGGGACGTCGTCCTCGAGGGCCGCGGAACGCGTTCCGGGACGCGGCGAATACTTGAAAATGAAGGCGTTGTCAAAGCCCGCCTCATCCATCAGAGAGCGGGTCGCCTCGAAATCCTCGACCGTTTCACCGGGATATCCGACTATTACATCCGTCGTAACGGCAAACTCGGGATCGAACTCGCGCAGCTTCGCGACCGCTGCAAGATATTCCGCGCGCGTATAGCGGCGGCCCATCTCAGCAAGCACTCTGTCGCTGCCGGACTGTACGGGCAGATGCAGATGACGGCAAACCTTCGGACAATCCCTGTAAACCTGAATAAGCTCGTCCGTGCAACCCTTGGGATGAGCGCTCGTAAAGCGTATGCGTTCAAGACCGTCAATCTCGTTCAGAGCCCTTAAAAGACGCGGAAAAGCCTCCCCTTCCCCGTCGTTCCAGGCCTTGTTTCTTATCCCGTACCTTAAAACGCTCTGTCCGAGAAGGCAAACCTCCTTCACACCGCGTTTCGCAAGAGCCGCAACCTCGGCGACAACCTCCCTTGCGGGTCTGGAATATTCATGGCCGCGCACATCGGGAACGATGCAGTAACTGCAACGGTTGTCACAGCCGAGAAGAACGGTGACGAAAGACTGCCAGCCGGTATCGACGTGAGCGTCCATACCGACGGGCACAACATCTTCGCCCAGCTCAAGAACCGGATATCTACCTTCGTTTACAATCTTCGGTATAAGCCCGAACGCGCGCGGTCCGACGGCAAAATGAAGTTTAGGCAGCCGCTTGAAGACATCTTCGCCCATGCGTTTTACCGCACAGCCCATCATGCCCGTTATCTTGCCGGCGGCAATCATGTTACCGGACTTGCCGACGGCCTTTTCTTCGGCTTTCTGGCGTACGGTACAGCTGTTGACGATCACAATCTCGGCATCGCTCTCGCCTGTCGCCTTTTCGTGACCGGCCGCGAGCATAAGCGACTCGACGGCTTCGGAGTCGCGCACATTCATCTGACAGCCGTACGTATGTATAAGAAACTTCAAAGGACTCAATAGAAATTACCGTAGGAACGGATCTTGTTGTAACGGCCTTCGACGAGATCGTCCGTCTCGATGGAGGTCAACTCCTTAAGAGCCTTTACGACAGCCTTCTTGACGGCCTTTATCGCCGCCTCGGGGTTCTTGTGCGCACCGGACTTGGGCTCGGGGATGATCTCGTCGATCGCGCCGAGCTTAAGGAGTTCGGGCGCGGTGATCTTAAGAGCCTCGGCGGCCTCGGGCGCTCTCGCTCCGTCGCGCCAGAGAATGCCGGCGCAGCCTTCGGGGGAAATAACGGAATAGACCGCATTCTCCATCATGAGGATCCTGTCGCCGACGGCAATTGCGAGCGCACCGCCGGAACCGCCCTCGCCCGTAACGACGACGACGATCGGAGTTTTAAGACCGGAGAAGAACTCAAGGCTCTTGGCGATCGCCTCGGCCTGACCGCGCTCCTCGGCCTCGCGGCCGGGATATGCGCCGGGAGTATCGACGAAGGTGACGATCGGATTGCCGAAGCGCTCGGCGAGCTTCGCCAAGCGCATGGCCTTGCGGTAGCCGTCGGGAGTGACCATACCGAAGTTGGACTCCATATTCTCTTCGATCGTGGCGCCCTTGTTGTGGCCGAGAATAAGGCAGCTGAAGCCTTCGATCGTACCGAAGCCCGCGACCATCGCCTTATCGTCGTTGACGATTCTGTCGCCGTGAAGCTCTTCGAAATCGGAGCATACGCCCGCGATGAAATCCTTTACGTGGGGACGCTTCGCGTCGCGCGCGATCTTGACCTTGTCCCACGCGGTAAGCTCCTTCGCCGTGGCGGGAGCCTTCTTGGCGACCGTTTTCTTAACTGTTTTTTTAGCCATGATCAGAACCCCCAGAAATTAAGCATCTTGGCGATGAACGCCTTCATATCTTTACGCTCGACGATCTTGTCGACGAAGCCGTGCTTCTCGAGATATTCGGCCGACTGGAAATCGGCGGGAAGCTTCTGCTTGATCGTGTTCTCGATAACGCGGCGGCCGGCGAAACCGATGAGCGCGCGCGGCTCGGTAATGTTGATGTCGCCGAGCATCGCGTACGAGGCGCTGACTCCGCCCGTCGTGGGATCGGTGAGAACGGAGATGTAGGCGAGCCCCGCGTCTTTAAGGCGCCCGATCGCGGCGGAGGTCTTGGTCATCTGCATTAGCGAGAGGATTCCCTCGTGCATGCGCGCGCCGCCGGAAGCGGAGAAGATGACGAGCGGACGGTTCTCCTTGACGGCGAGTTCGCAGGCTCTGGCGATTCTCTCGCCCGCACCCGTACCGAGGCTGCCGCCCATGAACGAGAAGTCCATCACTCCGAGAACGGCCTTGTGGCCGCCGATCTCGCACGTGCCGACGACGACAGACTCCTTCTCGCCGAGCTTGGCGATGGTCGCCTCGACCTTGGACTTGTAGTCTCCCGTAGCATCGTGAAAGTTAAGATGATCGCTGTAGGAAATCTCGCTGAAGATTTCGGCGAAGGAACCCTCGTCTGCAATTCGCGAAATACGCTCGCGGGCCGAAAGACGGCCGTGATAATTGCACTTCGGGCAAATCGAGTCGTTCTTCTTCCAGACTTCCTTCGCGAAGTGGCTTTTGCATTTGGGGCAGATCGCCCAAAGCGCCTTGGCCGGAGGAATCTTCGGCTTTTCTGTCTTAGGTTGGAACCAGCTCATCTGACTCTCCTTGATTTTAGGAATGTTGAAACTTAAAACGGCATGAAGACGATGCCGTATATCGACGCGGGCTTGTCGCCCATCGCGCGAAGAGAATGCTTTACGACGCTGTTGTAGTAAGCCGTATCGCCCGCCTTGAGAACGGACTTCTCGTTGCCGTACTGCAGCTCAACCTCACCGGCGAGGCAAATGATAAGCTCTTCGCCCTCGTGGGAAGAATCCTTGGCCTGGCCGCCCGCCGCAAGTTCGATGCGGAACGGATCCATGTGGCGGTCGGGCTTGCCGATGGCGAGAGAGTGGGTGGCGTAGCCGTATTCGTTCATTCCCTGACGCGCGACCTTCGCGGCCTCGAGATCGGCGGCGCGGGTGATGATGGGGTCGGGCTTAAACTGATCGTCCATGAACGTGCCGAGGCGCTGGCCGAGCGCACGGGAAATCTTAGTCAGAACCCCTAACGCAGGAAGGACTTCCGACGATTCGATCGACTTGATAATATAACCGGAGACCCCGCTTTTCTGGGCGAGATCTTCAACACTCATTTCAAGGCGTTCGCGGTACGTTTTAATCCGCTCGCCGACTTTGGATTGGATACTCATTATCTTCCTTTCGTAAAACGACCGCTATTATACCAAAAATACAGCAGAGTAGTGAAACCGGCGGAGCGATTTATTCGAAATCATCATCCGCGTTCTCCTTAAGTCTGACGCAATTTCCCGAGCATAAGACCGTCCCGGTCGATCTCAAACGAGTAAAAGCGCGAATACTTCGAGGGCTTGCGGCGTTCGAGATCCGTCTTGATTTTCGCCGCGTCCGCTTTAGACTTGGCGAGAATATACATGAATCCGCCTCCGCCCGCGCCGGTAAGGGTAACCGCATCGATCCACGGGGAAATCGACTCGATTATCGCGTCGACGCGCTCGTTGGTGCTTCCGGGATCAAGAAGCTTCTTGTCGCGCCAGTAGTTGTTGACTGACCGGGCGAACAGTTTCAGGTCGCCCTTTTCAAGCGCCTTGGCGCAATTCTCGGCGTCCGCTTTAAGACTCCTTACGAGAATCTTCGCGAAATCGTGGGGATTCGCCCCGTAAAACGCGAGGACCTTCCTTAAGATGTTGCGCGCCATGCGCTTCTGCCCCGTAAAGTAAAGAAGCGAACGCTCATAAAACTCTTTCGCGGCCGTCTTTGGGATTTCGACTTTCTTGACCGTTATGTTCTGCACCTTGCCGGGCTTCGACCTGAGGAGTTTCACTCCGCCCAAAATCCCGCCGTACTGATCCTGCCAACCGCCGCCCGTGGACATCTCGCGCTCCAGTTCGAGCGTGAGCGACGCGACCTCATCGGGGTCGTTGCGTCCTAAAAGCGCCGCGACGGTCGCCGCGCCGAGAATGGAACTCGTTCCCATTCCGCTTCCTTTAGGCAGATCGGCGGAAATGATTATATCTATACCGCGCTCTCCAAACCTGAATTTTGTTACGGTCAAAGCCGATTTTACAAGCGCGCACCAATCGTGAGGATCGGAATGATCGGCTATTTCGGCGGCGGACTTTAAGATCCTGCGCTTGCCGAGATCTTTGGAAACGACCTTAACGAATTTATCGCGGCGCGGTTTCACGACAACCTCGATCGGCCGCTTCCCGTCGAGCTTTACGGCGACGTTGAGCACGGTTCCGCCCTCGATATTGCAGATGGGCGGCGTATCGCTCCAGCCGCCAGCGAAGTCGATCCGCACAGGCGCGCTCACCGTTACGGCGCCGTCGGACTTCGCGTTGCGCATTTTAAGAAGCCGCGAATAATCGACCTTCGGCATCTTATCGGCGAGCGCGTGCTTCTCCCAGAGACCGTCGGTTTTGAAATTGTCGTCAAGCTTGTATTTAAGATCATACCAATCGTTTTTACCGACGGGGATGCAGGTGAAACATTCATTCTTGGCGAGAGAAAGTTTTTTAAATCTGCCGCGCGGAACGTTCGTGACGACATTGCCGCCTTTAAGCTCAAGCTCGCAGCCGACGCAGTCGACGTATGTTCCGCCGTCGCCGAGCCGCTCTAAAAGTTCACGCGACGAGCCGATATGAAAGAAAGCGCATGACTTTACCACATTGACCGAGAACGGCGCGAATCCCTCAAGAAGCATCTTGGGAAACTCCTCATAAATGTCGCCGGATATCGGAAGAGACTTCATCTTCTCGGCCGTGGGCCAATCAATGAACATAATCCCAGTATCTATAAGATGACGACCCTTCTCAACTTTCGGCTTCTGGAGAAATCCGGAGACGTCCATGAGACCCGTCTTAGACGACGCTTTAGAAGCCGTTTTGTATACGCCGTGTCGCTGAGCTTGGAAAGGTCCGTCGGGATAGGCGACTCCCGTAACGCCGGGACGCGAGAAATCGGTCGCGGAGTAGTCGAAGTCAAGCAGCACGTCACCCGACGTGATGAGAACTCCGCCTTTTTCGGGAAGCGGCAAAAACGACATCGTCTCGACGATATGCTCGAACATCGAGCGGCCGTCCTTCATCGGGACGAACGCCTTGCCCATCGCGGCGTATCCCGGCGTACGCCGCGCGTCGCCGCCCGAATGACAGACGAGAACCCTGCCCGAAAGTTTCAGCCGCTTTAAAAGATTCACGGTCGCGCCGAGCGAGCCTACGCGCTTTCCGCCGGGATCGGATATGACCTTAACCTCGGGGCGATTCTTCGTCTGTGCGCGATAGCCGCGGGCCTGAGCCTCGTTCGCTGCCGTTATAACTATATGGTCGAACATATGATTAAGAACTACGCCAATTTCCGGTTGATTTAGGCAACATGTCATCACTGATCGCTATCGACGGCTTGAACGTCGTGCATCCGATCTCGGAGAGTTTCGCGCTGAGCAGAGCAAACTGCGCCTCGTCCTCGTATGTTCCGACGATCGCGCCGCCGGAGCCCGCGAACTTCGCCGATGCCCCCGATTCGCGCGCCGTCATAACCATATTGCGGTTTAATTCGGCGACATTGAAAATCCTGTCTCTCAGATCGAAGTTGGCATTGACGAGACCGGCGATCAGCTCCTTCCTGCCCGCGACGAGCGCATCGCGTCCCTTCTGGGCGATATCGGCGAACTCGCTCATCGCCGACAGGATATCGGGCTTCTTCTCCTCGAAGAGCTTTTTGACTTTCCTGTGGGCCTTGCCGCTTTCCTCCGCGCGGTTGGGATCGAACGCAACGTAAATGTTCGGCAGAAGCTTAGGATCGAGCCGCTCGTAGATGCCGCGATTGTTCGCCTCGACAAACGACTTCTCGAAGTCCATGAATACGAGCCCGTTGTACATCTGGATTACGCGGTCCTGAAAACCGCAGTTGATGCCAAGCTCGAGCTTCTCGGCCTCGAGACAGATCGTCGGCGTATACTCCAGAGGAATCTCGACCGAATAGAATTTCATGAGCGCCTTGAGCATCGCCGAACAGATCGCCGACGAACCGGAAAGCCCCACAAGTCGCGGAATATTCGTTCTGTACTCGGCGGTGAAATTCCTGTTTTCGAGCCTGATGCCGTTTTCAAAGCAATATTCGAAAAAGAGTTTCGCGACCGCCTTCAGCATGCGGATGCCGCCGTAATAACCGTAAAGGCGAATGTCGCGCACGAGCTTCTCGGGAGAATCGAACGTCGCGTCGTCGACCTCGCCCGGCACAAAGCGCATCTTCGCGGATTCCGTCAGCGTAAGATCGACGCAGTAATCCGAAAACGCGAACGACATCGTCTTGCCGAAATATCCGTCGGAAGGATTGCCCAGAAAACCCGCCCTCGGAAAGCTTCTCGTGTTAACCGTTTTCATTCAAAGCCTCCAATGCCTTCAGATAACCGTTGGGATTGCCGATATCATGTCTGTGCCCGGGATAAATATAGCCGAAAACCGTCTTCTCGGCGAGCATCCTGCGTATCGCGTCCGTGAGCTGTATCTCGCCGCCGACGCCCGCAGTCTGATCTTTAAGATAGCGGAATACGGCCGGATCGAGGAGATAACGTCCCGCGACCGCAAGATTGCTCGGCGCTTCCTCGACGGCCGGCTTTTCGACGATATCGGCGAGCTTAAAGAACGCTTCGGCTATCTCGGAGGAACTCTTCATTATCCCGTAGCGCGAAACGCGCTCGCGCGGCACCTCTTCGCATCCGATCACGCTCGCGCCGCCGTTCGCCTTCGAAATCTCCATCATCGCCGAAGATGCGTTGCCGCCGCTTACGAGCGCGTCGCCGAGGAGTATGAGCACCGGTTCGCTCTCCGCCCCGAAATGCTCCGCCGCCTGCAGCACGGCGTGGCCGAGCCCGTGCTGCTCGAGCTGATCGACCCACACGACCGGAGCCTTGGGAGGATTAAGTTCAAACCACTTTTTAAGAAGCGGCTTCTCGGGCGAAGTTATGATAACCACTTCATCGGCGCCCGCCTCAATCGCCTCGTCGACGATAAGAGCGATCGCCGGCCTCGCACCAACGGGCAGCATCTCTTTGGGGATGAGTTTCGTCCACGGCGCGAACCGCGTTCCGTGACCTGCCGCTGGAATTAACGCCTTCATCAGATCGTTAACGTTTCTGCGGACCGGACGGTCCGCGCTCTGAGATCGTCGACGGCGGCTTTCATATCGTCCTGCCTGAAGAGGTAGCTGCCGGCGACGAACTGGTTGGCGCCCGCCTTCGCCGCGAGAGGGATCGTCTCGGCGTTTCCGCCACCGTCGATCATGATGTCGAGCTCCGGCATTCTCTCGCGAAGGAAAGTCACTTTCGGAAGGCACTCCGCGATGAACTTCTGTCCGCCGTACCCGGGATGGACGGTCATTACGAGAATTTCATCGACTTCATCAAGATACGGCAAAAGCCTCTCGACGGGAGTTTCGGGATTAAGGACGAGCGCCCTTTTGGCGCCCAACGCCTTAACGCGCTTAAGCTCGGTATGCAGATCGCAATCCGCCTCGATATGAAGCTGAAGAGTCTGGGCGCCCGCGTCGATGAATTTCTCGAGATAGAGATCGGGGCGAGACATCATCAGATGAACATTGCGGTAAAAGTTGGGCGCGACCTTCTTCGAAAGCGCGACGACGTCGGGTCCGAAAGAAAGGTTGGGGACAAAATGGGAATCCATTATGTCGAGATGCAGCGCATCGGCCCCGGACGCCTCGGCCCTAAGGATTTCATCGGCGAGGCGGCCGAAGTCGGCCGCCAGAAGAGAAGGCAGAATTTCCATTTTCAAGGTAACGCTCCCTTACTTGACCTTTACGTTGTCGAGCACATACGCGCGATACTTGCGGATGCGACCGGCGCCGTTCGACTGGCGAGGCGTAAAGTTAAATCCGCCTACAGTCTCGACCTTGCCGAGATCAATGACGAAATAGTGGGGATGGTTAGGCTGGCGCGCCTGCCATTCGCTGTGCCACATGTTGGCGGTCTGGCCGTCGACGAGATTCTCGGCGCTGCCGTCTTCGGCCTTGCGCTCTTCGGACGAACACGCGGCGATCGACCATGTAGTATGGGGAATATTCTTACCGCTGCCGTCCACAAGATCGATCTCGCCGCACGCGGCGAACTCGCGACCGTCCCACGCGTTAAGCGACTCAAGCGCGAAATAACGGCCTTTGACCGGCTTATTGAAGCGGACGTCCTGACGCTTCGTCTCGTTGGCGAACTCGCCTTCGATCGCGGGCTTCTCGAGCTGTGAAACGAGTTTCGCGCGCTGCTGGAACGCGAAATAATCGGTCTCGGGACGCATCTCTCCGAGAACGGGCGTATCTGTCCATGTGAGCTTGAACGGAACTTGGGAAACGCCGACGGCGTCCCAAATAATAATCTCGTTAGTTCCGTCCTTGAGCCAGCACCCGGGAACATACATCGTCTGCGTGGGGCCGATAGACCAGTAGCGGCCGATCCAATGTCCGTTCACGCGAACCATGCCACGCTTCCAATCGCGCATATCAAGGAAGGTATCCTTAGCTTCCATCTTGACGTTATACTTGTAGAATCGACCCGGCGGCTGGTCATTATTCAAACAGAAAGCTGAAATGCGAAACTTCAGAGAATCCATGGCACCCTTGTCGAGGTCGAACTTCATGAGCTTCCACTTCTTGAGCTCCTTGCCGTCGAGCGTCACGGCGCCGACGACACCCTTCTGGGAGGCATGCATGATATGACCGAAGTTATAGCGACCCATCGGCTCGACGATGATCTCAAGCTTGCGCGCCTTGGAAGCGGGGGCGACCTTCACGCCCAGTTTCGGATAGCGGCGGTCGAAGTAACCGAGCTTCACGCCATCGACGAGAACGACGCCCAGATCGCGGACATCGGCCTTGAGTTCGCCGCCTAAGCCCGCCGGAATCGTCGTAGAATATACGCCGAAACCGTAACCGAAGTCAGCCTTCTCGAAGGTAAGCGGATCGACAGATTCGACGGGCGCGATATTCGCTTCGAGAATGGAAACCTTCTCGGGTATAACATGCGCCGAACCCTTCTGGACGGGATTTTTCGCGGGCGCGGCGGGAATCGTCTCGCCCTCGTTGAGATACTTCGCGAAGAGATTTTTCATCGCGTTGAACTTCGTAGGATGGGCCCAGCCGGCCTCGGAGACGGGAGCGTCGTAATCGTAGCTCGAAGTCTGGGGACGGAACGGCGCGTTGCATCCGGCCCACCAGCCGAACGACGTTCCGCCGTGCGCCATGTAAACAGAGAAGCTCGCCTTGTTCTGAAGCATATACTCGAGATCGGCGAGACACTGCGCGGCGTTTTTGACGTTGTGCCTCTCGCCCCAGCTGTCGAACCAGGCGGGATAATATTCGCCGCACATCAAGGGTCCTGTCGCACGAACCTTGCGGAGCTGAGCGAAAGCGTTCTTCGGATTGGAGCCGAAGTTTACGACAGGAAGAAGCTCGGGAATAAGGCCGTTCTGAAGGTTGTACGCGGGATTGCAGCAGAACGCGGGAACGTCGAAACCGGCGCGGCGGATAGCCTCGTACTGCTTGCGCATATAATCCTTGTCGTTCCCCCAGAAGCCGTATTCGTTCTCGACCTGGACCATGAGAATATTGCCGCCGTGGGTAATCTGATTATTCTTGAGGGCCTTGCCGACGGCGTAAAGATATTCACAAGCGCTCTTTAGGTAGCGCTCGTCGCTCGTGCGGAGACGGATTCCGTCCTCTTTCATGAGCCACCACGGCAGACCGCCGAACTCCCACTCTGCGCAGGTGTAGGGACCGGGGCGCAGCACGACCCACATCCCCTCCTCCTGGGCGACGCGGCAGAACTCCGCGACGTCATTCTCGCCCGCGAAATCGTACTCGCCGCGGACACGCTCATGGTTGTTCCAGAACATATAGGCGCAAACGGCGTTGAAGCCGCAGGCGCGGACCATCTGGATGCGATGACGCCACAGATCGCGCGGAATGCGGGCGAAATGCATTTCGCCGCAGCGGATCACGAACGGCTTACCGTCGAGAAGGAACGAGTCCTTGCCGACTTCGAACGTATGCTTACCGGTAATAGGCGCGGCGGAAGCCGAAAACGCGGTTAGAAGAGAGCCCAGAAGAAGAAGTTTGATTTTTTTCATGTTGCGGTCATTTTTTGTTTTTACGAAGCGACGGGAATCACGCCCTTCTTGATGATGATATTGCCGTACTTGGCGGTCTCGCCGGAGACGACGACGGCGTAAGCCTTCCTGGCGCGGTCATAGAACGCAAAACGCTCGACGCGCTCGATCTCGCCCTTGTAGCCGAGAGCATTGCGGTACTTCGCCTCGACCGCGGGATCGAGAGTGTCGCCGGAAACGGCGGCCATCATGATTACAGGAACGGCGTAAGCGTCAAGTTCAAAAAGCGGAATGATTCCCTCAAGAAGTTTATCGGCCCCGATTCCGTCGGCGCGGATGACGCGGCCGTTGAACGTATGAGCCGGAAAATGGGCGTCGGAAATGACGATTTCGTCGCCATGGCCCATTTCGGCGAGCGTTTTGAGAAGATCGGGTGAAATGACGGGAGAGATGCCCTTTAACATAAAGCGTTATCCTTTCTGTCGCGATTGCGATGCCGACGGCCTGATGCGAATCACCATTTATAACCGAGTCCGAGGATATATCTCAGATCGCTGTGCTTTACGCCTTCGGCGACCTGACTCTTGTAATCCCATTCGAATTTGGCGAGCAGCCTCCAATCGGCGGTGAACGCCCAAGAAAGACCGGCATCCGCGTCGATGATGTAATTTTCCGTGGGATCGGCGACGTCGGGAAGAAATTCGAAATTATGGAAAAACTGAAGACCTTCCGCCTTGGCGAAATCCCACGTGAAATGATGGGCGTAGCGGACGGTCGCGAAATCGTCCTCATATCCGTCGACGTACTCTTCTTTGACCCAGGCGGCGCCGAGTTCTTGATTGAAGTTCATCTTGCCGAGACCGGCGAGGTCCTCGCCTTCAAGCCACTGGTAGCCGATACCGGCGCCGAGACGGATTCGGTAATCGAGATCCATAATCTCGTCGATTTCATACTTGCCGTTCGCGTAACCGTAGAATTTCGTCAGGAAGAAATAGTCTTCCTGAGCCGAAAGTTCAAAACGGTTCTCCGTCTTCTGCTTATCGGCCTTGTTGTCGCCGCTCTGGGCGAAATAATATCCGAGCGCGGAAGTAAAACGGTGCTTCTCCCAGCGACGGCTCAGGTCGGCGGTAACGCTGGCCGACTCCGACACGGTATTGCCCCGCGCCATCGAAGCGGAGAGGTTCACGCTGCCGTGCCATGTTTCAGCGACAGGATCGATCGCCTTGACGTTGCTCATGTCCAGTTTTTTTTCGCCTTCCACGATTGCGCCGTTTTCGACGGTCAGATACTTCTTCTCGGTCGTGAGATCCTTGTACTGTACGGTATGTTCGCGCTCGGACTCGAGAATCTTGATCTTGTCGAGTTTAATCGTCAGCTCGCCGAGGTCGTCGGACACGAACCTGACGGAATCGCCGACAACGTCGCCGGCTTTGCCCGTAAGCTGGGAACCCGACACAAGCACGACCTTATCGGCCGTTGCTGCAGCGGTAATGACGGCGACGGCCGCCAACGTCAACATCTTCAACTTCATTTCACTCCTTGATTTGTTTTATCGTTTTTGGATTTGTAATTCGGATCTTTCATGAACGGCACCGGTACGTTTTTCAGATCGAAAGAGGTTTTTTCGACTTTATTCGTACGTCTCGGATCGGCGTACTGCTCCTCGAGACTTCTCAGATCGAGAGACCTCATACCCTCGACGAGCGTACGCTTTCTGTCTCCCGGCTCGCGCCTCGTATCGTTGGTGTATTGACGCCCGAGAACCGCGTTTTTGGGAAGACCCGCATCCTTCTGGATATTCTTCGGATCGACTATCCCAACCGTGACGAAAACGATGATTTCACGCTGTTCCTTGACGCGGACCTTCGATCCGAACAGTTTGGGACCGATCCACCAGATGTCTCTCAGCCACGGAATGCCGTTATCCTTCTGGGTTTCGACGGTGAGCGAAAGTCCGCCGATGACGGCCGTCGATCCCGACGCCATGTTGAATTCGGTCACAAGGCGCTGAACGTCTATTACGGGATATTTAGCGGAATACGTCCCTGCGTTGTTGTCCTTTTTGTCGGTGGTATCGCTCGCGCCCGCGGTAACCCAGTCCGTAAGGCTCGAAATCGTAGGAACGATCGAAACGTTGATAAGCCCGTTGGAGCTGATGCGCGGCGTAACCTCCAACTCGATACCCCAGCTGAAGAAGGCCTCTTTGGCGAACATGAACTTGTCTTCACCAGGGATGGCCGCCATATTCATCGAAAGGTCGAGCGAATCGGAACTCCCGCTCGTCGTGCGCTTCGCCGAAATCGTGACGTTCGGATACTTCGTCGTCATGTCGACGGTGGCCTTTTTCCCTGACGAAACGATGATCTTGGGATTGGAGAACGTTCTCGCGTCTTCGGTCGATTCAAGCGCGCGGAGTATGAGCGAAAGCTCCGACATTCCTATCGTGCCGTTAACATACGAGAGATTTGCGGACTTTTGACTCGGCTCTATTATATTGCCGTTGGCATCCTTCACCGTTCCGATCTCGTAGGACCCGTCTGAGCTTTTATACGAAGAGACTCCGTCCATTTTACGCTCGTTCCAACCCGCCTCAAGCGCCAGAGATCCCTTCATGCCGTCGAGCATCTGCCAGTCGATGCCGAGTTTATGGGAAGCGTTGTTTGAAAGTTCGATGAACCGCGCCTCGATATAAACCTGAGGCACCTCGACGTCGATATTTCGGATAATCTCGGCGCAGGCGTCAAGAATCATCGCGGGCGCCGTAATGACCACGCAATTCGCCTCGGTAAACGACTGGGCGATTTTCGAAACCTTCCATGTTACGCCGAAATCGCCGTTCCACATCGTATTGATCCGGTCGGCCACCTCGTCGGCGCTCACGTTGTTCAAGCGGAAAACACGCGATGTAATGCGCCTTCTTTTAAGATCCGACTCTTCCTTGGCGTCTTTAGCGGCCTTCTCCTCGGCCAACGCCTTAAGGCGCAGCTCCTCGGAAATCTGAGCGGCGACAGCCGCCTCAGACACCGATTGGGCAGCTCTGATAACCGGATTTGAAGCGAAAAAATCGAACGCGAGCATGTCGGCCGCTTTCATCGCGTCGGAATCGGAAAGAAGCGAGTCCGGCACTTTTATATCGCCTGGAAGAGCATCCACGACGGGATCAGAAGCGTCCAACGCAAGCCGTTCGCTTTCAGCCGCACTCTCCGCGCCGGCAGAAGCCGACGCCCAGAAGAAAACCGTTGCCGCCAGAAAAACTGAAATTATTTTAAAATTCATGACTGCATTATACCATATAATGACATTTCTGTCATATTTTTCCGCAGATAAGAAGTAATCGGTTAGTCGAATGTGCGGGCTAACGCCGCCCATCCGACTAAGATGTTTGGCGGTGTAGGCTTCCAATTGCTTTAACAGGGCAGTTTCGTATGCCATTTAATTAAAAAAAAAAGAAATAAAAAAAAGAGTTTTGTGTTTGACATTATGTATAGGATATGATATGCTATACACATGAAACAAAATGATGAAATATTAGGCAGCCAAGAGATTGATTTTCTC
>JAZQTB010000094.1:0-25726 GCA_045630425.1 Kiritimatiellia bacterium | reverse complement strand
TTGTCAGTCAAATGGAGCTGGGGGTGGATACTCCGTCTTATACAGGTGCTTTGCGCGCGGCCATGCGTCAAGACCCCGATGTTATGATGATCGGAGAAATTCGTGACTTGGAGACCGCCGAAATCGCGATTCAGGCGGCTCTTACCGGTCACTTCGTATTCTCGACATTGCATACCAACGATGCCGCGGGCGCAGTAACGCGCTTTGTCGATATGAATGTAGCTCCGTATCTTCTCTCTTCGACTTTGGAGGGCGTCTTAGGTCAGCGTCTCGTGAGAACGTGCTGCCGAGAATGCCGCCAGGCGTACGAGCCGGATGATGAAACGTTGGAGCGTATCGAAATGACGCGCGATCAGATCGGCGGGCGTCCTTTCTATTACGGCGCGGGCTGCAAGGTTTGTAACGGCACCGGTTACAAGGGTCGTAAGGCCGTCGTTGAATACCTGAGAATCTCCAATCCGCTTCGCGAGCTTATTAATACTCGCGCGCCAACGCTTATTCTGCGCGAAAAGGCTCGAGAGCTCGGCATGCGCACGATGCGCGAGCATGGTATCCAGTCGATTCTCGACGGTTATACGACTGTTGACGAAGTATTGCGTTATACATAATAAAATGGAACTATTTCTGCAAGGTCTCAGAGTTGCCGCGGTTATTGCGCTATTGTGTATTTCAGCGGCGCTCGCGACTCCGCCAGGGCGGTTGCCGCTCGCGCTGAGGGGGCTTAACAAGATAATGCGTAAGGATCAGGGCTTAGCTCCTGATGCGACGACTAACGCGACAGTTTCGCCGCGCCGTAAGTTCTTAGCTTTTATTGTAGCTTTATTAGCGGTAGCGGTAGTGCTTTGGCGATGATGGAGCGAATTGAAATCTTAGGCTATAAGGCTAAAGTGGCGCGAAAGCTTTTCGAGCGCATACGAGGCCTTATCGGCACTGAGGATTTGCCGCCGGACGAAGGAATGCTCATTTTGAAATGCAACGCGATTCATACGTTTTTCATGAGCTTTCCCATCGACGCGATATTTCTCGATAAGAACGACAATGTCGTAAAGGCGGTCAAAAACATCCGCCCCTGGCGCTTTTTCATCTGGGGCGGATTTAAGGCCGTAAAGGTTCTTGAGATAAGGTCGAAGAAATAGCGAGGGGGCTCCCTCGGTTTCAATTGGATTTAAGGTAGGCGTTTACGGCTTTGGCTGCGCGGCGTCCCTCGCCCATAGCGAGAATTACGGTCGCGGCGCCGAGGACTATGTCGCCGCCGGCGAAGACCCCCGGGATCGAAGTCATGTTAGTCTCCGGATCGACCTTTATGCGGCCGCGGCCGTCGGTCTTAAGCCCTTTGGTCGTAGAAGGAATGAGCGGATTCGAGGCGTTGCCGACGGCGACGACGACGGTGTCGACGTCGAGAACGAACTCGCTGCCCTCGATCGCGACGGGACTGCGGCGGCCTGACGCGTCCGGCTCGCCGAGTTCGTATTTCAGGCATTCAATCCCCGTGACAAAGCCTTCGCCGTCGCCGAGAATGCGCTTCGCGTTCTGAAGAGTCAGGAATTCCACTCCTTCTTCCTTGGCGTGGTGGATTTCTTCCTTGCGGGCCGGCATTTCGGCCTCGCCTCTGCGGTAGACGAGATATACTTTTTCCGCGCCGAGCCTGAGAGCCATTCTTCCCGCGTCCATCGCGACGTTGCCGCCGCCCAGAACGGCGACGCGTTTTCCTCGCCAGCACGGCGTGTCATGGCCGCTCTCGTCGTAGGCCTTCATGAGGTTGGCGCGCGTCAGATATTCATTCGCGCCGAATACGCCGACGAGATTCTCGCCCTCGATGTTCATGAATTTCGGCAGTCCCGCTCCCGTGCCGATAAATACGGCGTCAAAGCCGTCCTTTTCGAGAAAATCTCTTATCCTGCGGGTACGGCCTACGACGTAGTTGAGTTCGATTTTGACGCCGAGGGCCTTAAGCGAGTCGATTTCGTTCCGGACGATCGACTTGGGAAGACGGAATTCGGGAATCCCGTAAACGAGAACTCCGCCCGCCTTGTGGAGCGCTTCGAACATCGTGACGTCGTGCCCGGCTCTCGCGCAGTCGGCGGCGCAGGTGATCGACGCCGGACCTGTTCCTATGACGGCGACGCGTTTTCCCGTCGAAGCGGCTCTTTGCGCGGCGGGCGCGGCTTCACAGTTCGCCGTTTTTTCGCGTTCGAGATCGGCGCAGAAACGTTCCACGCGGCCGATCGCGACGGCTTTGCCGACGTCGCCGAGCGCCTTGCCCATCGTGCAGAATTTCTGGCACTGTTTTTCCTGAGGGCATACGCGGCCGCAGACGGCCGGAAGAAGCGAGGTTTCGCGGATGATTTCAAGGGCGCTTTTAAAATCGCCTTCGGAAGCCTTGGCGAGAAAGCCGGGAATGTTGATTGCGACGGGGCAGCCCTGCATGCAGGGCCTGGTAGGACACTGAAGACAGCGCTTCGCCTCGGTCATCGCCATTTCGGCGGTATATCCGAGGGCGACCTCGTCCATGTTGCGTGCGCGCACGCGTGGGTCTTGTTCGGGCATCGCCTGGGGCGGGATGGCCATTCTCTCTTTGGGCGTCATTGTCCAACTCCCCTGAAAAGGTTGCATGCGTGCTCGCGCGCGGCGGCCTCCTGGGTTTTATAGGCTCCCGCGCGGCGCATCATAAGGTCCCAATCGACCAGATGTCCGTCGAATTCAGGCCCGTCGACACAGACGAATTTGGTTTCACCTCCGACGGAAACGCGGCAGCCGCCGCACATTCCGGTGCCGTCGATCATGACCGTGTTGAGCGAGACGACGGTTTTCACGTTGAACGGCTTTGTTGTGAGCGAACAGAATTTCATCATTACGGGCGGTCCGATGGCGATCACCTCGTCGATATCGCCGCGTTCGCAAAGTTCTTTAAGAGGCTCCGTCACGAGGCCTTTGCGCCCGGAACTGCCGTCGTCGGTCATGAGTATCAGATCGTCGTTCGCGATCTTTCGCATTTCGTCCTCAAGAATGAAGAGGTCTTTCGTTCGCGCCCCCATGATGATGGTGACACGGTTGCCGGCGGCTTTGAGAGCCTGGGCGATTGAATGCAAAGGGGCGACCCCGATGCCTCCGCCAACGCATACAACGTGGCCGGGCTTTCCGCCGTTTTCGCCGCGGATTTCGGTCGGTTTCCCGAGAGGGCCGAGAACGGCGGGTAGCGTGTCGCCCGCGTTCATTTTCGAAAGTTTTATCGTTGTCGCTCCGACGGCCTGAAAAATAATCGAGATTGTGCCGCGCTCTTTGTCGGCATCGGCGATGGTAAGAGGGATTCGTTCGCCGGACTCTTCGTCTATCATGAGAATGATGAACTGGCCAGCTTTACGTCCGTTGGCGATCAGGGGCGCTTCGATAGTCATTCCGAAAACGGTTTCGGACAACTGTTTTTTCTCTAAGATTCTGTTCATAGGATTCGGTTCATTTAAGTTTGATATTATATCATATTTGAGTCTGTATTTGGTGAAAGTGCTAATAGCACCCTTGAAGAGAGTCCGAATGTATGGTATAATGTGCACCAGTTTTTTGAGCCAGGCTAGCACAATTGGCAGTGCATCTCATTTGTAATGAGAGGGTTGCGGGTTCGACTCCTGTGCCTGGCTCCATTTAATGCCTAATGGGGACAGGCCCCCAGCGCTTTAACCAAGGGATATTCCAGTTTTTTTCACCGCTTCCATGAGGCGGCGGGATTTGATATACTATCAACAATTGAATTTCATTCGTGAATTTAATAAAATACAGTTCCTAAGGAGATAAACAAAATGAGACCTGTAGTATTCATCATCCGTGACGGTTGGGGCGTCAACGAGCGCAAAGACGGCAACAGCGTCTATGCCGCAAAAACTCCCGTTATCGATCAGATCCGCGCGCGCTATCCCCACTGTCTTCTCGACTGCTGCGGCGAGGCCGTGGGCCTTCCCGACGGTTACCAGGGTTCATCCGAAGTCGGCCACCTCAACATGGGCGCCGGGCGCATCGTCGTCCAGGAATTGAAGCGCATCGACGACGGGCTCGCCTCCGGAGATCTTTTCAAGAACGAGAAGTGGAGTAATCTCATCGAGAACTGGAAGAAGAACAATTCACAGTTCCATTTCTTCGGTCTTCTCCAGGATGAGGGCGTCCACGCCCATCAGGAGCATCTTTTCAAACTCATGAAGCGCGCCCGCGCCGAATTCCCCGAAGGTAAGATCGTCGTTCATCCGTTCCTCGACGGCCGCGACACTCCGCCCAGATCCACGCTCGAGTACATATCCCGCCTTAAACAGGAGCTCGCCGCGATCGGCAACGCCGTCATCGGCACGGCGATGGGCCGCTATTACGGCATGGACCGCGCGAAGAAGTACGCGCTTACCGATACAGCCTACTCCTGCATCGTCGACTGCGTCGGCGAGCGCGTCAATTCGATCGAAGACGCCGTCAAGCGCGAATACGAGACGGGCAAGACCCCCGACAACACTCCCATGACCGACGAGTACATTCCCTGCTACGTCATCGGCGACTACGCCGGTATGCAGGACGGCGACGTCGTGATGCACACCAACTACCGTCAGGACCGCGCGATACAGCTTACCCAGGCGTTCGTCTGCGACGATTACGCCGGTGTCCGCGCGCGCCGTCCCGCCGTCACCTTCCTCGGCTTCTCGCGTTACTGGGACGAGTTCGAAGATTATCTTCTCGGCGCGGGCGGCTCGGGCGGCAGCATGGACAACCTGCTCGGCGAGGTTATCTCCAAGGCCGGGCTTAAGCAGCTGCGCATCGCAGAAACTCAGAAGTTTCGCCATGTGACGAGCTTCTTCAACGGCAAGTCGACTACGCCTTCCGAGGGCGAGGATCAGGTCGACGTTCCGAGCCGCTTCGATCCCGCGACGTTCGCCTCACACCCCGAGATGGACGCGTACACGGTTACAGACGAGCTTTTGAAGCGCCTCGAGAACAATCCCTACGGCTTTATCGCGGTCAACTACGCCAACTGCGATATGGTCGGTCATACGGGAGACCCCGAAGCGGCTAAAAAGGCCGTCGAAGTCACCGACGAGTGCATCGGCAAACTTCTGCCGCGCCTCATGGAGCTTGACGCCCACGTTCTCATTTTCGCCGATCACGGCAACGCCGAGCAGATGGTCGACTACAGGTCCGGCCTCACGAAGACGTCCCATACGCTCAACCTCGTCGAGTGCTTCTACGTCGCCAACGACGCGGCGGGCGTAAGGCTCACGCCCCTCGCCAAGCTTTCGGCCGTGGCGCCGACCGCGCTTCAGATGCTCGGCATTCCCGTTCCTGCGGAGATGACGACGCCTTCGCTTCTCGCGGGCAAGGAGCCCTGGTCCAAGACCGCTCTCAACGTCTGATGCGCCGCATATTCGTTTCGATAGCGTTTGCGCTTCTCGCGGCGTCGGTTATGGCCGGCGTCAGCGTCAGCAAACGCTATCGGAGCGAGCGCAACAAGGAGCGCGAGGTAAGAAAGTCGACGGAGTTCATAATTCTACATACGACCGAAGCCGCCGAAAAAAGCTCTTTGAGACACGTTTCCGAAAGGGGGCTCTGCCATTACTGCGTAACACCTTCCGGAGCTGTCTATCAGATCATCGACCGTCACCGCGTCGCGTTCCATGCGGGATGTTCGATGTGGAATGCGAAGGAGGAGATCGATAAATATTCGATCGGCATCGAGTGCGTCGGCTATCACGATAAGGTTATGCCGCGCAAGCAGCTTAACGCGATCCGCGATCTGGTTCAGGAGCTTCAGACGATATACGGCCTTCCCGACGATAAGGTTTTGACCCACAGCCAGGTCGCCTTCGGCGAGAAGAACAAATGGCAGAAACATCGCCATCGCGGGCGCAAGCGTTGCGGGATGCTGTTCGCGATGCCGAGCGTGCGTGGCGTTCTGAAACTCGACTCGCGTCCGGCGTTCGATCCCGACGTTAAGGCCAAGCGGCTGATAGTCGCCGACAAGGAATTGAATGCCGTTCTTTACGGGTCCGTAGATACGATGGTCAAGACCTACGGAAAGGCGGCGATAAAAAAAGTCGATCCGACGAAGTCTAAGCCAGTAAAGACCGACGGCAGCAAAAAAGGTATAAGCGGAGAGGTTAACTCCCGTCCCGCGACAGCTCAGTTCAAGACCATTCCGCAGACCGTGGCAGAGTTGAACGCCCAGGGATTCAAGGTTGCCGGTACCGTCACGAAAAAGAATCTGCCATTGAATATCGTCGGCAGGCATTGGAACGCCAAAGATACTTATTATGCGATAAGAGGACGCGTTATTCCCGGCAATATAATAAATCCGAAACGGTTCGAGGATGGTATGACGATATGGAGAAAGCCAACGAAATGAGCGAAGAAAAAGCCAGAGAAAATCTCGTCATCATCGGCAGCGGGCCTGCCGGTCTCGCGGCGGGCATCTACGCGTCGCGCGCAGGGCTTAAACCGCTTGTCATAGAAGGTATGCTCGCGGGCGGTCAGCTGACGAAGACCGACGAGGTAGAGAATTATCCCGGCTTTGAAAATCCCCAGACGGGGCTTGCGCTTATGGCGGCGATGCGCGCCCAGGCTGACCGCGCGGGCGTCCGCTTTGAGATGGACGAGATTTCGTCCGTCGATTTTTCCTCTCCCGTCAAGCGCCTTTCCGGCATGATGGGGGACATTACGGCCGACGCCGTCATCGTCGCGACGGGGGCGGGTGCGCGCTGGACTAATCTTCCCGGCGAAGACAAATATAAAAACAGGGGCATCAGCGCGTGCGCCGTGTGCGACGGGGCGTTCTTCAAGGGTGCCGACGTCGCCGTCATCGGAGGGGGAGATACGGCTCTCGGAGACGCGCTATATCTTTCGCGTATAGCGAGGTCCGTTTATCTTATCCACCGCCGTGACGCGTTCAGGGGGACTAAAGTTCTCGCCGAGCGCGTTCTCAATACGCCGAACATCACCGTTTTTTGGAACACGACCGTCTCGTCGTTCGAGGGAGACGGCTCGAGATTGACTTCGCTCAAGCTTTCGGGAGACCGCGAAATTGCCGTGACGGGCGCGTTCGTCGCCATAGGCCATGATCCTCAGACGGCCTTCCTTAAAGGCGCCGTTGATCTTGATGATGCCGGTTACGTTAAGGTTGAGCGTACCCGTACTAATATTGCAGGCGTCTTCGCCGCCGGCGATTGCGCCGATCCGTTTTACAAACAGGCCGTAATCGCGGCGGGCGCGGGTGCGCAGGCGGCGATAGAGGCTCAACATTACCTTCAAGAAAGGGGTCTTGCATGATTACCGACATCAACGAAAAAGATTTTGATTCCGCTGTCGCCGAGGGCGTGGTGCTTGTCGACTTCTGGGCGACATGGTGCGGTCCCTGCAAGATGCAGGGCGCAATTCTCGAGTCGAAGGTCGCGCCCGTTAAGCCTGAGCTTAAAATTCTCAAGGTCGATATCGACGGCAACATTTCGCTCGCGCAGAAATTCGGCATCATGTCGATTCCCGCGCTCAGGATCTTCAAAAACGGAAATCTCGTCAAATCCTTCGACGGTGTCACCAAGCCCGAGGAGATCATCGCCGCTGTCGAGAACGCCTGAGATAAGGGGATTCGCGACATGAAATTTGAACCGAACATTCATACTCTCCTATGGGGTAGCGAGAGCTGGGAGATTTCGGCGCATAATTCATCGCCCAGCATCATCTCCGACGGTGCGGAGAAGGGGCGTACGCTCGCGGAGGTAGAGCCTGAGTTTCCCGTTCTCACCAAAGTGATCGACGCCAAAGCGCGTCTTTCCGTTCAGGTTCACCCGAACGAGCGCACGGCTCTGATCGCGGGCGGCGAGCCCAAGACGGAAATGTTGTGCGTTCTCGAGCCGGGGCCGATTTATGCGGGGCTTAAGATCGGCGTCGGCGCGGCGGAAGTCGAGCGCGCCGTCGCGAACGGGAAGTTCGAAGATATTCTCGTTAAGCACGATGCGAAGAAATACGATACATTTTTAATTCCCGGAGGTCTCATTCACGCGATCGGAGATGGAATAAAGCTTTACGAAGTGCAGCAGAGCTCCAATACGACCTACAGACTCTACGACTGGGGGCGCACAGGAGCCGACGGAAAGCCGCGCGAACTTCATATCGCGAAGTCTCTCGAATGCATCGATTTCAGCTTAGGCGTTCCGGAGCCTGTCAAAAACGTCAAGTGCGGGTTTTTCGACTTTACCCAGCACGATTTCAGCGAAGAGCGCGAGGTCACGGCCGGGAGCGGTTATCTTCTCGTCTATGAAGTTGAAAAATCTCTTTCGACGCTTCTTCGCCGAGGTGAAAAAACTTCGGTCGGTCCCGGTCGTGTCTTTTTAACGGCGGTTGAAAAATGAAAACGGCAGATAAAATTTTAGCGCTCATACGGGAGACGAGCTCCTCTCTTCCCGACGATGTTGAAAAGGCGATATTAAGCGCGATGCGCCGCGAAGAAAGCGGATCGTCCGCCAAGATGATTCTCAAGACGATTCTCGACAACTGCGCCCTCGCTCGCGCGAACGCCACGCCGCTCTGCCAGGATACGGGGACGCTGACGTTTTTCGTGGATTCCCGTCTTCGTAAAAAGGTTGATCGCAAGGTGATTTCCGAAGCGGCCCGCAAGGCGACCGAAAAAGGATATCTCAGAAAGAACTGCATCGATTCCGTCGACGGAAAGTCTTACGACGACAACGTCGCGGAAGGCGCGCCGGTGATTCATTATTTCGAACCGGAGTCTTGCGATTCCAAGCCGACGGTCACGCTCATAATGAAGGGCGGCGGCTCCGAGAACATGTCGCGCCAGTATTCGCTTCCCGATTCGACCCTCGGGGCGGGGCGCGATCTGAAGGGCGTTGAAAAATGCGTTCTCGACGCCGTCGTAAAGACCCAGGGCTACGGTTGCGCGCCCGGTATTCTCGGAGTATGCATCGGCGGCGACAGAGCGACGGGCTATGAGATAGCCAAGGAGCAGCTTTTGAGAGGCTTAGCGGATTCGTCGAAAGATCCGCGGCTTGCGAAAATGGAGAAGTCTATTCTAAAGAAAGCCAATTCTCTCGGAATCGGCCCGATGGGGCTCGGCGGAAAGACTACGCTTCTCGGGGTAAAAATAGCGTCCCGCCCGCGTGTTCCCGCGAGCTTTTTCGTGACGGTCGCTTATATGTGCTGGGCGGCCCGCAGAAGGACGGTGGAGATATGATCGAGCTTAAATATCCGTTTGACGAAAAGTCGATCCGCTCGTTGAAGGCGGGTGACGCCGTGAGCATCACCGGCATTATTCATACCGGGCGCGACAAGTTCCATAAGTATTTCGCCGACGGCGGCAGGATAAACGTCGACTTTAAGGACGGCGCTCTCTTTCATTGCGGTCCGGTGGTCGTTAAACGGGGCGGCGAGTGGAAGGTTGTCGCCGCGGGACCTACGACCTCGGTAAGAGAGAATCCGTACGAGCCCGAGTTTATCGCGAAATCCGGAGTGAGAATCATTATCGGTAAAGGCGGCATGGACGCGGCGACATTAGAGGCGATGCGTAAATACGGCGCGGTCTATATTCAGGCGGTGGGCGGCGCGGCGGCTATTTCGGCCGCGTCGGTAAAGCGTGTTCAAGGCGTCGATTTTCTCGATGAATTCGGCGCGGCGGAGGCGTGCTGGCATTTTGAAGTCGAGGGCTTTCGCGGAGTTGTCGCGATGGACTCTGGCGGCACAAGCCTTTTCGACCGTGTCGCCGCCCGCTCCCGCGAAAAATTCGACTCGTTGTACGAATAGTCGCGCTCCGTATATGATTCCGAAAGCCGCCTCGGGCTGATTCGTTGCGTCTTATGCGGAGTTATGATAACATATATGCGGTGTATTTAAGGAATTCAAGAGAATGAAAAAGATTTTTTCCGTGATTTTTTTAGCCGCTCTTGCGGGATGCTCTTCTTTTAAAAACTCTAAAAAGACCGATGATTCGTTCGTCATCGCCTCGTATAATGTGCGTTGTCCTTGCGATAAGGGCGACAACCAGTGGAGATTGCGGATTCCCAGAATGGCGAGCGTGATCGAAAAATACGGGTTTGATATCTTCGGAGTTCAGGAGGCGGTAAAGCATGTCGCCGACGTTCTTCAGGCCGAACTGCCGCATTACCGCAGAATCGGCTGCGGTCGCGATCCGATGTGCGACGGCGAGTCCAATTATATCTTTTACGACGGGAACCGTTTTGAATGCATAGATTACGGCACGTTCTGGCTTTCCGGCACGCCTCTTGTTTCCGGCTCGCGTTACGAGGGTGCGGGATGTCCGAGGACCTGCACATGGGGCAGGTTCAAGGATTTGAGGACCGGCAAAACCTTTACGTATTACAACACACATCTCGATCATATTTCATCCGGGGCGCGTCTCGACGGCGCCAAAGTTCTCGCCGCGAACGGACTGCGCGCTTCCCTCGATCGCGGGGAGACGGTTTTTCTTACGGGCGACATGAACGAGACGCTGGCTCCCAGAAAGGAAGATTCTCCCGAAAGTCTTAAGAAATATGCGCCCGACGAGTTGAAGGCCCTCGCGGAGAAAAATCCGATCGCGTTTTTCTCGACGCTCCTTAACGATACTTATGCCGTCAGTGAAACGCCGCATGCAGGCACCCACGAAACCTACACCGGCTACAAGGATCCTCCCCGCGTAAGGATTGATTACGTTTATGCGACCGGAAACGTGAAGGTCCTTTCGCATGTTACCGTAAACGACCGGATCGACGGAAAATTCCCGAGCGATCACGATCCCGTCGCCGCAACGGTTGAAATACGCTGATTTTATGGAAGAGAATGTAAAACGAGAATATTTCGAACTCCTCGGATTCGAATCCGTCGGATCCGATCCCGCGAAACTGAAGGAGTGCTCATCCTGCGCCGTCTGGCTCAGGAAGTGGCTTGAGGCGATCGGCTTTGACTGCGAGCTTCTTATGTGCGACATAAAGGACGGCAAGGCCGCGCCGCCCGTTCTTTACGCCGAGAGGCGCGGGAGCGAAGGCGTTCCGACCGTTCTTATTTACGGTCATTACGACGTTCAGCCCGTCGATCCCATCTCCGAATGGAAGACGCCGCCGTTCACTCCGACCGAAATCGACGGTCGAGTCTACTGCCGCGGCGCCGAGGACGACAAAGGTCAGTTTTTCGCGTTTTTGAGCGGCGTGAAAGATTTTCTTGCGGGCGGTCCTGCGAACGCCCCGACTATCAAGATCATTCTCGAGGGTCAGGAGGAGTCCGGAAGCGGAGCTCTCATCTCCATGGCCGACTCGATGAGAAAGCGCATCGCGGCGGATGTCCTTCTGGTGTGCGATACGTCCGCCGCCTCCGATCTTCGCCCGTCGATCGTCGCGGGGCTTCGCGGCGTAAGTCATTTTACCGTCCGTCTTAAAGGGCCTTCGCGCGATCTTCACTCGGGAGCGTACGGCGGCATCGCGCCAAACCCGGCGCAGGCCATCGCGGAACTCGTTTCGTCTCTTCACAATCCCGACGGTTCTGTCGCGGTCGACGGCTTCTGCGACGGGATCGAGCGCCCGACGGGCGAGGAGGTCGCCGCGGCCGAGGCCGGAGCCGGCACAAAGGAAGCGTACGAGGCCGATATAGGATGCGAGGCGGTCGGCGGAGAGAAGGGCAAGAGCATAGTCGAGCGCAACTCGTTCGAGCCGACGATTGAAGTGAACGGTATTCATTCCGGATATGCGGGGCCCGGCTCCAAGACCGTCATCCCGAGCGAGGCGTTCGCGAAGATTTCGATGCGCCTCGTGCCGGGCCAGTCGATACGCGCGGTGCGCGACGCCGTCACCGCCCATCTGAAGTCGCATTGTCCGCGCGGCATGACGCTTTCAATTGAGGATTACACTCTCGGCGCGGGAGGCTTCAGGCTTCCTCTCGCCTCGCCGCTTTTCCGTCTCGCGAGCGATGTCCTTTCGGAGATGGACGATCGCGGCGCCGTTTACCAGTGGGACGGCGCGTCGATACCGGTTGTGAGCATTTTGAAGGAGGTGTCTGGCGCGGCGCCTTTGATCGTCGGTTGGGGTCAACCGGAAGATAAAATCCATTCGCCAAACGAAAGTTATTCGTTCGCACAGTTCAACAAAGCCCGTGAATGGGGCCGGAGGATTCTCGCGGCGTTCTGAACGGCAAGGAAAGGAAATCTGAAAATGAAACTTAATATTGATTCTGTAGTAAACAATGCCGGGGCGTGGACGAATGCGGGCGTGGAACTGCCGCGCTTCGATATCGCCGATATGCGCGCTCAGACCGCCGCCCGGCCCGAGTGGGTGCATTTCGGGGCGGGCAACATCTTTCGCGGTTTTATCGGATCGATAGCCCAGAAGCTTCTTGACGAGGGAACTTCCAAGACCGGCATAATCGCGTGCGAGACGTTCGACTACGACATCATCGACAAGATCTACAAGCCGTTCGACAATCTGACGCTCAATGTCCTGATGAACGCCGACGGAACGACTTCGCGCCGCGTCTTGGCGGGTGTCGCCGAGGCGTTGAAGGCGGATTTTTCGGATGACGTTTCTAAAGAGCGTCTTAAAGGGATTTTCCGCGCGCCGTCGCTTAAGATGCTTTCGTTCACGATCACCGAGAAGGGCTATCAGCTCAGACGCACCGACGGATCGCTTCTGCCGGTCGTGGAATCCGACATGAAGGAGGGCCCCTCCAAGGCGCGTCATGCGATGTCCATCGTCGCCGCGCTTCTTTTAGAGAGATTCAACGCGGGCGCGCATCCCATAGCCGTCGTTTCGATGGACAACTGCTCGCACAACGGCGAAAAGCTCATGTCGGCGGTTCTCGCCGTCGCGGCCGCGTGGCGCGACAACGGATTCGTTTCGGACGCCTTTGTCGATTACGTCTCCGACGGCAGCCGCGTTTCGTTCCCGTGGACGATGATCGACAAGATTACGCCCCGCCCCCATCCCGCCGTCCGCGAATCGCTCGAGCTCGACGGGTTTGAGGAGATGGAAGGCGTCGTCACGTCCAAGTCCACGTTCATCGCGCCTTTCGTGAACGCAGAGCGTCCCGAGTATCTCGTCGTGGAAGACCGATTCCCGAACGGGCGTCCCGCGCTTGAGAGGGCGGGCGTTTATCTCACCGACCGCGAGACGGTGAACAAGACCGAGCGCATGAAGGTTACGACGTGCCTCAATCCTCTTCATACGGCGATGTCGGTCTACGGCTGCCTTTTGGGCTATACGCTCATCTGCAAAGAGATGGAGGATCAGGATATCGTCCGTCTCGTCAGGCGCTTAGGATATGTCGAGGGTCTTCCCGTAGTCACCGATCCCGGAATCCTCTCGCCGAAGGCGTTTATCGACGAGGTCGTCGAAGAGCGGCTGCCCAACAGGTTCATGCCGGATGATCCGCGCCGCATCGCTACCGACACCTCGCAGAAGGTCGGCATCCGCTTCGGCGAGACGATAAAGAGCTATATCGCCTCCGGCAGGGATCTCGGCGGACTCATTTCGATTCCTCTCGCGCTCGCGGGCTGGATGCGCTATCTGCTCGCGGTGAACGACGCGGGCGAGGCGATCGAGGTAAGCCCCGATCCGCTCAAGGAGGAAATGCAATCTAAGCTTCAGGGTATCGTCTGGAACGATCCCGCGAGCTACTCGGGCCAGCTTAAACCGATTTTCGCGAACGCGTCCGTTTTCGGCGTCGACCTTACCGGCACCGTTCTTTTTGAGAAGATCGAAAAGTATTTTCTTGAATTGCTTAAAGGTCCGGGTGCGGTCCGAGAGCTGCTGCATACGGCCTTGGCGGACTGAATTTCAGCGATGCCTTCCAGGAAGAGAATTTGAATTTAAGGAGTCCCTGATGTCGGAAAACAGATTGACGCGCCCTAAACTTATGGGTATGTCGGATTTCCGTGAATTCGCGGCCGAAGTGGAGTCGCGTGTCGGCGCCGAGAACGTCAAACTCCTTGAAGATATCGACCGGGCGATGAATACCGATGAGCGCATGCCCCGTCATCTCGATGTTTCCGCGGAAAAGGCGAAAGAGCTCGCGGAGTCGTCAGGCGTTGAAGAAAAAAAATACCTTTCGTATCTGGCGTTTCTTTATGAGATAGAATATCGCAAGGTGAACGGTCCTAAACTGTGGGAGCGAAAGCGCGGCGTCGTGCCCTGTCCCGATTGCCTCCCTCCGACAAGGTGGCAGATCCGCCAGAGGCGGATGCCGCTTTTCAACGCGTTCAGCAGGATATGGAACATTTCGCTTGTTGTTGCCGTCGCCGGGGTGATTCCTTTTCTGATCATTCCTTTGTCAAAGTTCATTACGGCCGGCATCGGAATAAAGGGCTCGGCCAACGTCGGGTATTCCCATTTCACGCTTATGGCTTTTATATGCTGGTGCGTCTCGGCTTTCGTTTTTCTGGTCTCGTTTTCGATCGCTCGAGCCTTGCGCAGGGCGTAATGACCGGGAAGTGCGCGATTCTGTGTATGGACTTTTGAGGACGGAATGTGATATAATTATCGGATAAACTGTTTTAAAGCACAATAGGAAATAAAAAAATGGCAAAGGAATCGTTATTCGTAAAGAATATTTGGAAATGGCTTGTTCTGGCTATTCTGTCGGTCGGAGCCGTGTTGCTCGCCTATCCTCCCAAAGAGAAGATCCGTCTGGGTCTCGACCTTAACGGCGGTACCCGGTTCACGCTGGAGGTCGATCAGGATAAACTGAAAGCCAAGCTGATTGAAGAGAATTCAGACCTTGAGAAGGATTCTGACGCCCTTAATGAAAAGATTAAGGAGCTTCTTACGGGCAGCGAAGACCGTATCATAGAGATTATCCGCCGCCGCGTCGATGCGATGGGAACCAACGAGCCTTTGATCCAGTCTATCAAGGGTGAAGGGGAGTCCCCGCGTTTCATCGTCGAATTGCCCGGTGCCGGTTCCGAAACCGCCGAAATCGCCCGCCAGCGCCTCAGCGATATGGCCTATCTCGAATTCCGTTTTGTTTCCTCCAAAGAAAACGAGCTCTTGGGAAAACTCTCTTCAGACAAGGCTCCTGAAGGTTATGTCTCCGTCGGCGGCGGGTATGTGCGCGCTTCCAATTATCAGGAGATTTCATCCTCCAGCAACCATTTGGCCAACATTGCCGCTTTCGGCGTTCCCCGTATCGACCGCCGCAGCACGAAGTTCATTCTCGAGCGCGACGGCACAGTTGAATACAAGGGCGTCAAGGTTACCAGATACAAGGGCCGTTTCGTCGAAAAGGGCAAGCCCCGTCTCACGGGATCCGCGCTTAAGGTGGCCAGGGCCGAAACCCGTTTGAACGAGTACGCCATCAGCTTTGAATTGAAGGACGATGAGTCCGTCGTTTTCGCGAAACTTACCCGCAACAACATCGGCCGCCAGCTCGCCATCATTCTCGACGGCGAACTCGTTTCCGCTCCGAGCATCAAGACCGCGATCGAAGGCGGCAGGGGCGAGATTACCGGCAGCTTCACGCTTGAAGAGGCCACGGCTCTCGCCAACGATCTGAACGCCGGCGCGCTGCCCGCTCCCCTTAAGGTCGCAGCGTCCAACACCGTCGCTCCGACGGTCGGCGAGGACGCCATCAATTCCGGAGTCTACGCGGCCACAATCGGCTTCCTCCTCGTAGCGATCTTTATGGTGTTTTATTACTGGTACGCCGGTTTCGTGGCCAATATCGCGCTTCTTCTCGATATTTTCCTCCTTCCCGTCTCTCTCTTCCTCGTAGCGAACATTCTCGGTCTTTTCATCGACAATGCCGATGCCGGCGGAGCGTTCCAGCTTCCCGTTCTCACGATGCCCGGTATCGCCGGCCTCGTTCTCACGCTCGGCATGGCCGTTGACGCCAACGTTCTCATCTACGAGCGCATTCGCGAAGAGTTCGCCCGCGGCGCTGTGGCCGGCAAGGCGATAAGCGCAGGTTACGCAAAGGCCTTCACGGCCATCGTCGACTCCAACATCACGACGATTCTGACGGGTATCATTCTCTACTCCGTAGGCACGGGTCCGGTCCGCGGCTTCGCCATCATGCTTACGGGCGGCGTTGTCATTTCGATGTTCACCGCGATCGTCGTCACGCGACTCGTCTTCGATCATACGGTCGACGTCAACCGCACGAAACCGTTCAGAATGATTCAGTTCTTCAGGAATCCGAAGTTCGACTTCATGCGCATCGGCAATAAGATGTTCGCCGTCTCCATCGTCATTATAGTGGCGACTCTCGGACTGTTCGGCTACAGGCTCGCCACGAAGCCTACAAGCGTGCTCGCCGTCGATTTGACGGGCGGAACGTCGATTGTCTACGACGTCAAGGCGGGAGAGGTCGATGTCGGCGCCGTGCGCAAAGCGATCGAGCCGTTCGATAACGCCGCGTTGATCCAGACCGGCGACAACGGCAGAATCCTCTCCATCAAGACCGGTATCGACAAGGGCGATACGGAAGTCGAGGTAAAGAAGCTTCTCGACGGCTCCGCCGCTCTCGATGGCCTTGAGCTTGAGCTTAAGAGCTGCGACGTCGTCGGTCCGACCGTCGGCAAGGACCTGAGATCGTCCGGATCGAAGGCCGTAATCTTCTCGCTTATCGCGATTTTGATCTACATCGGCTTCCGCTTCCGCTTCGGTTTCGGTCTCGGCGGTATTGTCGCGCTCGCCCACGACGCGCTTATCTCGCTCGGCCTCTTCTCGCTCTGCGGCCGCCAGGTTTCGCTTATCGTGATCACGGCGCTTCTGGCGATCATCGGTTACTCGATCAACGATACCGTCGTCATCTTCGACCGTATCCGCGAGATCCTCAAGCGCGACGGCCGCACTCCTCTCAAGGAGGTCTGCAACATCGCGATCAACTCCTGCCTCGGCCGCACGTTCATCACGTCGCTGACGACGTTCTTCACCGTTGCGGTGCTCTTCATCTTCGTTGACGGTTCCATCTACGATTTCGCGCTTACGATGCTCTTCGGCATCATGGCGGGAACGTATTCGTCGGTCTTCATCGCCACGCCCGTGATGGTCTGGTGGTACCGCGACAAGCGTCCTTCGTTCAACGACGAAGAGGCGAAGTCCGATCAGGCCGCCAAGTAAATATTGAAAATCAAAAAAGGAATCGCCTCTCAGCCGGGGCGATTTCTTTTTGTTTTTTTCGAAAGGATTTTTATGGCAGAAGAAGCGAAGGTAAAATTGATCGAGGCCGAGGAGGTTCGTCAGCGCATCGCCGAGCTGAAGAAAAACTCCGACGACATGGCCGAGTACATAAAGATAGACGAGCGGAGGGCGAATCTCTCCAAGCTCGAGGATCTTCAGGCCCAGGGAGACTTCTGGAACAATCAGAACAGGGCCAGAGAGGTTATCGCCGCCACAAACGCGGAACGCGCCTATACGATTCCCTACGATGCCCTGCTGAAAACCATCGAAGACGCTTCGGTCATGTTCGAACTTGCCGAAATGGAGGACGGCGAGGCCCGGCAGATCGCTTTCGCGGACACTCTTGCCGAATGCGACAAAGCCGATCAGTATTTCTCCAAGCTCAGGATGCAGTCGCTTCTCGGCGGGAAGTTCGATCAGTGCAACGTCTTCGTCAAGCTTCACGCCGGACAGGGCGGAACCGAAGCGTGCGACTGGGTCGCCATGCTCTACCGCATGTATCAGCGCTATGCCGAAAGCCAGGGCTGGAAGGTCGAGGAATACGACACGCAGGTCGGCGAAGAGGCCGGTTACAAAGACGTTTATTTCCGCGTCGAGGGCTCCTACGCCTTCGGTATGCTCAAGGCCGAGCGCGGCATCCACCGCCTGGTGAGAATTTCGCCGTTTGACGCGAACAAGCGCCGCCAGACGTCTTTTGCCTCGATGGAGACGGTCGCCGAGGTCAACGACGACATCGACGTCGAGATCAGAGACGAAGACCTCCGCATCGACACGTACCGCGCGGGCGGCGCGGGCGGCCAGCATGTGAACAAGACGGACAGCGCCGTGCGTCTTACCCATCTGCCGACCGGCATCGTCGTCGCTTGCCAGAAGGAGCGTTCGCAGCACATGAACAAAGAGAAGGCGATGAACATGCTCCGCGCCCAGCTCTACGAATATTACGAGGATCAGAAGAAGGCCGAGATGGACCGCTTCTACGGGGCGAAGTCCGAGAACGGCTGGGGCAGCCAGATCCGTTCCTACGTTTTCTGCCCATACACGATGGTCAAGGATCTTCGGACCGAGACCGAGACGAGCGATGTCAACGCCGTCATGGACGGCAACATCCAGCAGTTCATCGAGTCGTGGCTCCAGATGAAAGCGAGCGAGAAGTAAGTGGCGTTCGAGAACGGTGTGAACTGGAGGCCGGTCGAGCCTCAGAAGCGCGGGATGCATCCGTCGTTCGCATCCGCGGTCGAGGCTTCCTTCAAGGATCTCACTTACGTTCCCGATCCGTTTTTCGACATGCTGGCCGACAGGTGGGGGGAACTGTTCCCTTCGCTCGCCGCCAGACCCGGCCGCCGCGAAGGGAACAGGCTTTTTCTGTACGTTAAAAGCGCACCGTCGCTTTTTTCGGTCCGCCCGCGCCTTTCGGCCGTAAAGCGCGCGCTATCAGCTCTGCAGGGAGCGCCGAGGAGACTTGAGGTCTATCTGGAGATTCACGCATGACGTTCGCTTCCGCCGCGCTGTTCGCAGCGGTTTTCACCCGCGCGCTTACCGGAGTCGATTCGCTCGATCCCGTGCAGTCCCAGTCGACCTACGACAGCCACGCCGTCCACCTGCTCTACGAAACGCCTCTCGAGGTGGATTACAGGGCGAGGCCCTACAGGATAAAGCCGGGTGCGTGTGAGCTTCTCGGCGTTTCGGACGACGGACTCGTGTACAGTTTCAGGATGGTTCCGTCCACTCCGCTTTCGGCCGCCGACGTAAAACGCAGCATAGACCGATTGCGCGACAAGGCGAATCCTTCGCCGGGAACCTGGACGATGAAGAACGTGAAGGATGTCTCGGTAACCGGCGAAAGAACGTTCAGGATAGAACTTAACTCAAGGCAGCACGTTTTCCCGTGGATGCTTACGATGGCGTACTGCGGAATACGCGGTCCGAACGGCGAGACTACCGGGCCCTACAGGCTGAAGTCATGGTGGCGAAACCACGAAATCGTTTTCGAGAAAAACCCCCGATGGCACGGCTGGGCGCTCTCCGCCGACGCCGGTGCGGGCGCGTTTGACGAGGTGCGTTACATAGTCGTGAGCGATGTCACGACCCAATGGCTTATGCTTCTGAACGGCGAAGTCGATTTTTTGGGCGAGATCGCCCGCGACAACTGGAGTTCGGTGATGGGGGACGACGGCAGGCTTTATCCGTCAGTCGCCGAGCGCGGCGTGAAACTGAACGGCGGGGCGCCCGCGAACGAAGTGCGTTATATCGGCATGAACATGGAAGATCCTCTTCTCGGCGGCAACAGGAAACTGCGTCAGGCTCTTTCGTGCGCGTTCGATTTCCCCACCTGGAGGAAATTTTACAACAACAGCGTCTGCCCCCTGTCGGGGCCGGTGCCTCCGACCGTCGAGGGCTGCATAGATGAACCGTTTGAATATTCGTTCGACATCGTGAAGGCGAAAAGACTTCTCGAGGAGGCGGGATATCCGGGAGGGATCGATCCCGCTACGGGGCGCGCCCTCGTCATTTCGCTCTCCATAGGGCGTCCGACGCAGGACAGCCGCGAGGCGGGGGAGCTTTTAGCGAGTTTCTATGCGCGCATAGGCGTCAAAATAGAACTCAGATTCCAGACCTGGCACGCGTTCCTGAATTCCGTCAATAAAGGCAACGTTCAGCTTTACATGATGGCGTGGGTTGCCGATTATCCCGATCCGGAGAATTTCCTTCAGCTGTTTTACTCCAAAAACAGAAGCCCCGGGCCCAACCATTCGTGCTACGCCAATCCCGAGTATGACGCCGAATACGAAAAGGCAATGGCCGCCGAGACGGATGCGGAACGTATGAGGCATTGGCGCCGCTGCCAGGAAATAGTCCGCGAAGACTGTCCGTGGATATTCACCCACATAACCAAAAACTACACTCTTTCGCGATCCCGCGTCGGCAATTATGTGCCGAACGATTTCCCCTACGGGAATGAAAAGCATTACAGGGTTCAGAAAAAATGAATATACTTTTTATAGAGCGCTCCACCGACAGGGGGTCGCTGGCGCTTCTTGAAGACGGTCGTGTCGCCGCTCGCGCCGACATGTGCTCGTCGGGGGTCAACAGCGGCTCGTGGGTTCGCGAGACGCGGGATTTCACAGGAGGCGCTGCGCTCGACGGCATCGTCGTGGGGACAGGCCCCGGATCGTTCGCGGGGATAAGAGCCGCGCTTTCCTTCGCCCAGGGCTATGCGATAGGGTCCGGATGTTTCGTGCGCGGGCTTCCGTCGCCGTGTTCGTTCGCGCCCGAGGAAGGGCCTCTTGCGGTTGTAGGCGACGCGCGAAGGGGTAAATACTGGATCGCGCTTTTCGACGGGACTCGTCTCGTGACCGATATTTTTCAGGTGGACTGCGAAATGCTGCACTTGCGAGTTCCCGCCGGAGTAAAGGTCGTAACTCCCGACGCCGCGCGGATTGATACGCTTTTAAAAGATACGTTCGGTTCGTATTATGCCGGTGCGGCCGTTCCTTCGGCCGAAGGGCTGGCGCGCGCTTTTGTGGCCAATCCCGCGCTCGCGGTTTCCGAGCCGCTGCCCGTATATCTCAATCCGGCCGTCCGCGACTGAGCTCCTATTCATGCTCTAAATATGCTATAATATTCAAAATATGGAACAATGTATCAGAAAATCGGCGGTAGAACGCAATACAAAAGAAACGCGGATTAAACTCGAGCTGAATCTTGACGGTTCGGGCGAAGGCGTGATCGATACGGGCATCGGCTTTTTCAATCACATGCTTGAACTCTTCAAAAAGCATGCGCTTGTCGACCTTTCCGTCAAGGCGGAAGGCGATATCGATGTCGATTACCACCACACGGTCGAGGATGTCGGGCTTGTGCTCGGCAAGGCTCTCAACGAAGCCCTCGGCGACCGCCGCGGCATCGTCCGCTACGGCTTCGCGTCCATTCCCATGGACGAGGCTCTCTGCGAGACTTCCGTCGATCTCGGCGGCCGCCCGTTCGTCGTGATGCTCTCGGCGATGAAGCACATGATGGTTCGGGATTTCGAGGTTAAGCTCATCGAGGAGTTCTTCCGTGCGCTCAGCGTCGAGGGTCGCCTGAATGTTCATCTCCGCCAGATTTACGGCGACGAGGCCCATCATGTCTGTGAAGGGTTTTTCAAGAGTTTCGCGCGTGCGCTGCGCTCGGCGAAGGCGTTCGATCCCGCCGAAAAGGGTGTGCCTTCCTCAAAGGGGGTTATATGATAATTCTTCCCGCTATCGATCTTAAAGGCGGAATGTGCGTCCGTCTCCGCCAGGGCCGCGCCGACGACGTAACCGTATACGGCAACGATCCGGCGGCTCAGGCCCGCGACTGGGCGGAGCAGGGCGGACGCGAACTTCACGTCGTCGATCTCGACGGAGCGTTCGACGGCGAGCCTCGCCATGCCGAGGTTATCGCGAGAATCATCGAAGCGTTCGGCGGTCCAGTCGAGGTGGGCGGCGGCCTTAGAACTCCCGAGGCTCTCCGAGCCGTGATCGAGGCCGGCGCCGCGCGCGCCATCATCGGTTCGGCGGCGCTTGAGGATCCCGAGTTTCTTCTTTCCGCGGTTGAGTGCTACGGCGATAAAATCGCCGTCGGCATCGATGCGCGCGACGGTCTCGTGCAGACCAAGGGCTGGGTTACGACAACCGACGTCAAGGCTGTCGATCTTGCGAGCGCCGTGGCCAAGATGGGCGTAAAGACGATTATCTATACCGATACGGCGACCGACGGAATGCTCGGAGGTCCCAACCTCACCCAGATGGCGGCGATCTGCGATGCGGCACCCACGTGCGACATCACGGCTTCGGGCGGAGTCAGCTCCCCATACGACATCGCCAATCTGAAGGCGCTCGAGCGGCCCAATCTCCGCGCGGCAATCGTCGGAAAGGCTCTCTACGACGAGCGCACGACTCTTAAAGAAATGAATATCGCCGCTCTTTAAAATGAACAAACCTCGTCTGCATGTTCTTAAAAACGGTCTCAAGGCCGTCCTTGTCCCGTGTGAAGCCGAAAGTGTCGCTTTCGGTCTTTTTATCGCCTCGGGTTCGCGTCATGAAACGGCGAAGACCGCCGGCATCTCGCATTTCATCGAGCACATGCTTTTTAAGGGCACACCCTCGAGAAAGCCGATCGATATCACGCGCGCGATCGAAGGCCGCGGCGGAAATTTCAACGCATGCACCGGCGAAGAGTCGACGTGCTATTACGCGCACATGCCGTACGAATATCTCAACGAGGCGATGGATATAATCTTCGACATGTATCTGAACGCCACCATACCCGACGATGAGTTCGAGCGCGAAAAGCGCGTTGTGCTCGAAGAGATAAAAATGTATTCGGACGAGCCGGACTCCGTTGCGTTAGAGAATCTTCAACGCTCTCTTTTTCCTAAGAACCGCCTCGGCGCGGGCGTGGCGGGTTCCGCGAAGTCGCTTGTGCCGCTCAGGCCCGACGATCTGAGACGTTATATCTCGACGCATTACGCGCCCTCGAAAACCGTCGCTGTCGTCGTCGGCCGCTTCGACGAGGAAAAGGCGCTGGCGGAGATTTCGCGCCATATCTTTGACTGCCGTCGCGTCGGCAGCGGATTCAAGAACGTAAAGAGCGTCGATTTTTCGGTCGCGCCGGTTCCCGAAACGGCGGTGTCCAAAGACGTCCAGCAGACGCAGATAGCCATAGGGTACAGAACGTTCGGCATAAACGACGCCCGGAAATACGCCGCGAGCGTTCTCGACGCTATCATGGGAAAGGGAATGTCGAGCAGACTCTTTCAGGAGGTTCGCGAGAAAAGGGGACTCAGCTATGACATCTCCTCGCGAATGCAGTTTTTCACCGATGCCGGCATGTTCACCGTGACGGCGGGCGTCGATCCGTCGAAAGAGGCTCTGGTCGTCAAGACTATTGAAAAGGAAATCGACAGGATCCGATCAAAAAAAGTTCCCGCATCCGAACTTAAGCGCATTAAGGAATTTATGCTCGGAAACTTCAGGCTCTCCCACGAGCGGGTCGTCTCCAAGCTTTTCTTCTACGGTTCGACGCTTCTTTCGTACGGAAGACTTATGACTACCGAGGAACAGGTCGAGGCCGTCAAGACCGTCACCGCGGCGGACGTTCTTGAAGTCGCAGAGGCGATTTTCGATCCGGCGAACCGTTCCTGCAGCCGCGTCGTGCCGAAAAAACCGCACAGTGATTAAGGAAGGCTCTCGCCGAAGTCGTCACATATAATTCAGATCGTCTTCGGCGATGGTGTCCCAGTCGTATTTTGCTGCGGTAGAACGACCTTTTGCCGTGAGAGCAGAATACGAAGAGGGATTGTTTAAAATATCAATTAACGCGTCGGCGAATTTTTCCTGATCAAAGCAATCGACGGCTATATACGAATCTGAATAAATTTTGCGGTAAGCGGGCAGATCGTATGCAACGACGGGCAGACCGGACGCCATGGCTTCGCAAACGGCGATTCCCCATCCTTCTTCATGGCTTGGGGCGAATAAAACGCTCGCATTTTTTATTTTTGCGTAGTAATCTTTCGCGGATAGAAAACCTTTGTCAGGTTTAAAGAATGTAATGGGGAGATTGAGTTTTTTCGCTTCGCCGGCGACTTCTGCTTCTCCGCTCATTCCGCCCATTACGATAAGATTAGTGTTTGGGCGTAGTTCACAGACACGTTTCCAGATCGGAATGATGTCAAAAAGACCTTTATTGGGGCGCGCGCCGATCATAACCGCATCAACCTGTTTGGTGTCAGGTTCAGGAATATTTTTTATATCCTGAATATTGATACCGTTTTTCATTCTGCGTATTTTTTCAGGCGGCATTCCTAAATCCAGCAGGCGTCTTTCTATTTCGTCGCCGGCGATAGTATCGTTTATCCATGCGCAATCAGCATATCTTGAGATCTTTTTAAAGCTCCATTTTTGCATTCTTGCGGTAATCTCGTTTACGAGTCTGTTGCCCGGGCGAGTTTTGGGATCGGCTTCACAATGATGAATCCAGGCGATCCATTTTGCGGAGAAACTTTTCTTTAACTTAAGAGCCGGGATAATATCGCAGAAATAATCACTGACAGTTATTATCGTATCAGACTTTGGGAGTTTTTTTTGTTTAAATCGCCATAAAAGAGAAGTGACAATGTAGCTCCAGAATCTGAAGGGTCTGCATGGTTCCTTGCCGAGAAGGATCGAGGCCGGGACAGTCGTCATCGGAAGCTCGCAGCCCAAGGTGGATTGCATGGATTTTCCGCCGCTTGTTGTAAGCAGATGCTGGCTTATTCCGTAAGTGGCGAATCTGCGTGAAATTTCATAGAAGCGTACAGGACCGCCGGTTATGCCTTTGCCTTCAAGTCCGCAACCGTTTAAAATCCAAAGAATAGATTTCATTTCACGTTCCTGTCTGCTGTGAGATTTTTTAGATACTGTTTACGATTTCTTAAAGTTTCTTTAAAATTTTTTATTCCGGTACATGTTAAAAGGATATTGCCTAATATGGATACCGGCCATATTTTGAAAAGTGCGACAAAAAGCAGCCTGGCTTTTATTATTGTAAAGGGGGAGTAAAATCTGCGCAACGATTGCCACAGGGATTCGTTAAATACTAAAGAGCAGGCATCAAACCAAAGAAGTTGTGTGTCGGTGATTAAGTGAGTGCAGGATGTAACTTTCCACGGAACTTCTCCGGCGTAGTGCAGTACAACATTTTTATCGGAAGAATCCGGGATGCCGTTACGTGGAAATGTCTGCCACCGGTCTGGCAATAGTTTCACTTTGTCACCAATGGCGCCGTACAGCATAGACTGATCGGCACAGTTGAAGGTTTCAAATCTCTGGCCGAACTCCAAGACCTTATCAAAGACGCCTGTTTCTCGTATTGCCGATAAATTGTAAAAGGAAATGCCAGCACAAAAATAGTTGGCGCTGTCGAATTTTAAATTCCTTTCGGTGAACCATTTTTGTTCCATCTCAATGGTCTTTTGAGATTGCTCACGGGGACAGGCTATTAGAGGGATTTCATCTTTGAGTTGCCACAGTTCCGATATGTCGTCGAGCCAGAGCGTATCGACGTCTGTATATATGACAAATTCGGTTTTTGTCAGAAGCTGTGGCAGAGTAAGTCTTGCATAAGTCATTCGACTTGATGCATATAACGGGAAGAATGAAAAGTCGATATCTGAAACATCGTAAAAACATACTTCGCAGTTGCTTTTGGATGATAAAAGCTTCTGTTTGATACTGGCTTTGTCTTTTTCAGTGAAACCGCTATAAAGGATGTGAAAGCGTAAATTTGTTTCAGGGGAGCAGGACTTCGCGATACTGCAGGCAGATACAGTTAATCCTACGATGTAATTTTTATCTGCAGCCAATGCAACTTCAACAAAATTATTGAGAGAACTTTTCATATTCCGTTTTTTTTTATTTGATTTGTAGTATACCATTTTTTTATCCAAAATAGCTGTAATCGGTTAGTCGAATGTGCGGGCTAACGCCGCCCATCCGACTAAGATGTTTGGCTGTGTAGGCTTCCAATTGCTTTAACACGGCAGTTTCGTATGCCATTTAATTAAAAAAAAAAGAAATAAAAAAAAGAGTTTT
>JAZQTB010000093.1:0-1686 GCA_045630425.1 Kiritimatiellia bacterium | reverse complement strand
AAATAATTCTATGCTGTCATCGGCTATGTTCGCGTTCGACAATCAGGTGCCGACGCTCCTTGATGAGGAACTTGCGCTTTTGCGCGGCAGAAGCGGGGAAAATGCGCCATCTACACGCATTTCGCCTTATTATAACCGTCTCGTATGGAATATCACAAAAAGTCCGACAGGCGGAGAAGTCGCATACATGGTCAACTATAACATTTCCGGCGATAATACGGGGCTCATAGACGAGAATGCGGCCGCAAAGATGTTCCCTCAAGGTCACGGTGACGCGTATGGACATTATCTTTCCGCGCTCTCAGGTTATTACCGACTTCTGCGCAATCCCTGTTTCTCGTGGGAAGAGCCCGCGATGGGCGAGATGGTAGTCGCAGATTCCGTTTTAAATGTCGATTATTATGATGAAGCGCAGTTCTCCAAGGCGGCGTTCAATGTCGCTAAGGTCGCGCTTGAAACGGTTGACCGCACGGCGAGAAAGTCTTATAGAGATGAGGCGGGCGCAACGGGAGCGGGGTATCTTGATGCTGAAGAATCGCGTGCGTTCGGATATGGTGAATGGGCGTCACGCGGCGGATTCGGCGCGCTCTGCAACTGGGCGGTCGGCAATTCGCTGTTGCCTCCACAGCCTAAGAGCGGCTCATATCTTCGCCATCTCTTTACGGGGGCGGGTGAGATGTGGAGTTTCTTAAGCGAGAGCGAGAGGCCCGAACTTACCGCCGATGACGAATGGACGGTGGAGTTTCAGTTTATTCCGTCGTCGCAGAAATCTGACAACGCAGTCGTAGCGTCATTTGAGGACGATAAGGTTTTAATAGACTTTTCGCTTGATAAAACAAACGTTCTTACAATCGGTGAAACTAAACTTACTACAAAAGAAATCGTCTATGACTGCGAGGATCTTTTCTTTGTAAGTGATGATTTACAGATAGAAGATTTCGATGAAGATACTCCGTATTCGTATTTTGCGGTGACGAACGGCTATAACATTTATGAGTACGGATTTTTCGGGGTCAATCCGCCTACCGCATTGCCTGAAGGCTTTAATCCGGCAGAAAACGGTTACCCGTCATGGGAAGGCTGGGAGTGTTCCAACGTTTCAGACAACGGCGAGGTTTTGCCTTATACACATACAACCGCAATCAAATCGATAGAGCCTATAGGAGAGCGTCAGAGCGAAGTCCTTTGCGTTACTAAAGAAAAATCGAAGACGCTGATTGCGATTAGAAGTTCTAACGGAGTACAGAGTATTTCTGTTTTTGATGTAGAGAAGGGAATTAAAATAGCCGAGAAATCAATTCCATTCCAGATTGATCTCACGCCCGAAATCATATCGCTCGGCGCAGGCTATTCGGGCGAAATTGCAGAGGTAAGAGTTTGGGAGGGAGTTTTCAGGTCTAATGATGAGCTTCTCGCGAAGGATGATTATGTAAGTCCTAATTCGATGGGGCTTTCGCTCTATCTCAGGCCCATTTCGACTGAATATGCCTCGTCATTGGTCGACGACGCGCATTCAAGCGTTACTTGGCATGTCGAGGGCGGAGAGTGGGTTACAGAGCGCGAAAGCGGAATGTCGTTAGGATTTGAGGACGAAGGCTTAAAGCGGATTGACCGCTCGACTGTAAAGGAGCTTTCTTCTCTCGCATCAATCGTGCCGCAGATTCAAAGAAAGGTCGATCAGATGGA
>JAZQTB010000092.1:0-3251 GCA_045630425.1 Kiritimatiellia bacterium | reverse complement strand
AAATCGCTTCCTTTCCCGCTTGAGAGTACACCGGGCACATTTTCCCAGACCACCCAACGGGCATGTGTGCGAAAAGCCAGCCTTGCAAACTCAAGCGCAAGATTGCCTCTTTCATCATTCAAACCCTTTCTTAAACCCGCGATACTGAACGCCTGACAAGGAGTTCCCCCAACCAGAAGGTCGATATCTCCCTCGTAATCGCTGGGATTTATCTTCGTAAAATCACCAAGATTGGGGATATTCGGGAAGCGTTCAGCGAGAACGGCAGACGGGAACTTCTCGATTTCTGAAAGAAACGCACATTCCCAGCCAAGGCTCTTCCAAGCGACTGAAGCCGCCTCAATTCCGCTACAAACGCTACCGTATCTCATAAGAACCTCCTATTCATCCCTCTACTACAACCTATAAAGTTGAGAGAGGAAAAATGGGAAAAGTTTTTTTATCGCCCACGCATTCGCTTAAGTTCCGAGAGTTTTATTTTCGGTTTCGCAGCAGAACGCGCTTTTTTATCTTCCATAGTCCCTGCAAGCACACAGCCTGTCATCGACGCTGCAACCGCCGAACCGACAACGCAGTCCCACCAGTGGTTGTCGTTCGCGTCGGGACGCATCTTCCATTCATCCACCTTCCTGCCGCGCCCCTCGGTTTTCACCCGATATTCGGCGGTGAGGTGTTCAGCGAAAAGAAGATGATCGTCACTTGAACGCCCAAAGAGCGTCAAAGCTCCTCGATCACCTGGCGATGTCAGAAGTCGTGTGGCTATAAAGCTCTTCCAGTAGTTCGTGTCGTAGATGACGTGCCGAACGGCGCGTTTACCGCGTACATTGGGCATTCGCCAGTTAAGACCGACTCTATCGCCGACAGCTCGTTTATATTCGCCCATCGGTTTCGAAGAGGCTCCGATGTACTTGCCGTGCGACGGAACGACAATACCGGCAAACTCCGACTCGCGGCAGAACTGATAAACAGTATCGGTCGATTGTCCCCAGTTTGCGTCGATTAAGCACTTCTCAATCCTCATTGCCGCCCCATCATCGCGCATATATTCCTTGCCGATAATCTCCTCAGTAAGCTTCTTTAGCCCCTCGTAAAGGCAACCCTCCAAGCCATTTCTTGGAAAGACACTTTGCAAGGTTGGGTGCGCATCAGAAAGTGTGAAGAATTTTCGGTTCTGATCAGGCCACCCGCCATAATCGATGACGCGCCCGGTAAAGTCATCATCCCACGCGACAATTGAGTAGAAAAGCATCGCCTTCTGAACGTCGATAAACGCTGTCACGTGTGTTGCCGAAACTGGAACAGTTCGCATTGAGTGCCCATTCACACGCCCTGCAACCCCATCAAGCGTCAGCTGCTCTTCAGTACCCAAGTCTTCTGCAAGCGGTTCATTTTGGTATTCAGCCCAGAACGCCGCCTCATCGGTAAGCTTTAAGTTCATCGCGTGTTGAACGGCAGAAATCTCATCGTGATTGTAGCGAGAAGGCCAAGCGACCTCCGCCCCTTCGTCCATCTCATCACGATGCGACGCATAGAACTCTGTCGCCTTGACGAATGTCCCCTTCTCCCGAAGTTCATCTGCCCTTAAGTCGGCATACTTATCCCACATCTTCTCGTTCTTCGGAAACTTGTATATCATCCGGCATCGCTCGCCGTTCCATTCGGGATGCTTCGAGCGGTCGAGCATCTGCTCTGCTATGTCGCCTGGGCGAATGACAGTACAGGGCAATACGCCCGCTATCTTGCGACCAGGTCCAGCAAGTCCCAGAATGTCACCCGAAAGCACACGAACGCGCTTGCGAGTCTGTTCTGAGGAGCCTGCCGACTCACTCGTCTGCGGATCGTCGATGATGACAAACTCAGGACGCACAGTTCTGCCGTCGGGGCGCTTATACTTCATGCCGCGAATACGCCCCGTTATACCAGCAACTCGCACAACCGCACCGGACGATGCCGCACCAACAATTGTCGGAAGAACAATCTCGCTTGCCGTCCATGAGATGCGTGTTCGCTCGCCCTTATAGAGCTGACCGGCGCAGCGGTTGGCGATTCCCTCAAGACACGCTATCGGATAGACCATTTCAGGAAAATCTTCGGCAAGATGTTCATTCACCTCAAGTTCCGTCTTGATCGAATCGAGCATTTCCAGCGCCGCTCCCTCGCTTGCACCGATAATCACGACAAATTCGCGATGCCCATACGCCATCGCCCAAATCGCCGCAGACTCGGTAAGCGATGATTTCCCCGATCCGCGCGCCATCGCAAGCGCAAAAAGTCCTCCGCCCAAAACCGACTTTTGAATCTTCTCAATCGCCCGCAGATGATCCGCCGACCATTCGAGGTTGTACACTTCCGGGAAATACGACTCGCAGAACTTCTTGAAATCCTCCCGGCATTCCTCCTTTCGTTCAGGATTTGCGACCTCGGGAAGCTCGCCGATGTCGCGCCCTGAAAGAGACTCAGCCGCCTGACGCTGTGCAGCCGCCTCGCGATGCGCAGCATAGCCGCCAGCTCGCTCTTCTCGCGGCGTATTGTGTCTATCGACAAGCCACGCGGCATAACGATAAAAATTAAGAGCGCGAGAATCTTCCGTCGAAGCAATCCGATACCCTGCCGCCGTGAAGTGGCGATAGACCTTCGCTGTCGAAAGTACCGTCCCCAATTCCGTCGAATTGAGAAGCCGGACCACTTCAATGGGCTTCATCTTCTTCGTCTTAATCCTCATCGCTCTCCCCCTTCAAAATCCATGCCGTGTATGCAATGATGTTTATCGTCCCATCAGCGTTTACGGGCGCACCGGCGGCAATATCCGCTTCAAGGCGCTCAAGGGTCGCCGTGCGCGAACCCGAACGCCTCAAGACCTCAATGAGCGCCTCTTTTGGCAATGCTTCTGGGTTATTCTCCGCCATACTTTAAACCTCCAAAAAATAACTTAATCGCGCTTGACTTACTTCGCAGATAGAGCGAATATGTGCGCCGATTGAACTTATGAACCCGATATCGGGCATTCGTAACAAAACGAAAGGAATAACTATGAGCAAAAAGACCAAGACCACAAAAACCGAAAACACAGCCGCGCCCGTGAAGGAAGAGAAAAAGAAATCTCTCTCCCTTCTCGGAGCAGCAGCCGCTGTACTTGAAAATTCCGATGAGGCAATGAGCGCCAGCAGCATCACCAAGACGGCAAAGGAGAAACGCCTCTGGACCCCCGGCGAAGGAAAGACGCCAGAACAGACACTCTACTCCGCTATCGT